>JADJZU010000001.1 GCA_016715625.1 Bacteroidota bacterium
AGCGGCTCGTTCCATTAAATCAATAGCGGAAATAGGCTCGTGTGCTATGGTGTAGTTATCCAGCACTTGCATCTGCTGAGCCGACAGGATTTTCATAGAGAGGGGAGGCTATCAATTAAGCAGGTTCTTCAATTTGGCTTCGTCTATCACGCAAATTTTCCCTTCCTTAATCTCAATCAATTTCTCGGTTTTAAAATCGCTGAGGGTGCGAATGAGGCTCTCGGTGGCTGTACCCACCACCTGCGCTAAATCCTCGCGTGGTATCTCCAGCTTCGGTTTATCGCCCGGCAGCTTTTTGTATTTATCATATACATGCAGCAATCCATTGGCCACACGCTTGCGCAGCGAGTTATAAGCCAGATTCAGCAATGCTTCCTCGCGCTCCACCAGATTTTGCGAAAGCAGTTTGATAAACTTTTTGGCCACCTGCGCATCGGTATTCAGTAGTGCATAAAAATCGGACTTGGGAATCAGCATCAGTTCGCAATCTTCGAGCGCTTCGGCATTATCGAGGTAGCTAGTCTCTTCGAGCAAAGAAGTATAACCTATAAAATCGCCCTCTTTGTGCAGCGAGGTAATCAATTCTTTGCCGTCCTCATTGGTGCGGAAAATTTTGACTTTACCTTTCACCACCAGATACAAAAAAGAAGGACGATGGCCGTGTATGTAAATCATTTGCTTCTTCTTAAACGGCTGCACTTCGCGGTCACCTTTAGTCAAATCAATTTTGGCGGTGTCGCGGGCGTTGTTTAAAAAATCATTGACCCCTTCCGGATTGGTGGCAAACTCCGACTTGAGCAAATCATTTTTTCGGAGGCGGATTTCCACAGCATTCAGCAGTTCTATATCATCAAAAGGTTTGGTGATGTAGTCATCGGCTCCCATCTCCATTCCTTTTCTAAAATCGGTGCGGTCGGCTTTGGCGGTCAGAAAAATAAAGGGGATAGATGAGGTCTTCGTGTTTTTGCCTAGCATGTGCAACACTCCGTAGCCATCCAGCTCGGGCATCATAATATCGCAGATAATGAGGTCCGGAGTTTCGCTCTGCACCAGGTCTACTCCTTTTTTCCCATTGGGTGCCGCAAAAACTTCATAGTTGGCCAGTTCCAGAATTTCAACAATATTTTCTCTTACGGCTTTGTTGTCTTCTATTAAAACAATTTTCTTTTTCATGTTTTATGAATTTGGTGCAGTAACTGTAAATGTAGTCCCCTTTATTTAATTCACTGTCAAAAACAATGGTGCCGTGCAGCAGTTCCACATACTTCGATACGATGTGTAGCCCCAGGCCGGTTCCCTGAATATTCTGCGCATTGCGTGCCCGGAAGAATCGTTCAAACAGATGCTGCTTATCTTCTTCAGAGATACCGATACCGCTATCCTTTACGGTTAAGCGCAACCCATCGGTTGCATTGTCACAAGTTAACTCAATCAACCCGTCATCGGGCGAAAACTTAATGGCATTGGAAACCAGATTCAGTAATATGTTCCGAATTATTCTTTTATCGGTATACACCTCCTGGCTGCCACTGTGATGAAAAACTATCTTCTGCTGTGGCTTGGCAATATTGTTCATTTCAGAGATAAAATCGCTCATGAACTCTTCACAGTTAAAGAGCTCAGGCTTGGCATCTATCAATCCTTCTTCCAGTTTGCCCAGCGACAGCAAATCGCCCAGCATGTCGTTGAGATGTTTAATGCTTTCCTTAATTCTGTTTACGGCGCTCACGCTTATCCTGTTCTTCCTCTTTCACATATTTAGCCAGCAGCGATGCAGAAGACAATACGGCTGCCAGTGGCGTCCTGAATTCGTGCGATACGGTGGATACAAATCTCGATTTCAAATCGCTGAGTTCTTTTTCTTTTTCGAGCGCTTCGGCCAAATCATCTTTGGAGCGTTCCAGCTGCACTAATGTTTCGCGCAGCATCATGATACGATCAGCTACTTTTTGTTCCAGGTCAGCATTCAGTTTTCTGATTTCATCGCTCACTCTTTTCAGTTCATCCTTCTGCATTTGCAGCACCTGCTCGCTGTGTTTGCGTACGGTAATGTCAATAATAAAAGCAATGGCATATGAACTCCCCAGCAGTTCATAATGACTCAAACTGATTTCCACCGGAAAGGTAGTTCCGTCCTTTCGCATAGCAAACAAATCGCGGCCCTTGCCCATAGAGCGGTTCACCGGATTTTGGTGAAAGGTGTGGCGATGGTGTTCGTGGGCGCGCTGCATGGAATTCGGCAACAGCACATCAATTTTTTGCCCTATCAATTCGGAGTGCGCATAACCAAACATTTTTTCGGCACTGGGGTTAATCAACACAATTTCACCGGAGGCAGCTGCCAGAATAATCCCCTCCGAAGAATTGGAGAAGAGCGCGCTCAGCAATTGATTCTCGGATAGTTCGCGGTTCATCGCAGGTCAAAGGTTTGGTGAAGGTGCGGTATCTGCACATCGGCAAATTTCTTACGCAATAGTTTGCTTCTGAAAGTTTGCTGAACATCGGGCTCGCCATGCACCAGGAAAAGTGTTTTAACGGCCGCAGCATCCTGACAGGCAATAAACTGACATAAATCTTCGTAGTCGCCATGGGCGCTCATACTTTTCATGGTGCGCACCTCTGCTTCTACAAAAAACGGTTCACCAAAAATGGTTACTTCCTTATTACCCCCGCATCAGTTTGCCTCCGAGCGAGTTGGGTTCGCAGTAGCCCACCAAAAGAATCGTATTTCTGCGATCGGAAATATTGTTTTTAATGTGGTGCTTCACTCGGCCTGCATCGGCCATGCCCGATGCGGATATAATGACACAAGGTTCTTCGCGGGTATTCAGTTCTTTGGATTCTTCTACATTGGTGATATAGTGCAGACGTTTAAAATCAAACGGAGCAGGGTCCTTTTCCAAAAACTTCTGAAACTTCTGATTCAGTTCCTTCATGTGGTCTTTCATTACACCGGTAGCTTCTACCGATAGCGGTGAGTCTACAAAGAAGTCGATATCCGGCAGGTTCTTATCAATCTCAAGCCGATTGAGCGCATATACTATTTCCTGTGTTCGACCCACGCTAAAAGAAGGGATAATCAGTTTGCCTCTTTTCTTCAGGCACGTCTGCACAACGGCTTCCAACAGTTTGTTTTCGGTCAGGTGCACATCTTCATGCAATGAATCGCCATAGGTGGATTCCAGAATCAGGAAATCTGTTTGCGGGAACACTTCGGGCGACCGAAGCAGTTCATCATTGTAACGGCCCACATCGCCACTAAAGGTAATGCGCTGTTCTTTACCTTTTTCAGTAATGGTTAAGTGCACAGCTGCACTACCCATAATGTGTCCAACATCCGTAAAGTGGAAGCGAACGCCTTCTGCCAATTCTTTCACTTGATGATAAGGAATCAACTCAAAATGCGAAAAACAGTCTTCGGCATCTTTAATGGTATACAATGGCTCAATGGGCTCCTCGCCTCTTTTTGCTCGCTTCTTGTTGTGATATTTCGCATCCGACTCATGAATATGGGCCGAGTCCAACAAAAGGATTCGGGCTAAATCAAAAGTCCCCGGTGTGCAATAGACTTTACCTTTATAGCCTTGCTCCACCAGACGTGGAATTAAACCGCAATGGTCGATGTGTGCATGCGAAAGAATAAGATAATCCAACTCAGAAGGTTCAAAACCAAAATCGCGGTTCAGGGCATCAGATTCGCGTGGATTCCCCTGAAACATCCCACAGTCGAGCAAAATCTTGATTCCATTATCAAGGGTAATCAGATGTTTGCTGCCTGTTACCATTTGTGCAGCTCCGTGAAAAGATATTTTCATTTTATAGTGTCTTGATTTGGTGTGCCAATACTATCGTTTTCCATATTTCCTACAGAGGTGAGAATAATCATATTACAGTAAATAAAGAAGCGAAACCGATTGGGGTTTCGCTTATTCGTTTATAAAGGAAAAGAAAGTGTTACTTCTTATTGCCGCCAAACACGTAGCTAAGCTGAATCTGATAATTACGTGGAGCCTCTAAGTAGGCAGGACGGGGAGTATACTCCCAGTTGAGCAAGTTTTTAACCAAAAAAGCCACACGAACACCCTGTTTAAAGTTATAAGCTAAGTGCATGTTCCATACAATGTCGCCACGACCTTTACCAATAGCCGTAGCTTCTTTTTGCTTGCGATAATAATCTACCCCTCCAAATGCCGACTTGCCGAGTAATTGGAAAAGACCACTCACAAAGGCGTAGTCAATGTTCTCCATATAGCTAGCGTATTGCAGGTTAGTGTTCCATTCCAAACCTTTGTAGCTCATCGTTAAGTCAAACTTGAACGTGTGTCTGTTTCTGTATTTCAGAATATTTGATTTAGAGGTAGAGGTCATGGCATAATTAATATCCAGAGTACTGTCACCATTCGGCTGGTTATAGGCCGCTAATGCAGATCCTTTGTTTTGAAGCTTTACACCTTCGTAGTTATATAAAGAAAGTGTGTCGTTCCAGTTAATGGCTCTAGGGTCAATAAAGTTATACCCGGTCATTATTTGCACATCCAGCGGGCCTAGTTTACCCTGACCGGCCAATACAATTTCGGTTCCCAGAATTCTGGTTTGGCCCACGTTTTGTGAGGCAAAGCCAAACCCGAAGTTTCTGTTGAGGTCTAGCCAGGTATTTTGCGCGCCAAACTGACCAAATGTAAACTCCATCATATCCTCATATTGATTCCAGAAAAAAGATGCATCTGCAAAACCAACCCAGCCTTTACCAAGTTTAAAGCCTTGCTTGATTCCTAACTCAGCGCTGTATCCTTTTTCAGGTTTAAGCTGTGGGTTAGAAGCAATCACCAATGGACCAACCACAGTACTAATGTATCTTTCGGCAATAGTTGGATAACGGAATCCTTGTCCAAAAGAGCCCCTTATATACGTTGCCTCTGCAGCCTGATAATTTAAACCAATGCGGAATAATGGATACGGCAAATCATTGATTGAATTCTGATTAGAAGCAAGCCGGTCGAAGTAACTTACGGTGGTATCGCTTCCGTTTATGGTAACAGTGCTGTCTTTCGCATAATTCTTCATGTTAAAGTATTCCCATCTGGCACCAAGAGAAACGTTGAGTTTTTTGAAAAATTTGAAGTCCGCCTGCGCATACAGGGAATAGTTAAGGGCTGTATTCTTACCAAAAAGGCTATTGGTAGAATTTTTGGGAGCATTTACATCACTATAGTTAATCACCGTTCCGGCCACTACGTTGAAGTTAAACTTCTTGAACTCGAAGCCCCGGTGGTATTGAAACTCCCCATAATACAAGTTGGGCACTGAACCCTGACCGGTATTGTTAGTGTTAGTAGCATTAAAGAAGCGAGTAAGTAACTTGAAGTGATTGCCTTTTTTGTCGTAGTAGTCCACAAAAGGGTCTACGGTGATACGGTAGCTTTTGTATTGTGTAATAGTGCCGCCAAAAGGTTTATAGGCCAGTGAATCGTAGTTTACGAAATTACCCGGAGCAATTTCTATATTGCCGTATCCTTTCCAGAAAAAGAACGTTTTTCCCCAACTATGGTAAGCACTGATATTTACACCCAGATTTAAGCCTTCAATCTTTTTGAAACGATAACGATACTTAACTGTTCCGCGTACAGAATGTGTATCGGAGGAATCGAGGTGACCGTTGTTACTATCGTACGCTCCGCCTAAAACAAGGTCATGCTGACCAAATTTTTGACGATGAGCAAAGTTTACACCACCACTTAATGGCGCATTGCTACCCCAATAAGCCATTTTGGGATGCAACACCGGCTTTTCAATAATACCGGTGTAAACAGTCACTTTTGTGTAAGGCTCGTTTACCGGATAGGCAGTTCGAACGTTAACAATTCCATTTAATGCACCACTACCATACAATGCAGATGCTGCACCTTTAATGACCTCCAACTGGTCAACATTCTCCATGGGAATTATGTTCCACTTAGCATCGTTTGCATCTGCAGTAAGCAAAGGAAGATCATCGATTAAAACCTGAACACGAGAACCTGCACCATAGCTCCAACCGGCACCACCCCGAATATTTACCTGACCATCGGCAATGGTAACACCCGGAACCCGACTCATACCCTGGCTCATATCTGTAATATTCTGATTGGTAAGTGAACTTCCTTTAATCACATCCATCGAAACGGTCTGTTCGCCCAACTTCTGTTCATACTTGGTACCGGTTACCACCACCACATCTATCAAATTGGCTTTCTCTTTGAGCACCACATTCAGTGTTTTGTTTTCGCCCTCGGCCAAAGTCACTTTTAGTTTCTGTTCATCTTTGCTTACATATCGGAAACTCACCTCATAGCTGCCAGCCGGTAAACTGATTTCATATTTTCCATCAAAATCGGTGACGGCAGCAAAGCCTTTGGCCGCATCAATCACCACGTTTGCGCTAATCAGTGCCTCTCCGCTTTCTTCACTTACTACTCCTGAGATTTTAGCATTTTGCGCATAAGCCGATAACGTTAAAAAACAGGAAAGAATAACAGGTAAAAGTTTAAAATTCATCAGTCGTTTTTTTTTGATTTAACCAAAAATAGATTTTTTGAGATAAGCTGGTAATCGCGGTAATATGACAGCAATCATCTCACGCACTTCACTAAATTATTGTTCCAAGAAGGGATATCGATAATCCACGGGCGGAGCAAAGGTTTCTTTGATTGTTCTAGGAGAAACCCAACGCAAAAGATTAATCATGCTACCGGCTTTGTCGTTGGTTCCTGAGCCGCGTGCGCCTCCAAAAGGCTGCTGCCCCACTACAGCCCCGGTGGGTTTATCGTTGATGTAAAAATTACCGGCTGCATTTTGCAGTGTGGTTGTGGCCAGTTCAATAGCATATCGGTCTTGCGCTATGATAGCCCCTGTTAATGCATAGATGGATGTTTTGTCCAACACATCCAGTGTTTCTTCATATTTCTCTGCATCGTACACATATACAGTGAGTACCGGCCCAAAAAGTTCTTCGCACATAGTCACATAATGCGGATTGGTGGTCAGAATAATAGTGGGGTCAATAAAATAGCCTTTGGATTTGTCGTGGTTACCACCGGCTATTACTTCGGCATCTTTATCTTTTTTAGCGGCATCAATGTAAGATGTCAGTTTATCAAAACTCTTCTCATCAATTACAGCGTTCACGAAATTCCCGAAATCTTCCACAGGACCTGTCTTCATACTTTTTAAATCTTCCAATACTTGCACTTTCACTTTCTCCCACAAGTTGGAAGGAACATAGGCCCTTGATGCAGCCGAACATTTTTGCCCCTGATATTCAAAGGCACCACGAGAAATTGCCGTAGACAACACTTTAACATCTGCAGATTTGTGTGCCATGATAAAATCTTTACCACCCGTTTCACCCACAATACGAGGGTAACTTTTATAGCGATGTATGTTATTGCCAATACTTTTCCAAATGTCTTGAAACACCCCCGTACTTCCGGTAAAATGGATACCCGCAAAATCGGGATGCTGAAAAATGACCTCCGCTGCATCGGGGCCGGAAGGGTAAATCAAATTGATAACACCGTCAGGGACGCCAGCCTCTTTAAAAATTTTCATGAGCACATAAGCGGAATACACTTGTGTGTTGGAAGGCTTCCAAACAACCACATTACCCATGAGTGCACAGCTACTGGGCAGATTGCCGGCAATAGCTGTGAAGTTAAATGGCGTGAGGGCATAGACAAATCCCTCCAACGGTCTCCACTCACTTCTATTCCAAATGCCCGCACTGCTTTGCGGCTGCATGGCATAAATCTCAGTCATAAACTGGACGTTGAAGCGAAGAAAATCGATGATTTCGCAGGCAGAATCAATTTCGGCCTGAAAAGCATTTTTAGACTGCCCCAGCATGGTAGCGGCATTCAATTCCATGCGATAAGGCCCGGCAATCAATTCAGCGGCTTTCAAGAAAATGGAGGCGCGGTGCTCCCAATGAAGGTTCACCCATTTTTCGCGGGCACTTAATGCTGCGTTAATAGCATCTGTAACATGCGATTTTTCGCTCTTATAGTAGTATCCCAGCAAATGCTGATGATCGTGTGGAGGATGCAGTGATATCTTTTTACCATCGCGCACTTCGCGGTCGCCAATAAACATGGGGATATCGCGAACCTCGGCACGCATTTCTGCCAGTTTTGCTTGCAGTGCCTGGCGCTCATTACTTCCTTTACCGTATTGTTTTACGGGCTCATTATGTGCCGTAGGCACTTTGAAAAATCCTGTAGCCATTGATATATCTGTTATATATGAGAAAAGCAAATGTAAAAATTGAAGATATCCTTACAGTTTAGCCACCTTTTTGATAATGAAGCCGTCTCCATTTTGCACTTTCATAACATAAATTCCGCTGGCAAAATCTTGAGCTACTTCCATCACCGAACTCTGGATGTAAGCACTATATACCACTCGCCCGTTGTTATCCATCAACTCTAATTGCCTACCTATAAAGGCAGGTGAAGTTTGGATCATCCAGTTTCCGCTCGAAAGCGGATTGGGATATACGAGCACCCCTGCCAGTTCCATCCCATTTTCAATGCCTACCACAATAGCAACAGCATTTGAAAACGCACGGCAACCCACCGAATCGGTAACTGCTACCTGATAACTTCCGGCTTGCTGCGCCACATACACAGGACTATTGGCTCCGGGAATTTCTGCCCCATTCAAAAACCATTGGTAGGTAACAGCATTAAAAGCGCTCAACGTATCACCATTTACGCTCACCGATACCGGAGGCAATGGATAAACCGCCACAGGTACGGTATTGGAAGTTGCCGTACAATTGGCATTGTCTGTAACGGTAACACGATAGTTTCCGGCATTTTTGGCTTGTATACAGGAGGAAGTAGCACCGGTATTCCACAAGTAAGATACAAAACCAAGCGGAGCACAAATTTCGGTGCTGTCGCCTGAACAGAAAATCGAATCGGCAGATTGTATACTCACCGAATTGTTTCCGCTGCCATTCACTACCGCACTAGCGGTAGCGGTACAGCCGCCTCCGGCATCTACCGTTACGCTATAAGTACCAGCAGAAAGATTGGAGACAGTTGCCGAATTAGCACCATTACTCCAAAGATAACTAATAGCCGTACCGGATGTTACGGTAACGGAAACGGAGCCATTACTGTTTCCACAAGTAGTACCCACGGCAGTAGCATTGATAGCCAATGTTCCAGAACCACTCACGGTTACAGAGGCGCTAGCTGTGCAACCTCCACTGCCTGTAACGGTTACAGTGTAAGTGCCGGCACTTAAGTTATTGATAGTAGCAGTCACAGCGCCATTGCTCCATAAATAATCAGTGGCCGTTCCCGCAGTAGCGGTTACTCCTGCACTTCCATTATTAGTTCCGCAAGAAGCATTAGTAGATGTAGCAGACACAATCAAAGAGCCTGACGATGTAATGCTGATGGAATCTATAGTGGAGCATACGCCTCCGGCATCGGTCACTGTAACATAATACATCCCTGCATTGGAAACCGTGTTGTTACTTCCTTGCACATTATTGCTCCAGCTAAACAAAGCTCCGGGTGTGCCCGAGGTTGCCGTAATGGTAACCGTAGGATTACCGCAACCGATACCCCCCGGGTTATTGAAAGAAACGGTAGGAGCAGTAAATGGCTGACAATTATTGTTTAAAGACTGAATCCAAGCGGCATTTGCAGCATTGTTAGGCAAGCCGGGTGTTTCGCTCGTAGTAGCAGTAGTGTCCAAATAGTTAGCAGCATCAAATGGGTCGTTTGAATTTGTATTTGCCATGTATATGACATAACCTCCTTGCGAACTTCCGTAATAAACATTTACCTGATTGGTATTATTTCCCCATCCGATAGCATGATAAGGAACTGCGTAATTGGCTGGATTCACTACGTGAAAAGCATCGTTGCTATTGGACATCCCCAGACAAATCCAGTTACCTGCAGTAGTGTAAACATTACCGGGCACAGCATAAGTAGTCATAGCGCCATTACTCACAGGCAATGTGATATTTTTAAGCAATACACCCGAACTGATTGGAATGATATAAACACAATCGCTATTTACATCGGCAGTATCTACAGGTAAAGCTGAAACCGCAGCACTCATATCCGCATCGTTATAGATGAGTATCAACGTACCTATTTTCACATTTGCCCACTGTGGTATGCTATCAAACTTCACGTGTCCACCGGCTATTCCGGTACCTGAACCTGTAGCATGCCAACTATTATTATCGTCTATAATCCAACCGCGAAGGTCGACCGTATTGCTGCCACCACACACAGGATTTCCGGTAACCAGCAGTTCCACATACTCCTTTGCTCCGGTTGCGCCTTGCGATAATTCATTAATAATTAACTGACCGAATACTTGTGCGTGAAAAAAGGTAGCCAAACAGGCAATAAAAAGATGCTTAATCATAGAGGGAAATTAAGGGTGCGAATGAAGCAATTCTTTTGGTAGAAATCAGCCTAGTCCGTTAATAAGTAGTAAGCCAATCGTTAAAAAAATAAGAGCGAAGAATGGGTTCTTCGCTCTTATTAAAATGTATTACGGGTTGTTTTAGTTACCGCCTACCCGAGCAATATATTTTTCGATATCGCGTCCTTCTTCGGTATTAGGATATTCATCGCGAATCTTCTCATATAATTTTTGGGCATCTTCCATTTTGCCTTGCTTCTCGTAAGCCATTCCGGCTTTCATCAAAAAGAATGGAGTATAAATGTCGTTGGTAGCATAACCGGCTGCTTTTTGATAATAATTTACGGCATCATCCATTTTACCCAACTCAGCATAGGCATCACCTAATGCGCTCAATCGCACAGCGCCTATTACCGGGTCATTTACCGATGCTTTATCTAAATAATCAACAGCATCCTGATACTTTTTAAGGTTCAGGCAACAAATGCCGGCATAGTAATTAGCCAGTTTGCCCGGTTTAGTAAGGCTGTATTCTTTGGCGATGAATGCAAACCCTTTAAACGGAATTGTGCCGCTTGTGCGGCCATTCAAGGCCAAATTGAAAGAGTCTTTGGCAAAGCAAAATTCCGCATAACGCATTTCGGTTTGTGCTTTCAACGTTTGTTCAGGGAGCCATTTTGCAAATACAAATACAGCGCCTACTACCAGTAACGCAATTACACCACCGGCTATACCAACGGCTTTCTTATTGTTCTCGTAAAACTCTTCCACACTAAAAGGAGTTTTCTCTTTTGCCTGCTCTACTGTTTCAGTGATTTCTTCCTGTAATTCTTTTTCGTCTGACATGTTCTGATTTAAAATTGAGTAATATTTAATGGGTTCTTAAACTAAAAAGGAGTGCAATAATAAAATTTGAAAGCACTATTCCTTCATGAAAGGATAATCCGGCTCTGCATAAATATCTTCATACAGGGCCTCATCATCCGGATAAGGTGAGTTTTCGGCAAACTGAACACTTGCTTCCACTTCCTGCTCCACCCGCTCGTGAATAGCATCTATATCGGCTTGAGTGGCATATTTCTTTTTCAAAATAGTAGCCAAAGTAGTCTCAATAGGGTCGAGTTTTTTATAATCTTCCACTTCTTCTTTAGTGCGATATTTTTGCGGGTCGCTCATGCTATGCCCTTTGTAACGGTAAGTGCACAACTCCAGAAAAGTTGGTCCTTCTCCTTTTCGAGCCCGTTCTGCGGCCCGCGAAACCGCTTCGTGCACATCCTCACATTTCATGGCATCCACCGACTCAGAAGGCATATCGTAAGCGGCCCCAAGTGTGGCAATCTTGGTAACATTGCTGCTGCGCCCCACCGAGGTGCCCATCGCGTAACCATTGTTTTCGCAGGCAAAGATTACCGGTAGTTTCCAGGTCATGGCCATGTTAAAAGTTTCGTGCAAAATTCCCTGACGGGCAGCACCATCCCCAAAGTAGCAAATGGTTACGTTATCCTTATTCAAATATTGGTCAGCTAAGGCGATTCCGGCACCAAGACCTATTTGTGCGCCCACAATTCCATGACCGCCAAAAAAGCTTTTCTCCTTTGAAAAAAAATGCATACTACCACCCTTTCCCTTTGTGCAACCGGTCACTTTTCCATAAAGTTCAGCCATGGCTTCGTTGCATGAAATACCTTTTGCTATGGCCAAACCATGGTCGCGGTAAGCGGTAATCATGCGATCATCGCTTCGCAATGCGCTCATGGTGCCGGCCGCCACAGCTTCTTGGCCTATATACAAATGACAAAAACCTCTGATTTTCTGCTGGCCATACAACATACCCGCCCGCTCTTCAAACCTGCGCAAACGCACCATCATTTCATACCAATACAAATAGGTGTCTTTAGTTACTTTCGCCACGTTCATTTTTTTTTAAAAAAAGCGGTCAAATATAGTGTTCCTATCCAAACTTGCACTCCTCCAATTTAAGAACCACCCTCAGCGCGAGTTTCAGTTTTCCAGAAAGATAAACTGCCTGATAGGAAACAATGGAATAGGTAAAACCAATGTGCTCGATGCCATTTATTATCTCTGCCTCACCAAAAGCTATTTTGGCCACAATGACCAGCAAAACATTCTGTTTGGCAAGGATTTCTTTAGAATAGATGCAACCCTTGTTCGCGACCAAACTAAGCATACTATCACTTACAAGTTTCAGAACAGCAGAAAAAAAGAGCTGCTGGTAAATGAAGTGCCCGTGCCCAAATTCAGTACACATGTGGGACAATACCCTGTTGTAATGATAGCTCCCGATGACAATGCACTAGTAACCGGAGGAAGCGAAGAGCGAAGGAAATTTCTGGACAGCACGATTTCGCAGGTACAGATGAAATATTTAGAGAATCTGATGCAGTATAATCAGTTCCTGTCACAGCGCAATGCAGCACTTAAGGAATTTGCCGAACATAATACCTTAGACAAAGCCTTGCTGGAAACATACAATCACAAGTTACATGTATTAGGCACGGAGATTTTTGAAGCGCGGTCGCTGGTTATTGAACGATTACAACCTATTTTCAGCTACTACTATGAAACACTGAGCCTCCAACGAGAAAAAGTCAGTTTTCAATATGCCAGCCAATTAAGAGATACTCCTCTGGAATCATTGCTTGAAAAGAATTTGAAACGCGATTTGATATTGCAACGCACCGAAAGCGGAATTCACAAAGACGATATTGAATTCTTTATCGACTCCAATAAAATAAAGCGGTTCGGGTCACAAGGGCAGCAAAAGAGTTTTGTAGTGGCCATGAAAATGGCACAGTATCAATTTATCCGGGCGGCTAAAGGCTTTAGACCTTTTCTGCTTATTGACGACATATTTGACAAACTGGACCCCGACCGCAGTCGCGAGTTGCTCAACATAATTGCAGGTGACGACTTTGGCCAGGTTTTTCTTTCGGACACAGATAGCACCGTGATTGAAACCGCGCTAAGGGAGAATCCTAAAATTTACGAGATATTGAATATCTGACTACTTCGCCCGAAGAGTAAAGTAGAAACTACTACCAAAGCCCGGCAAACTCTCTATCCAGATTTGACCACCATGCAGCTCAACAATCTTTTTGCAAATAGCCAAGCCCAAACCATTGCCGGTAAATTCGTCTACGCGATTTAACCTTTCAAACAAGTCAAAAATCTTTTGTTGATATTTTTTCGAGATACCGATACCGTTATCACGAACACAAAAAACCACTTGTCCATCGTATTTATCGTATCCGATATCCACGATAGGCGTTCTATCCTTTTTGTGAAACTTAATGGCGTTATCGATTAACTGAGCGAATAATTTTTCCAGTAATTCTCTATCCGCACTTACCTCCGGCAATTCAGCTACACTAATCTGTGCACCGCTTTCCTGAATCTTTTGCTTCGCACTTTTAAGCACATCATTCACCGTCAGCTTAGCCGATACCTTCGTCAACTGGAATTTATGGGTATTTAAAGCGATGTAGAGTTTTAAATCGCTGAGCAAACGCTCCATTCTTTCTGCTGCGTCTTTTGCGTACATTGCATATTCATTCGCCTCCTTATATTTCTCTTCACTCAACTTATCAGAAATAAGCTGTACATAATTTAGAATGGTGCGTACCGGTTCGCGCAAATCATGCGATGCCAAATGCAACACATTCTCACTGGAAAACGAATCATCATCGGCTCTGTGGCGTGGCACCCCGGCATGGCTATCCGAATTTTTCAACTGGAGAAAATACATCTGATACAACTCACCATCCACACTCATTGGCTTTGAAACAACATTTACGGCCAACGTACTGCCATCGCTATACTTTATCAATCCGTCCGACTGCTTACTACTTAAAAATGACTGGATGGAAATACCCTCCTGCACATCTATATTCAATTCCACATAATCACGGAGTGGCTTTCCTTGTATATCTCCGGCATTTACCTTCAGCAAATTCTGACAGGCTTTATCGGCAAAAACAATCGTATCCGCTTTAGTAAACAGCACATGTAACTCCAAATTGTTCGCTAACTGGGCAAAGGTCTTGTTGTTCTCCAAAGATTGTTTTTGCGGCAGTGTTTTGTGTTCAAAAACAAATAGGTTACATGCCTCACCGTTCCAATCGAGTTTACTTACTCGAATTTGAATGGCCACTTCCGGTGTAGGATTCATTTCAATCACTTGTTCCTGATTCAAATCGCGAAAGCAGATGTAGTCAGCCAAATAAATTTTTAAATAATCTTCACTTAAAATACTGTAGGCCTTCGGGTTGGCATATCGAATAGCATTGCCAGCGTTAATTACCAATACTCCCTCCGACATTTGATTCAAAACCGTAAAAAAAGCCTCGTTCTGAGCAACATATCCGGTCAATGTATGTTCAAACTTTTCTTCCGCTTCTGTCAGTTTAAGGGCCGTTACAATTGTTTTTTGGAGATGAAAAAGGTTGATCTTGTTCTTTACCAGAAAATCTGTAGCACCTACCGCTCCTGCATGCTTTTGCGCCTCAATGGGCGATGCATCGGATAATAAAACAAGTGGCACATTATCGCGCTGGAATGAGGACTGGAGTGTGCTCCATTCTTTATGGTTGGTAATAGCTGAATCCAGCAAGACTAAGTCGGGCCGCCTGGTATGAAGATAATTCAGCGCATCGGCAGTGTCCGACACATGGCTCACTGAAAACATATAGCCGCTTACTTTCAAAAAGCGTAATATATCATGAGCACTGCGCTCATCACCTTCTACCAATAAAATATTTTTGACCGTGTCCATTTAAGATCGCGGCAAAGTAAAGGGTATTATTCGTAAGCGCAAGTGTGTCGGGGTTTCAACTTCAAAACGAAAAATGAAATACTACTTTCACGCGCTATGCGTAACATTTTCCTCCTGTCTATATTGCTACTTATTTCCGGGTCTGTAATAGGTCAAAAATCTCAAAAGCCTAAGCTGATTGCCGGACCGGTGGTGGGCTCAGTCACTAAAAACTCGGCTAAAATCTGGATTGCCTACCGAGGACAAGGCAACAACATGCTGATACTAGGTGACACTGCTGAAAAGAGAGTTTATTACCCCACCAGCGCCAACTCCATCACCGATGAAAAAGGGAACATAACACTTACTATGGAGTTTACCGGGCTTAAGCCCGACCACAAATACAATATCATTATATCAATTGACGGTTGGGGCGCTCATGCACGCTACTCTTTTAAAACTCAATCCGATACCTCAGTTAAAGATTTTAACTTTCTGATAGGTTCTTGCTCGTTGTTGCAAACCGATATCACACAAGGGGTGTTCCCCGGTGGCTCCAACTGGATTTTTTATTACATGAAGCGTAAGAGGGGCGACTTTATGGTATGGTTGGGCGACAATGTTTATTACCTCTACAAAAAACATTGGAGCAGCTTTGAAGGCATGTTCAAGCGCAACCTGAAAATCAGAAAAACCTACAACCATTTCTATCGCGATTTGCTGGCCACCACGCCTAACTATGCTATGTGGGACGACCACGATTATGGCCCTAACGATGCAGACGGCACGTTTGCGTTAAAGGATACCGCTCTCCTTATATTCAAGAATTTCTGGCCTAACACCTATCCTGAAAATGAAAATGTAAAGGGTAATTTTTTCAATTTCAAATACTACGACACTGAGTTTTTTATGACAGATGGGAGGTACTATCGCGAAAAAGCTGGCGATAGTGCTTCTGCCATGCTGGGCGAAAAACAGATGCTATGGCTGAAAAACAAATTGATGTTTAGCGATGCCAGTTTCAAGTTTATTTGTTTAGGAACGCAGATATTAACGGCTAATGCCTTCGGGGAAACCTATATGGATTACATGAAAGAACGCAATGAATTACTTGATTTCATTGCCGATAACAACATTAAAGGAGTTGTTTTTCTGACCGGAGACAAACACTTTAGCGAAGTAAATGCCCTAAAATGGAAAGGATACCCGATGTATGACATTACCTGTTCGCCACTCACCTCTCCCACTTTGCCTAGACGATTATTAGGCGCTTACAAAAACGAGAACCGGGTTCCTAAAAGCGATTTTGGGTTTAAAAATTTTGGCAGAGTTAGCTTGAGCGGAGAAGCAGGAAACCGTGTGGCTAAACTGGAGTTTATAGACCAAACCGGAGTTAAAAAGCGCGAGTTTACCATACGGGCCGGTGAACTACAGAAAAAGTAACACCCCTTTTATCACAGAAGTTACATGTTCACTGGCATTATCATCCAAACCGGCTTTTTTGCATTGCAGCTGTTATCGCGGCTACCGGTTGCCTGGTGGTATCTTATCGCTGATGTTATTGCATTTCTGCTGCAACATGTATTCAGATACAGACGGAGTGTGGTTCAAAAAAATCTTTATCAATCCTTTCCTGAAAAAAGCAAAGAGGAGTTAGCATCCATTACCAAAGAATTCTACAAGAATTTATCGGACAGAATTGTGGAATCTATCCTTTGCATCGGGATTCGTAAAGAAGAGATTTTGAAGCGAGCCATTGTTACCAATTATAGTTTGGTGGAAAATTTATGTGCCGAGGGTAAAAATGTAGTAGCCGTTCTGGGACATTGCGGCTCTTGGGAAATGGCCTGTCTATCCTCCAGTATTTACATCGATAAATATCTGAAATATGCCATCTATACCCCTTCACGAAATGCCGATTTTGATAAAAAATTAAAAGAGGTCCGTGGCAAATTTGGAATGAAACTGATCAGCATGCAGGAAACACCGAAATACCTCCGGCAGGGTCTAGGTGAAACATCGGTAGGTATGTTTTTGGCGGATCAGTCACATAGCAACCCTAAACGAGCCTACTGGAGTGTGTTTTTACACCAGGAAACAGCTTTCATGACCGGTCCGGCTCGTTTTGCCAAAGCACACCAAGCCGCCTTTGTTTTTGTAAAAGTAACACAAGTGCACCGTGGCTATTATGAGATTGAAAATATCCTAATAGAAAAGGACCCTACCGCTTTTACAGAGAATGAATTGACCGAAAGGTTTGTGCGCATGCTGGAAAATCAAATTCGGGAAACCCCGGCAGACTGGCTCTGGAGCCATCGAAGGTGGAAACACAAGAAATAAAAAAGCCCCTTCGTTTTCGAAGGGGCCACCCATTACCACCCATCTTTTATCGCATAGCAATGTAGTCGTTCAAGTCATCGACACTACTACTAAAAGTAAACTCGTTGTTAATCAGGTAATAGTTTTGCGGATCCAGTGTTTTGGGATATGCTAACTTGGCAACATCCAGTTTATAACTTTCAAAAGTGAAAAGACACATCAGTTCTCGAACCTGGGCAGCGGTAAAGTAATGATGCAGGAGAGCCTGCTTAAAAATAGTAAGCTTGGTATTCTCAAAAGTAGCAACTGAAATCGTATGTCTCAACTGCCCAAACGAAGCCGGATCAATGGGCTGAGGACCTACAGGCTGCAGTTGTATCACCTCGCAGACAGAGTTATTGTTGCGCCCCGGTTTGGGATAGAAACAAACGTCCTTTTTATCGTGGCGGTTTCCCCAATTAGGATTCTCCATGGCAATTACCTTATCGAACTGTAATCTGTTCTCTTCAGTAACCACAGTCACAAAACTCTCGCTACAAGGCTGAATTGAAATATAGCCCCGAAATGCATTGTCCAAAGTTTCATAGCCCGCGTAATATCCAACCCGATAAACCTGTAGGTAGTGGCGAGTAGGCGTTAAATCGCTAATCCGAGCACGAGTTACACGTTTCGAGTAAGGCTTACCGTCAACAAACACTTTAAATGGTGCATTATCATTTAACCGAAGATTCAAAATCGAATGAGCTTGGTGTTGTGCATATCCGATACTGCATGATAAAACCAAAATAACGGCTGCAAGAATGTGAGTAAAGCGTTTCATAATCTGTTTCCTCCTTAATTGTTTTGGTGAAGAAATATTTCGAGTATGATTTAAGCTGTAACTAATCGTTTAATCAGCGCGAAAGACAAACTCTCAAAAAAGCTAAGAACCAATACCACATTAGGTTTCAGCGAATGCAAAAAAATGCAAATACTAAGATTCGGCTAGCCATTTTGCGAGGGGTTAATCAGTCGTGCATCATTTTACTAATTTCGGCAATCGAGAGTAGCATGATTTCGAAATTCACCATACAAAAAATAATGGACGAGGCCCGCGTAGAAGATATCGTGGGAGAATTCGTTAATCTCAAAAAGAGAGGTTCTAACCTGCTGGGTCTTTGCCCATTTCACAATGAAAAAACGCCTTCCTTTAATGTAAATCCGGCACGGAACATCTATAAGTGTTTTGGTTGCGGAAAGGCAGGTGACCCGGTTCGTTTTTTGATGGACTATCAGCAGTTATCCTATCCGGATGCGCTCAAATACATAGCCAAGAAGTATAACATTGAAGTAGAGGAAGAATACCGCTCCGATGAGGAAAAGCAAAAGGAAGCAGAAGCTTTTAGCCTGACCGAAAGCATTCACATTGCAAATGCTTACGCGCAGAAATTCTACTCCGATTATATGCTGAATACTGAAAGTGGCAGAATCGGATTAGCTTATCTGAAAGAACGAGGTTTTATACAAGCCACCATCGACAAATTCCAATTGGGCTTTTCGCCCGAGGGTGGCGATGTGCTAACCAAGCAAGCCCTAAAAGATGGATTTCAGCTCGATGTACTCAAGAAGGCGGGAATCACCTCACCTAAAGAAAATTCGACTTACGATTTTTTCCGAAACAGAGTGATGTTTCCCATCCACAACATGACCGGGAAAGTGGTGGGCTTTGGCGGACGTATCATGATAAAGGATGAGAAAGCTCCGAAGTATGTAAACACGTCCGAAAGTGAAGTATATCAAAAGAGTAAAATTCTATACGGTGCCTACTTTGCCAAAAATGAAATTCGTAAGAAAGACGAATGTCTGATGGTAGAAGGTTACACGGATGTTATTTCCTTATATCAAGCAGGAATTGAAAATGTGGTGGCATCTTCCGGCACAGCACTCACTGTGGACCAAATACGGCTGATTAAACGCATTACGCCAAACATTACCATGCTGTATGATGGTGATGCAGCAGGTGTAAAAGCGGCCCTGCGAGGAACGGACCTTATTCTGGAAGAAGGTATGAATGTGCGTATTGTGGTGTTGCCCTCGCCCGAGGACCCGGATTCCTATGTAAAAAAAGTAGGCGCAGAAGGGTTTGGTGCCTTTATCAAAAACAACCGAAAGGACCTCATTTCCTTTAAAGCATCCATTTTTGCCGATGAAGCTAAAAGCGACCCTATCAAAAAGGCGCAACTCATTCGTGATATCATAGACTCTATTGCCAAGGTGCCGGATGCAATTCAGCGATCGGTCTATGTAAAAGAATGTGCGCAGTTGTTCGATATGAACGAGCAGATTCTGATAACCGAAACCAACAAGGTTCGCAGAAAAAAACAAAATGAAGCGGCTAGTGAAGAAAGAAAGCAGCAGCAAATAGAAGTTCGCGAAGATCAATTACCGGAATCTGTTCATCAGGAAAATTTGCAGCCACCGGCAATCTCCGGCTTAAATCTGGTGGAGCGAGATGTGATTCGTATTTTGTTGGAGTTTGGCAATTGGGAAATAGATGCAGAAGGAACACCTATATCTGTCACAGCTTATGTACTGGAGGAATTGGATGGAATTGATATGGAGCATCCCTTATTTAAAAAAGTATTAGATGATATAAGACGCCAGTTTGCAAATGGCCAGGTAAACGATGACCAGTATTTCATCAGCCATCATGAGCCCGATATTGCATCGCTGGCCATTGATATTTTATCGCAACCATATTCGCTGAGCGAAAACTGGACGGCAAAACACAAAATCATTATCCCCGATAAAAAATCCGTTTTTGTCAAAGATATACTGTCTGCGGTGCTGCGGTTTAAGCAGTTTAGAAATATTGCAGAGCTCAAAAAGGTTGAACAATTGCTTCGCGAGATAAAAGACGAAGCAGAAATCACCCGTCTTATGAAATTGCACATTTTGCTTACAGAACAGAAAAAGGAATTTGCCAAATCAGCCGGCAACGTAATTTACAGGCCCACTACCTGATTCAATACGGTCGGTCAAAAACAAAAGATATATGCAGAAGATTATTGAATGTGTTCCCAATTTCAGCGAGGGGCGCGATATGAACATTATTAAACAAATTACAGATGCCATAGAAAGTGTGGAGGGCATTAAGCTTTTAAATACAGACCCCGGCAAAGGAACCAACCGAACCGTGGTTACCTTTGTTGGCGATGAAAAATCAGTAGTGGAAGCGGCCTTTCGGGGCATTTCTAAAGCAGCAGAGTTAATTGATATGAGCAAACACAGCGGAGCGCATCCACGTTTTGGAGCTACGGATGTCTGTCCGTTTATACCCATTGCCAATGCCACTATGGACGATTGCATTGCCTGTGCCAGAGAACTGGGGCAGCGGGTAGGAAACCAATTAAACATTCCCGTTTACCTCTATGAATTTGCAGCCACCGCCCCTCACCGGAAAAATCTGGCAAATGTGAGAGCCGGTGAATATGAAGGCATTGCTGAAAAAATTAAGCAACCGGAATGGAAACCTGATTTTGGCAAGTCAGAATGGAACGAACGAAGTGGAAACATTGCGATAGGTGCTCGAAATTTTTTAATAGCGTATAATGTGAACTTAAATACTACCAGCACCCGAAGAGCCAATTCCGTAGCTTTTGATGTGCGTGAACAAGGCAGAAAGGTAAAAGACCCGAATGGAGTGGATGTGATACAGCCTGGTAAATGCAAATCTGTAAAAGGAATTGGCTGGTATATACCGGAGTATGGGGTGGCACAGGTAAGTATGAACCTGACAGATATTCAGGCAACTCCTGTTCATATTGCCTTTGATGAATGTGTAAACAGTGCGCACCAGCGCGGCATGCGAGTGACCGGTAGCGAACTTATTGGTCTCATTCCGCTTCAATCTATGCTGGATGCCGGAAAGTACTTTTTAGAAAAGCAACAACGCAGCATCGGAGTGAGTGAAGATGAGTTGATTAAGATAGCGGTAAAAAGTATGGGGCTGGATGAGTTGGTGCCTTTTGAACCGCGTAAAAGGATTATTGAATACATGCTGGAAGACTCCAACACCTCTCCTCTTGTTGCCCTTAACCTAAAACAGTTTGCCAACGAAACAGCAAGTGAAAGCCCTGCTCCGGGTGGTGGCTCTATTGCCGCTTATGTGGGAACACTCGGCATTTCTTTAGCGACCATGGTTGCTAATCTCTCGTCACATAAAAAGGGATGGGATAGCCGATGGAAAGAATTTTCGGATTACGCAGAACAAGGACAAAAACTGAAAGACCAACTACTTCATTTAGTGGACGAAGACACAAGAGCATTCAATCGAATTATGGATGCATTCGGTTTACCAAAATCTAACGATACTGAAAAAGCAGAGCGGCAAGCGGCAATACAGAGAGCTACGAAGCATGCCATAGAAGTGCCACTCCGGGTGATGCGACTATCTCTTGAAAGTATGAGTTTAATCAAGACGATGGCCGAAATAGGGAATCCAAATTCTGTGAGCGATGCAGGTGTTGGGGCATTGTGTGCCAGAGCGGCTGTTTATGGAGCCTTTTTGAATGTAAAAATCAATGCATCTTCGTATACAGACAAAGCATACGTAACATCCACTTTGCAACAGGCCAATGAATGGCTGACACAAGCAGGCATTCTGGAATCAGAGGTACTGAGGATAGTGGAAGACAAAATAAAATAGTGCGGTACAGTATGCTTCCACTCATCAATGAAATCATCACACTTTTCGGGCCGCGGGTAGCCGGTAGCGAAGCGGAATACAAAGCACAAAATTTCGTGGCAGACAAGTGCAGGCAATACACACCACACGTGCGGGTCTTGGAGTTTAAAGATTATTTAAATGCACGGTTTGGCAAGTTGAAATACTACGTGGTCATTTATTTTTTGTCGCTGGCTATCATCAAGATTTCTCCGCCTA
This sequence comes from Bacteroidota bacterium, assembly GCA_016715625.1. Lineage (GTDB taxonomy): Bacteria > Bacteroidota > Bacteroidia > Chitinophagales > LD1 > Bog-950. The sequence goes on from JADJZU010000001.1 coordinate 22,449, forward strand.
TTGCATTGCTTCTAACAGCCACCAGTATGTTTTTTATTGTGTTTGACTTAACAATGTATAGAGATATACTCACCAATTTTCCGGGAAAGCTGCAAACATCCTCCAATGTAGAAGCCACGCTGGAACCTTCGGGTGAAGTGCAGTCCACCCTTATTTTCAGCGGGCACATGGACAGCACACTGGAGTATCGCTGGTGGTTTAAATATGGAGAAACAGGTGTAAAAATGACGGTAGCATGCGGAATACTCATGGCATTACAAATGCTTTATAACCTTTCGGTTACCATACACCCTTATGCTGCAGCTGAATATTTGTGGTGGTTTTTTCTACTGGCCAGTCCGCTGACTATTGTGTGGTGGAGTATGTATGCCGAAGAGGCGGTGCCTGGAGCACAGGATAATTTGTCGGGGATAGCCATAGCCTTCGAAACTTTCCGTCACTTTAGCCATGAAAGCCGAAACGGAATCTCTGTTTTAAAAAACACAAGGGTAAAATTTATCAGCTTTGGCAGCGAAGAGAAAGGGCTTTGCGGATCCCGCGCTTATGCAAGGCAAAACGAAATGACATTGAAAAAAGAGAATGCGCATTTGATTAATATAGACGGTGTGAGGCTGGTATCAGAACTCGCAGTAGTCAACAAAGAAACAATGAACGGTGCCAGCCACTCTCCCATTTTGATTAAAAAGCTAAATGAAAGCTTCGTGAAGGTGCATGCTGCCCCCAAAAATGTGGCAGTGCCCATTGGAGGAACCGATGCTGTATCGTTTACTCGAAGGGGAATACCAGCAGTGACCATCATAGGAATGAGCGCCACGAACTACGACTTTACTTACCACACCAGAAACGACATTGTAGACCATATTGAACCCCAGAGTTTAGAAATAGTAAAAAATGCACTTATCGATTTTGTTGAAAAATGGGATAAATCCAGATAAAATGCGGTCCAGTCTCATATAAATAAATATTGGTACGCCCTTTGGAATAGCATGAAAGAAATGAAGCATATGAAGTCGGTCACTATTTTTATTGCAGCTGTTTTAATTTCTTTTTCGGCCTTTGCACAAAAAGGAAAACTCAAGGTGGCTAGCCAGGAAAAAGAGGCTTTGACAGATACCAGCATCAAATACATATTGGACCCGGGCGAACTAAGTGCCACAGACACTATGCCTACCATCAACCTAAACGATGTAACCGTAGTTTCTTTTAAAACGAAGGAAGACTGGATGATGTATTACAAATACAAAAGCCGGATAAAAAAGGTGATGCCTTACGTAAAGATTGCCAAAGAACTATATGCCGAACTACAAGAAGAAAAAAACGGTTCCAAAAAACGCGAGTACAGGCATTATAGAAAAGACCTGGAAAAGGAGATGCGCACCAAATTTGAAAAGGAATTGAAAGACCTGAGCACCAGCCAGGGTGAAATGCTTTTCAAGTTAATCAACCGCGAAACCGGGAACAATGCGTTTGAAATTATTAAGCAGGTGAAAGGGGGATTCAACGCCTGGCTCATGCAGCAACTTGCCAAGCGATGGGGTTATGATTTGAAGGACAAATATGACCCCAAAAAGGAAAAGATGATTGAGCTTATCATTAAAGAACTCGGTGCTGAATACAAAGTTTAGGCTTTTGAAGCGAGCAAACTATTAATAGTGTAGGCAATATAATTTTCGTCCAGCTTCATCATGCAATCAAAATGCCCTTTAGGACAATCGGATTGACCAATTTTACTACAGGGTCTGCAACGGAGGTTTTGGTTTTCAATAATTGCACCGGATACTTTCTGCGAACCGTAGTAAGGTGTCATCCCAAACGCAGGAATTGTGTTTCCCCAAAGTGAAACTATGGGTTTGTGCAAAGCAGCGGCAATATGCATAAGACCGGTATCATTAGCGACTACCAATTGAGACTGTCGAATTAAGGAGGCAGATTGGTGAATATTGAATTGGCCCACTGCGTTCCATAGCAAGGCAGGTGTAGCCCGAAGTTCCTTAAAAATTATGGAAGCATTATCCGAATCCTCTTTGCCTCCCAGCAAAACTACAGGTGTATGAAGGTTAGAAATTGCGGCTGCTACTTTAGCTGGTGGAAACCGCTTAGTAAAATGCTGAGCACCAATTGCCCAAGCTATGTATCCATTTCTAAAATCTGTCGGTAAAGATTGTAAATCTATCTCCTCCGCTGATGGTATAAAATAATCCAGCCCCAATCCATCATTAACCACTCCCAAGTTGGCACAGGTAGCCAGATAACGGTCTACTATATGCAATGTCGGAAGGTAGTTCCATTTAAAATGGACCATCGCCCACTTTTCAAGATTCAGTTTATTAACCGATAAGGACTTAGTCCCCAGTTGCACCTTTATCAAAGCCGTTCGTTGATTGTGGTGCAAATCAATGACATAGTCAAACTGTTCTTGCTTCAATTGCTTGTGCAATTTGGAATCGGAATCACCTAACAAATGAACTTTATCCAGATAAGGGTTAGAGGTGAGCAGCGAAGCGAATGCCTGTTTGGTAGCAAAATGAATCTCTGCGTTTGGATACTTTTTCCGTAAACATCGGATTACCGGGGTTGTGAGAACGATGTCACCAATGGAAGAGAATCGAAGTATCAAAAATTTCATGTCTGCCAAAGGTAAAAATCGATCTCAAAAGCAGACGGAGCACCTCACCGCCTCTAAAAAGAATAACTTCGTCCTCTCGTTTTTTTTTTGATTTTCGCCCCGCTAAAATTCACACACCATGTCTAGTCCTATTCGCGATTTTGTTACACACCATTACCGACACTTCAATGCCGCTGCCCTGGTAGATGCGGCAAAAGGCTATGAAGCCCACCTGGATGCAGGCGGCAAGATGATGATTACACTAGCCGGAGCCATGAGCACTGCCGAGCTTGGTATTTCTTTAGCCGAAATGATTCGCCAGGATAAGGTGTCCATCATTAGTTGTACAGGAGCTAACCTTGAAGAGGATTTAATGAATTTGGTAGCGCACACTCATTACAAGCGCGTGCCCAATTACCGCGACCTATCGCCACAAGAGGAATGGGATTTATTGGAAAACGGATTTAATCGCGTAACAGACACCTGCATCCCCGAAGAAGAAGCATTTCGCAGACTCCAAAAACACATTCATGAACTATGGAAAGATGCCAACGACAAAGGTGAGCGATATTTTCCGCACGAGTTCATGTATAAGATGATTCTGAGCGGTGTGCTTAAACAGTATTACGAAATAGACCCCAAACACAGTTGGATGATTGCCGCTGCAGAAAAAAACCTACCTATTATTTGTCCTGGTTGGGAAGACTCCACAATGGGAAACATTTTTGCATCCTACTGCATAAAAGGAGAAATCAATTCTACGACTATGAAAAGCGGGATTGATTATATGGTGTGGCTCAGCGACTGGTATCGCAAAAATAGCGATGGCAAAGGCGTTGGATTCTTCCAAATTGGTGGTGGAATCGCTGGTGATTTCCCCATTTGTGTGGTGCCTATGATGTATCAGGATTTGGGCTGGCATGATGTTCCATTCTGGAGCTATTTCTGCCAGATTTCCGATTCTACCACTTCTTATGGTTCCTACTCCGGTGCTGTGCCTAATGAAAAGATAACCTGGGGCAAACTAGACATAAACACTCCCAAATTCATTGTGGAGAGCGATGCCACCATTGTAGCGCCATTGATTTTCGCTTACCTGCTAAAATGGTAATAGACGAATGAAAAAAATCTTGCCGCTGCTTCTCTTAGCCCTGTCTGCCTGCAACCAAGCTCCAGAACAAACGAGCGAATCTGCTAAAGGTGAACTGAAATTTTTATTGAATTACAGCGGTAAACTTCCATCAGATGTAGGTTTTATGACCAACCATATTGTAGAAAGAAGGATAGCGAATTTGCTGAAAGAAAAATTTGAAGACTTTCAGAAAGCCGAAGGATTGTGCGAACTACCGCTGGTGGTTGAGGAAAATGTGATTACTGCTCACTACACCTTATGCAGCGATAAATCAGTGATTGTTCGCAACGTAAGTATTGATGCAGCACAAGACGCTGTTTGGGTTGCCGAAAAGAGAGGGGGCTCTGCATCGGTTAAGGCAGACCACCCAAAACTCAGGATGCCGCAGGAACTTTTAAGATTCAAAAACTAAAATTTATTCATCATCATGGCACTTCAGTGTGGTATTGTGGGCTTGCCCAACGTAGGAAAATCTACTCTATTCAATGCGCTTTCCTCGGCCAAGGCTCAGGCGGCTAACTTCCCGTTTTGCACCATTGACCCTAATGTGGGCATCGTAACCGTTCCGGATAAACGGTTGGTGGTATTGGAAGAATTGGCCAAACCACAACGCGTAGTGCCTACTACTATCGAGTTTGTAGATATTGCCGGATTAGTAAAAGGAGCTAGCAAAGGTGAAGGGCTGGGGAATCAGTTCTTGGGTAATATTCGCACGGTGGATGCAATTATCCATGTAGTTCGTTGTTTTGAAAACGAGAACATTATTCACGTTGACGGGTCTGTGAACCCCGTACGTGATAAAGAAATTATTGACACCGAACTACAACTTAAGGATTTGGAAAGTGTAGACAAGAAGCTGGATAAACTCAAAAAAATGAGCAAGACCGGTGACAAAGAAACACTCAAGGGTATTGAAGTGCTTTCGCAATATAAGCAGCACCTGGAAAGCGGACAAAGTGCAAGAACCTTACAAATAGCAGAAGAGGACAAACGCTTCATCGAAGACATCCAGTTACTGACAGCAAAGCCGGTTATCTATTGCTGCAACGTAGAAGAATCAAGCGTAGTGAGTGGAAATAAGTATGTGGAGCAGGTGCGCGAAGCTGTAAAAAATGAAAATGCGGAGGTGGTTATTATTAGTGCCGCAATTGAAGCAGACATTGCTGTGATGGACACGGCAGAAGAAAGAGAATTATTCCTGGCAGAACTTGGATTGCAGGAATCAGGGCTGAACAGGCTGATTAGTGCCGCCTATCATCTGCTAAACCTCCAAACCTATTTTACAGTAGGAGAAAAAGAAGTGAGAGCATGGACTATACACAAGGGCGACAAAGGTCCACAGGCAGCCGGTGTCATTCACTCCGATTTCGAGAAAGGATTCATACGTGCTCAAGTAATGAGCTATGCCGATTTTACACACTACAAATCGGAAGCTGCCTGCCGCGATGCAGGTAAATTACGCTCCGAGGGCAAAGAATACGTAGTGCAGGATGGTGACATCATGCATTTCCTTTTCAACGTTTAGGAACCCTTTCAACAAGTTTTTCACAATCCCCGCTCGATCCCAAAATATCGAACGGGGATTTTTATTTTCATGAAAACAAAATCCCACTGACATGAAAAAAATCTTCTCATTCATTTTTTCGTTGGCCCTTACCTTGTGCGTATCCGCACAGTTTTGCGGCCCATCCGGTTCTTCTGTTTACACCCGGTGGCCCATACCCCGGATTAGGGTTTTACCCCTCATACGATAGCGTTCCATGCGCACAAATAGGAGTGGCATACGACCAAAAGATTGACATGCAGATACCTACAACGATTGTTTATTTGGGTGCGCCCAGAACATTAAACTGGGTTCGCGTAGATTCTGTTGAAAATCTTCCATGCGGATTGTGCTGGAAAACCAACAACGCTAGCAACCAGTTCAATGGTGGTACAGCGGGATGCGTAAGAATAACCGGTACAACTTATGATGCCCCTGGACAATATAAACTGAGAATCAGAGTAAGTGCCAATGCTACTGTAGGATTTCCGCTTACACTAACCAACCAAGACGCAGAAGGTTTTGGTGTAAAATTTTGGGCTCGTGTAGAAAATCTGGACGGTACCTGCATTGTTGTAGACACACTGGCAACCGGAAACCAAAAGCACAATTCGGGAGCCATTGCTACTCCGCTCATTGCCGGAACCACCACCATCTGCACTGGTGGAAGCACTACACTCTCGTTAAGCAATGCAGCAAGTTTTTATGCTTATAAATGGTCTAACAATGCTGTAACATCTTCTATCAACGTAACCAGTGTAGGCACCTACACAGTAACTGCATACGCTGCTTGCGCCTCTGCTACAGCATCTGTCAATGTAACTTTGAACAATCCATCCACAACGATTACTGCCGGTGGACCGCTTACATTTTGCCAGGGCCAAAGTGTATCACTGAGCGCTGGTTCCGGATTCAGTTCTTATTCCTGGAGCAATGGTGCCACTACACAACAAATTACAGCGAGCACTGCCGGTTCCTACACTTGCACTGTTACACAAGGTGCCTGTCTGGGGACCAGTAATACCGTATCTGTCGTTGTAAATAATACCACTGTTACCATTGGGGCGAATGGTCCCACAACTTTCTGCCAGGGAGGCAGCGTTACCCTGGATGCAGGTTCCGGTTACAGCGACTATGCCTGGAGCAATGGAGCTACTACACAAACCATCAATGCGAATGCTGCTGGAACCTACACTGTAACGGTTACTCAAAACGGATGCACCGCAAGCGATGATGAAGTAATAACTATTACTTCTAACACTCTTGCGCCTACCATTACCGCTTCAGGTTCCACCAATATCTGTCCGGGCGGATCTGTTACTTTGGATGCGGGTGCAGGATACGATACTTATAACTGGAGTAATGCAGAAACTACTGCAGAAGTTACTATTAATAGTCAAGGAACATACACCGTTACCGTAACACAAGGTTCTTGTTCAGGTTCTGCAAGTGCCAGTGTAGCGGTGGGCAACTTCCCGCTCTCTGTCACCATTACCCCACAAGGGGCTACTACTTTCTGCCCGGGCAACTCAGTTACTCTGGATGGCGGTGCCGACTACGACTCTTACGACTGGAGCACAGGTGACAATACTCAAACTACCATCGCCAATGCTCAAGGAACATACACGCTTACTGCAACAGATGCCGGCTGCACCGGAACCGCAACTATTAGCGTGCAAGTAGCTAATATTCCCGTAGCCGTAGATATTACAGCGAACGGGGCTACCACTTTTTGTGCCGGTGGAAGTGTAACGCTGGACGCTGGGGCCAACTTCGATGGCTACAACTGGAGCAACACCGAACAGACTCAAACCATTACCGTAAATACTTCGGGTAGCTACATCGTTACCGTGTAAAATGATGGCTGCGTAGGCAAAGATACCGTAGATGTAATAGTAAATTCCAATCCGGTTCCCACTATTACCCCTCCGGGCAATCAGGGTATTTGCAATGGAAGCACTGCCACACTTGCCGTGCAGTCGACCTTCAATGCATACAACTGGACAAACGGATCTAACACACAATCCATAGTAGTATCTAATGCCGGCAGCTATAACGTAACGGTAACCGATGCCAACGGATGCACCGGAACTGCCGTTAACCCGGTAATCATTTCAATAAACCCAAATCCGTTTGCTAGCGTTAGCTTTAGTCAAGTGGGTGCTACCAACGACTACTGGTTGGTAGCTTCTCCGTCCGGTGCCACCACTTATAGCTGGCAGTACGCAGTTAATCAGGACACTACTACCGGCAACACCATTAATCTTGGTGGCAACAACGACTCGCTGGATGTAAACTGTACATCGGAAGGAGGATTTTGGCGTGTAGCAGTTACCGATGCCAATGGATGCCAGGACACCTCTGGCTTTGCTAACGTTCCAATTTGTGTAGGCATAAATGACTTTGCGGGTGATGTACAGTTCCGGATGATGCCCAATCCGGCAACCGATGTATTGTATATCAACTATGAACTAAACCAAAGTGCCCATGTGCAGATTCAAATGATGGATGTATCAGGCAGAGCAGTAAAAGCTTTGTTAAATCAACCACAAGATGCTGGCAACCAGTTTATGGCTGTTGATATTTCAGACATGGCACAAGGGGTGTATTATATTCACTTCAGCACACCACAAAATCACTTTACAAGAAAGTTTGTAATAGAGTAAAGCGATTATTCCCAAAACAAAGAACCCCGCCATTGGCGGGGTTCTTTATTTAAATGAGTGACAAAAAAATTAGGCTGACTTTAACTTTTCTTTTTGCTTTTTGAGTTGGCCGGCAACTGTGCGAACAGCTAAGTCGCAACTTTCTTCAAACGATTTTGCCGTTTTAGCTACAAAAAGTGTTTTGCCCGGCACATGAACCTTTATCTCCACCGTTTTATCCTTAATGCTCTGTGAAGGCCCCAGTTTCAAAAAAACCTCTGCCTCCACTATTCGGTCAAAGAATGTTTCCAGTTTTGCGAGCTTTTTGTTGATAAATTCCATTAACTGCGATGATGCGTCAAAATGCACCGGATGAATAACTACGTTCATAGCATTACAATTTTGGGTTAGGAAAAAGAATCACGGTTCTAAATAAAAAAAAGTTATCGGAACCTTATAGAAAGGTGAACGATTTATTTGAGTAAATGTTTTAGGCTTAAGCATTTTTTTCTGGTCTTTTCTTTTGGGAAGTGTTAATAAAAGAACTTAAGTAGGGATTACCCTTTAGGATGTGCCTGCTTATATATCTCCTTCAGCCGATCTATCGTATTATGAGTATACACCTGCGTGGCGGCCAAACTGGAATGCCCCAATAATTCTTTTACGGCATTAATATCGGCACCATTATTCATTAAATGGGTCGCGAAGCTATGACGCAATACATGCGGACTCTTTTTGTTGACCGTGGTTATAAGATTCAGATATTTTTTGACGGTATTATAAACCCGGGCTGCCGAAATGGGTTTTCCGGCCTCATTACAGAATAGTGTAAGTCCGATTTCCGCTCCGGCTTCTTTTTTAGCAGATATAAACCGCTGAATAGATTGAATCAGACTAGAGTGTACCGGTATTATACGTTCTTTATTACCCTTACCAAGCACTTTAATTTGCGATTGATAAGAATCAATATCGGTATGTTTTAGCCCGATTAGTTCACTTCTGCGCATTCCGGTGCCGTATAACAGTTCAATAATCAACTTATCCTGTTTTCCCTCTACTCCTTCCGGAAACTCAATTTGCGACAGCAGTTTATCCATTCCGGGTTGCTCCACAAAAACAGGCAATCGTTTACTCATTTTAGGAGTTTGCACCTTGGCTAGCGGATTCTTCCTCAATTCTCCTTTGCGAAGCAAAAATTTGTAGAAACTTTTGAGGGTAGATACCTTCCGATTAATGCTTCGCGGTGAAATGCCATCCTGCATCAGACTGACCATCCAATTCCTGATATCCAAATGGTTAGCCGTAGATACTTCAGCAGCGGTGCCATGGGCAGATACAAAAACCTGAAACTGAAGCAGGTCATTTTTATACGACTCCAGCGTATGAATCGAGTAACGCTTTTCGTGCTGGATGTAAGAAAGAAAGTGCTGTATGGCAGCTTGCTGTTCCATATACTTCAAACAACGGAAAACACAGCCTTAAATTATTCCTCTGATGTAAACAATTTGTGTTAACAGTATGGCAGATAGTGCAATACAACAAAGCACTTAAGAGCCGATGAGAACACAGAAAATATTTTCAACACAGTTGTTTAAAAATGGTGCCCGTTTCCCAATTCAATAAGAGCAACTTCGGCTTCCATTTTCCCAAAAACGATTGTTTATGCCAAAGTTTTCGCACTTACACTGCCACACTCAATATTCACTGCTGGATGGTGCTGCAGGCATCTCCAATATGTATAAAAAGGCCGCTGCAGACGGAATGCCCGCTGTAGCCATCACGGATCATGGAAATATGTTTGGAGTGTTTGATTTCGTGGCCGAAGCAGGTAAACACAAATTGCCCGATGGCACCCCGATAAAACCAATCGTAGGATGCGAGTTTTATGTTGTAGCAGACAGAACCAAACAAAAATTTACGAAAGAAGAAAAAGACAGGCGCTACCACCAGTTGATGCTGGCAAAAAATGCCGATGGATACAAGAATCTGGTTAAACTTTGCTCTTTGGGATACATTGAGGGGCTATACAGCAAGTATCCGCGTATTGACAAGCAATTGATTGAAAAGTACCACGAAAACCTAATAGCCTCCACTTGTTGCCTGGGCGGTATGGTGCCGCAAGCTATTATTCGCGGTGGCGAGGATGCCGGGCGAAAAGAATTTGAGTGGTGGCTAAATCTCTTTGGTAAAGAGAACTACTATATAGAATTGCAACGTCATGGAATGTCAGAGCAGGACAAAGTAAACGAGGTACTTCAGAAATTTGCCAAAGAATATGATGTCAAAATAATTTGCACAAACGATTCGCATTATGTGGACCGCGAAGACTCCAATGCACATGATATTTTACTCTGCATTAATACGGGCGAAAAACAAAGTACTCCAACACTAAAGGAATTTTCGGATGATGATGTAAGCGTAAAAGGAAAACGATTTGCTTTTTACAACGATCAGTTCTTTTTTAAGAAAACAGCAGAAATGCAGACTTTATTTTCGGATGTGGAAGAGGCATTAGACAATACAAATGAACTCATAGGAAAATGTGACCACCTGAAACTGAAGCAAGACATCATGTTGCCTAATTTTCCGCTGCCGAAAGAGTTTCATATACATCACACCCCCGAAAAAATTGACGACAAAACCATTCTTACTCCCGATGTACGAAATCAATGGGAATATCTGAAACACCTGACGTTTGAAGGCGCACGCAAGCGATACAAAGAAATTACACCGGAAATTGAAGAGCGAATAAATTTTGAGCTCTTTACCATTAAAACCATGGGATTTGCGGGCTACTTCCTTATTGTGTCCGACTTCATCAATGCGGGCAGAAAAATGAATGTTTTAGTAGGCCCGGGGCGGGGCTCAGCTGCCGGTAGTGTGGTAGCCTACTGCATTGGCATCACCAATATTGATCCTATTGCCTATAACCTACTCTTTGAGCGCTTTCTGAATCCCGACCGAAAGTCTATGCCTGATATAGACACCGACTTTGATGACGAAGGGCGCGATAAAGTAATCAAGTATGTGGTCGATAAATATTCAAAAGCACAGGTTGCACAGATAGTCACTTATAGCACACTAGCGGCTAAAGTAAGTATCAAAGATGTGGCGCGCGTACTGGATTTACCTTTAAATGAATCTATTGCACTCACCAAAATGGTTCCGGATAAGCCTGGCATAGAGTTATCCAGACTGTTTCATGCGCCATTTGAGGGCGACAAAAGTTTAAAAGATAAAGAGGCACTGAGTAACGAAGAGATAGAAGAGATAAAAAAACTGCGTAAGATTTATGAAAGCGATACCGAAGAAGGAAAAGTTTTAAAGGAGGCTGAAAAGCTGGAGGGTGGTGTACGTGGGACTGGTATACATGCTGCCGGAATCATCATTGCACCGAAAGATATCACGGAGATTTTACCTGTGGCCACTTCTAAAGAAACTGAATTGCTGATTACACAGTACCAGGGTAAGGTAATTGAAGATGCCGGTGTAATCAAAATGGATTTTTTGGGTTTAAAAACACTCACCATTATTCGTGATGCCCTGAAGCTTATTGAACAAAATCATGGCGTCAAGATAGACCCGGATGAAATTCCGTTGGACGATAAAAAGACGTTTGAACTATACCAACGAGCCGAAACAAACGGAACATTCCAGTTTGAAAGCCCCGGAATGCAAAAGTATCTTAAAGAACTGAAGCCCGATAAACTAGACGATCTGATTGCTATGAATGCGCTTTACAGACCAGGTCCTTTGCAGTATATCCCCAACTTCATTGCCCGAAAAAATGGTCGCGAAAAAATCACCTATGACCTACCGGAAATGGAGGAATATCTGAAAGACACTTATGGCATTACCGTATACCAGGAGCAGGTAATGCTCCTCTCACAAAAGCTGGCCGGGTTTAGCAAAGGCGATGCCGATGTGTTACGTAAAGCAATGGGAAAGAAAGACAAAGCAACGCTCGACAAAATGAAGAGTAAGTTTATGAGTGGTGCTGCCGCCAAAGGTCTCGATTCCAAAAGCTTAGAAAAAATATGGACGGACTGGGAAGCATTCGCGCAGTATGCTTTTAATAAATCACACTCTACCTGTTACGCTTTTGTGGCATTCCAAACTGCGTATTTAAAGGCAAATTATCCTGCTGAATACATGGCAAGTGTTCTAACGCACAACCAAACAAACATTGACAAAATCACCTTTTTTATGGAGGAATGCAGACGTATGGGCATTCCCGTGAAAGGACCCGATGTAAATGAAAGTGAGATACAATTTTCGGTTAATAAAGCAGGCGAAATTCGCTACGCATTATCGGCCATAAAAGGGGTGGGCGAAAGTGCCGTAGAAAGTATCATTGAAGAGCGCAGCAAAAATGGTCCATTCAAAAGCATATTCAATTTTGCCAAGCGAGCCAACCTACGATCGGTAAACAAACGCGCGTTGGAATCGCTGGCATTAGCCGGTGCATTTGACTCCTTTGGATATCACAGAGCTATCTTTTTTACTCCCGACAAAAAGGATGGTCTCACACTCATTGATAAAGCCACGAAGTACGGAAGCGTTATGCAGTCTTCGAGCCATATGAATCAGAATTCATTGTTTGGATCTTCAGATGGAGGAGGCGCAGAAATTTCGGAACCGGCTGTAAATGGTTGTGATGAATGGAGTTTGCTCGAGAAATTGAAACGTGAAAAAGAAGTAACCGGAATCTACTTGAGTGGTCATCCGCTGGAGGATTATAAACTGGAGATTAAAACCTTTACGACCGCACGGCTGAATGACATTGAAACAAAAAAAGACCGCGAGGTAAAAGTAGCGGGGATTGTCACCACTACCGAAACCCGTTTTTCTAAAAATGGCAATCAGTATTGCCGATTCACCATTGAAGATTTTGATGGCACATACCAGTTTTCGTTATTTGGTAAAGACTTTATTGCTTTTAAAGATTATGCCTCAGTTCAGGACGCGCAATTGTATATAACCGGACGGTACCAAAAACGCTATAAAAGCGAAACGGAATACGAGTTTAAAATCACAAAGATTGATTTACTGAGCGACCTGCGCACTAAGCAAACAAAGTATCTCAGTTTGGAACTCTCGGCATTCGAAGTAGACGATAAATTGATTGCCTCTTTATCGGAGTTGCTCAACAAACATCCGGGCAATACCAAGGTCCGTGTAAAATTCATCGATCGTGACGAAGGCCATGCCGTGCGTCTTAGCTCCACTAACAAGTCTATTGAGTTAAACAATGATTTGTTTCGCTCACTGGATATGTTACAAATAGGATACGGATTAAACTAAACTATTTACAAATAAAAAAAGCCTCCATTTTCAGGAGGCTTTTTGTTATTGTAATAGAAGATGGTTAATTCACCTTTCTTTTCTTTTCGTTTTCCAGGTGTTCCTGCAAGGTTGCCGGCTCGGTAAGCCCTTTGTATTTTGGATTTTTGCTCCACTCATATACACGAACACCATTAATGTATTTTGAAACAAAAGCATCCTTCACTCCCATTTTTCTTACATCTTCTACAAACTGCGTAGCTATACTTTCGTCAGGGAAATAAGAAATAATATAGCGGTTCATTCCATCCACCTCTTCATACCCGATGTAGCGCGGTTGATCGAAATATTTATTGATATTAAACTCTTTATAGAGTCCAATCTGCACTTTGTAAACGGTGCCTTTTTGAGCAGCATTATTGATGGTGCCCATCACCGCGTTAATCTTTTCAGGGTCAGTGCCGGGTGCCGGATTTCCTTTTAAAATGTTCAATTCCTCGTTGCACTTTACGACCTCCTTGTCAAAGTCCGCAATTCTGTTTCTCTAATTCAGCTTGCTTGGTACTCAAAAAAGCGATATCATCTTTGTTTCGCTTAATCTCCGCCTCATTACTATCAAGTGTGGAGCGGATATCCTGCATCTTGGCCTTGTAGCCGGCCAAATCACTCATATAGTTTTTCAACTCGTCCTTCAGGCGTTTCTTTTCTTCTTTAGATAATTCCTGAGCGGATAACGTAAAGGCAAATGCGGTGAACAAGCTAAGAATTGCGATAGTTTTTTTTCATTGCTGTGCTGCTAAATGTATACCGACAAACCTAAATGAATTTTAGAAACCACGAAATACGACTGACCTCAATGGTTTTCAAACTAGTTTCTATACTTACACAAACAACAAGACGATTACATGCATACAATAGAAAATGAGTTTATAAAGGTATCAGCCAGGAATTTTGGAGCTGAGCTCACTTCGCTCTATTGCAAAGAAACAAAGACCGAACACCTGTGGCAGGCAGATGAAAAGTTCTGGGGGTGGCATGCTCCGGTGCTTTTTCCGGTAATTGGCCGTTGCTTGAACGATAAAATCCAGATTGATGATAAGGAATATAATGTGGAGAAACATGGATTTGCGCGTAAATCTGAGTTTATTCTAAAGCACAAAAGCGATTCATCGTTAGTTTTCAGCCTTAGCTCCAACGAACATACATTGGCGATTTATCCGTTTGCTTTTGAATTTTTTATTGGTTACACAATAGTGGGACAGCAACTGGTGGTTTCATACGAAGTATTTAATAATTCCGACAGATCCATATATTTTCAAATTGGCGGTCACCCGGCATTTGCTGTGCCCTTTGGTGCGAATGAGCAATACGAAGATTATTATCTGGAGTTTGAGCATACGGAGCATATCCAAAGACATCTCATAAATGCAGAGGGCTACTTTACGGGTGAAACAGAGGATGTCCTTTCTAACCAAACCGTTTTAGGGTTAAGGAAAGATTTATTTAACCGGGACGCACTCATTTTTAAAAATCACCAATCGAGAAAGGTAAGTATTAGGTCGCACCGGCATCAGCATTTTTTAAGCATGATGTTTAATGACTTCCCCTATCTTGGTTTTTGGGCAAAAGAAAATGCCCCTTATGTCTGCATTGAGCCCTGGATTGGATGTGCGGACACGGTGGGGCAAAAGATAGAATTCTCCAAACGCGAAAAAGTTATTTCCTTAAATGCAGGACAAGATTTCAGCACGGGCTACAGTATAGTGATAGGCTAAGCTTCATTTTCGAACAACTGTTTGAATTTTGTATGAAAGAACTTATCTTCGTGTTCCTAAATTTCAATAGTCATGATTACCAATACCGAAACAGAACTACAGCTTGATACCGATGTGCTGGAAGAAAAACTGGTGGAGTCTAAATTGGTACTGCATAATGACGATTACAACACCTTTGACTGGGTCATTGAAACATTGATAGAAGTTTGCAATCATGACGAACTGCAGGCAGAGCAGTGTGCCTTGATAGTTCATCATAAGGGAAAATGCTCCGTATCGCATGGCAGTTACACCAAAATGAAAATGATGAAAGATGAAATAGTAAACAGGGGTATAAATGCCACTGTAGAGAAGTAACAATCAGTCACCGTACCTTAAAACAAATAGATGTTTACACAAGAGCACGACATGTTTCGCGAAACCGTTCGCGATTTTATTCAGAAAGAAGTATTACCGCATGTCAATAAATGGGAAGAAGAAGAAATGATACCACGCGATATTTTCAAGCGCATGGGCGAACTGGGTTTTTTAGGCATCAACTTTCCGGAGGCATATGGCGGTACCAATAATGATTTTTGGTACACAGTTGCTTATATGGAAGAACTGGCTAAAGCAACATTTGCCGGTTTAGTGGCGGCTACCAGTGTGCACCAATACATGGCTACCAACCATATTTTACTGGCAGGAAGCCCGTATCTTAAAGAACGCTATTTGCCAAAATCTATATCTGGTGAGTATGTAGGCAGTATAGCTATTAGTGAGCCCGGAGCGGGAAGTGATGTGGCCAATATACGATGCACCGCTAAACGCGAAGGTGACCACTACGTAATCAACGGAAACAAGACTTTTATCACCAACGGCTACTATGGTAACTTTGTAACCGTAGCTTGCAAAACAGACCCGGATGCCGGTATGGCTGGTATCAGTTTGATTGTAGTAGATCAGGGCACCCCGGGATTTACCAAAACAAAGTTGAAAAAGATGGGGTGGAAAAGTTCCGACACAGCTGAGTTATTTTTTGACAATGTGAAAGTGCCGGCCTCTCATTTGGTAGGTAAGGAAGGGCAAGGGTTCTTTTACATCATGGAAAGTTTTCAGTTGGAAAGATTGATAGCCGCCATTCTTTCGGTGGCCGGGGCAGAATTGAAAATTGCCATGACCTTAAAATATATGAACGAGCGAAGTTCTATGGGCAAGCCAATAGCTAAATATCAGGCGCTACGGCACCGTATGGTAGATATTGCTACTGAAGTGGAAGTTACAAAGCGTTTTGTCTATTACTGCTGCGATTTGTTTGCGCGAGGCGTGTTTGCCGTTAAAGAATGTACCATGGCAAAAATGAAAGCTACTGAGGTATCAAAAACAGTAGCGGATGAATGTTTACAGATGTTTGGCGGTTATGGCTGGATGAGCGAATACCCCATCGAAAGGGCCTACAGGGATGCCAGAATTGGAACAATTGTAGGGGGCACCACAGAAATTATGAAAGAAATATTGGGTAAAATTGTAATAGACGGAATTAATTACGAAGGCGTTTATAAAAATCTGAAAGCAAGCGCACAGGAGGATAGCCAAAGTTCGGATATGCCTAAACAAGAGGCCGCCACCAGCGCACCCAAACCATCCACCGCTACCGAATCAACTATTTCATCCACCAATACCAATAAAACTATGAGCGCAAATCCAGAAACAGCAAGAGACATTATTTTTTCCCTTCCCAACAGACTTAAAACCGAAAAGATTGATGAGACCGTTGAATCGGTATTTCATTTTAAGCTGGAAGGCGAAACTGGCGGTGTATTTACTGCACATCTTAAAAATAAAACCGTAGTGGTATCGGAGGGGCTGGTGGGACAGGCCAGTTGTGAGATTAAAGCTAAAGCATCGGACTATGAAGATTTGGAATTGGGCAGAGGCAATCCACAGATGATGTTTATGATGGGTAAAATTAAAGTGAGCAACCTGGGAGAAGTAATGAAATTCATCACCTATTTCAGTAGAATTAAATCCTAATCGTTCAACTTTCTTGAAAATAAAAAGCAACCTTAGATCTAAGGTTGCTTTTTTGTTTGCTTCATTACATTTGGCGCATGACCAGATTAAGTGTAAACATTAATAAGATAGCACTGCTTCGAAATTCGCGTGGAGCTAACATCCCCGATGTAGTTCAATTTGCTAAAGACTGCGAGCAGTACGGTGCCCAGGGAATTACCGTTCACCCACGACAAGACGAAAGACATATTACGCGAAAAGATGTTTATGAACTTACGGAAGTAGTAAATACCGAGTTTAATATAGAAGGATATCCCTCCGAAGATTTTTTAAAAATGGTGTGCGAACTAAAACCCGCACAATGCACCTTGGTTCCCGACTCGCCAGGGCAACTTACCTCGGACCATGGTTGGGATACTTTGTTGCACCAGTCATTTCTGCAAGAGACAGTTTCCAGGCTTCATCAACACAAAATTAGAGTATCGCTTTTTATAGATCCTGATTTGAAGCGTATAGAGGCGGCTAAGAAAACCGGGACCGACAGAATTGAGTTTTATACAGGTCCTTACGCACATGATTATTGGTTGGATAAAAATAAGGCAGTACAACCCTTTAGCGAAGCGGCAAAGTATTGCACCCAACTGCACTTAGGAATAAATGCCGGGCACGACCTCAACTTAGACAATCTACGTTTTTTCAAGCAGCACATTGAATCACTTGAAGAAGTATCTATTGGACATGCACTGGTTCGCGATTGTTTGTATCTTGGTTTAGCAAATGTAATACAACTTTATCTGCGCGAACTTCAATAGCGCCTATGCGAATAGTACAAAACACTTTTGCTTTCATCTGGCTGTTGTGGGGTGCAGTAGTTTTCATGGCCGTGGTGGCACCACTCACCATCATCTACTTTTTTGTATTGACCATTGGCGGCAAAAAGTATTCAATGAAATGCGTTTGGGTCAATTGTCGATACGCTTCACCGCTCATTCTTCGTCTCATTGGTATACGCATGAAAATATACGGTGCGGAAAAAATTGACCCCACCAGAACGTATGTTTTTGTATCAAACCACCGGGCACAAATAGACATTATATCGAATGCGGCAGCCGTGCCTGTCCCCATTCGCTTTTTGGCAAAATCGGAAGTAAAATACATACCGCTATTCGGGTTTATGGTTAAAATGTTGGGCATTATGGTAGATAGAAAGAGTAAGGAAAGCCGCGAAAAAAGTTTCCAATATATGGCGGAAGCCATTGGTAAAGGAGAGAGTCTATTCATTTATCCGGAAGGAACAAGAAACCGAACGGATGAATCAATAAAAGAATTTAAAGACGGAGCATTCCGCGTAGCCATATTAGCTCAAGCACCTATTGCTGTGCAAACACTTGTAAACACGCGTGAGCTAAACGACCCAAGAAAATTTCACCTATTGCCGGGCACTGTGGAATTATACTGGAGCAAGCCAATTGAAACTATTGGGCTTACCATAGAAGATATTCCCGAATTAAAAGAAAAAGTAAAATCAGAAATGCTGCGGCACTTACAGCAGAAGAATAAATGAAAGGGGTCAGACATGATGCCCCGGCAGCAAAAAGTTAAATACTCCAATAGCAATAAGCACGAGTCCGGTAATTTTCTTCTCGTGCTTCTCTAAAAATTCAAAGTCGAACTTTGCCATACTTTTAATACCCGCATAAGTCAACAGCATAATTCCGGCTACTGTAATAAAAAGATATACCAGGCTCACTGTTATAATTCCCTGCCAGCCCTGAAGACCCGCTGTGAAATAATAGCCTTCAATCTCCAGACAGGGTGAAAAAAACATAGCCACCAGCATAGAGGTGATAATTGCTTTTTTGTTCCCTGCCTGCTTCATTACAGAAGAGAAATGATCGTGTGCGTGATGATGTATAACGTCTTTTATAAAATAAAACAATCCGATGGCGATAAGTACCAATGGTGCCACCAACGTAGTAATGTATTCGTATTTTACAGCCAGCTTATAACCCAGCACGCCCACTCCTATTCCAATAACGATGGTGCTGAGGGTATGCGCCACGGCAGTAATCATACTGATGAATATCGTTTCGCGCACTTCCCATTTTTCGCTCCGACTGATAAAAATAAGCGGCATCCAATGGTTAGGTATCAAAGCATGAATTACACTCAACAAAATGCTGCTTATAAAAATGTGAAACATGGGCTAAAGATAAACGGGGCGCGAATAAAGCTATAAACCTTGAAAATAATAGATTATAGTAACTGTAAGATGTCGCTAACGCCCAAGGTTCGGTTCACTAAAAAACCTTCAGCATACTTCACCCCTACCGGAACTCCAAAATGCACAGCCCTGGCTTTTACAAATTCTAAAAACTCCGGAGATGAAATAAATGTGGATGGTTCTTTGGAATTTGGATTATAAAACTGCGAACCAAATGCCATAATTGATTGCAACTTCTTATCAAAAAAAGGAGTGATATCCACCACAAAATCGGGCTCAGAATGAATGGCCTGCAGATAATTATAAACAGCCACAGGACGATGAGCTAACTGAGAAACACCGTTCATCGTGGTTTCAATGCGTGACAAACCTGAAAGAAATGCCGCATCGCGTGTTAACTCTGCACTTCTTCCATGGTCGGGATGTCGGTCATATTTTGCATTAGTCAATACCACTTTTGGTCGATACAATCGAATTATTCTTATCAATTCGAGTTGATGATGCTTATCGTTTACAAAAAAACCGTCCTCAAATCCCAGATTGTCTCGCACCGAAATACCTAATATCTCAGAAGACAAGGCCACCTCTTTCATACGCGTTTCCACATTTCCTCTGGTACCCAACTCGCCCCTTGTAAGATCCACAATACCCACTTGTGCACCCAAGCTTATTTGCTTGAGTAGTGTGCCACTACAACCAAGTTCCACATCATCCGGATGCACTCCAATTGCCAATATATCTAGTTGCTTCATGGTGGTTCAATTATACTCCAAACTGAGTCAGGTGATGTTTAAAATGTTTTACCAGCAAATCGGACCATTGTTGCTTAGTTAATAGGCCAAACATCGGGTGAGGCTTCAACTTATTTTGTTCGCGTTCATTAAAAATGTCAATCATTTTTTTGGCAAACTCTAACTCGGTATAAAAATCGCGTGGGTGAGTTCCATCTTGCTCTTGATTCATTTCCGGTGCAGTATGGGAACTCCTGGGCCAGGCAGGAAGCAGATACACAGCCACCGGGAACATTACATTCCTGGTATACCAATTACTCTTATCGACAGCCTCCTTCATCCCCATGGAAATTTTAAAGGCATCATTCATGTGAGCCAACATCTGCTGAACATTCATTCTACCCCACAATGCTTTGGATTGTGGCGATAACTTATCCATTCTGGATAACAGAGAGGCTTTTTGTGATTCGGTAATCATATGGCATATTTAATTCAAAAATCGCTTAAAACGCGCGGTTAACAGGTTTTAGTATGCGAAACAAACTTTAATTTGAAAATATTTTTTGTGCGCAACCAATACATAAAACAGCGACATCTATTACTTGTAATTGACCAACAAACCGAGCTAAAAACAAAAGGAGGTTTGTTTGGCTATCTTTAAACCCTTAAATCTTTAAAAAATGACTACGGAAACAATGACAAAAAGTGCCTACTTGATGGAACTGGAAGACCGCTACGGTGCCCATAATTATCACCCACTACCGGTAGTCATTGACCGGGCAAGGGGAGTTTATATGTGGGATGTGGAGGGGAAAAGGTATTTGGACTTTCTGTCGGCTTATTCTGCTGTAAATCAGGGACATTGCCATCAGTTAATTGTAGATGTACTGAAAAAACAGGCCGAAAAACTAACACTTACAAGTCGTGCATTCTATAATTCTTCCTTGGGAGAATTTGAAAAATATATTACCGAGTATTTTGGATACGATAAAGTTTTACCGATGAACACTGGGGTGGAAGCCGTGGAAACAGCCGTAAAACTGGCCCGAAGATGGGCATATGCTGTAAAAGGGATAAAGGACAAAAAGGCTAAAATAATAGTGCCCGAAAACAACTTTCATGGCCGCACTTTAATGGCTATTTCTGCATCTACCGACCCAAGCAGCTACGCGGGCTTCGGGCCTTATGTTCCCAACTTCATTCAAATTCCTTACAACGATTTAAAAGCGCTGGACGAAGCTCTGAATGATAAAGATGTATGCGCCTTTATGGTGGAGCCCATTCAAGGGGAAGCCGGTGTGGTGGTGCCTGACGAAAACTATTTGGCAAAAGCAAAATACCTATGTGAAAAAGCTGGTGTTTTGTTTATTGCCGATGAAGTGCAAACCGGCTTGGCACGCACCGGAAAAATGTTGGCCTGTGATTGGGAGGATGTGCGCCCCGACATATTAATATTAGGAAAGGCGTTGAGCGGTGGCACTTTACCGGTTTCTGCTGTATTGTGCGATGATCCCGTGATGTTAAACATTAAACCGGGCGAGCACGGATCTACTTACGGAGGTAATCCGTTGGCCTGTAAAGTAGCGATGGCGGCCCTACAGGTTATAAAAGATGAAAATCTTGAATACAATGCATTTTATCTTGGCAAATATTTCAGACAGGAACTATCCAAAATAAAATCGCCATTGATAAAAGAAATCAGAGGAAAGGGGCTATTAAATGCGATAGTGTTAAACACACAAAGTGAAACTGCCGGCTGGGATTTATGTATGAAGTTTATGGAGAATGGATTATTGGCAAAACCAACACATCATTTCATTATTCGCCTGGCACCGCCATTGGTTATCACCAAATCACAGATAGATGATAGTGTAGCTATCATCAGTAAATGTATCAAGGAGTTCAAGGATTAGTAAAAAAGAAAGGCGGTCAATCAACCGCCTTTCTTTTTTACTTTATAAGACATGGCTGTTAGCAGTTCTACCACCCTATCGCGCTTTTCACCTTGTATCAGAATGATGCCGTCTTTTACAGTCCCGCCTACACCACATTTGTTTTTCAGGATTTTACCCAGCGTTTCTAAATCAGCATTGCTGCCTTGAAAATTCTCTACAATGGTGGCAATCTTACCGCCTTTGTTCCTCTCCAGTGAAACATATAGCGTTTGCAGTTGTGGAGCAACCGTTTCAACTTCAATTTTTGGGTCGCTTATATCTAAACTACGATTGGTTGAAAACACAATTTTATTCCCTGAATTTTTCTGACTCATATCGTTATTAATAAGCGATTAAATTATTAGGCACTATTACTTGAATACAACTGGGCACAATTTCAATTTCAATATCATCATGGTGGATGACAGAGTCGCCATCAAACTGATAAACCATTTTCTTATTGCCATAAATCTTTATCCGTTTAGCCCGATAAGATTCAGACTCTTTTATCAGATCTGCGCGCTTCATCATTAAGCAGCCCACAATCCAAAAAAGTTTCCAAAGTGGAAATCGATTTAATACAATAACATCCAGCACACCGTCTTTCATGCTTGTGAATGGATAGACCGCATAGTCGTACCCATATTGATTAGCATTAAAGGCTGTAAACAGAAAAAAATCTCGCTCTATGGTTACATCGTCTATTTCCACTTTAGCATGAAATGGCTGAAAGTAAAACAACAGTTCCTTCACTATAGCCCAGGCATATGAAGCTAATCCACGAATGGCATGGTGATGAAATCTGCGGGCTACACTGGAATCTATTCCAAAACCCGCGTTACTTACAAAGTAACGAAGATTCGATTTTCCCAAATCCAGTTTAACAGACTTTCCGGTGTTTAAAACCCGTAATGCACCCTCCGCATCGCGTGGTGGAATTTTTAAGTGTGTAGCAAAACCGTTGCCCGAGCCATAAGGGATGATTCCCAACGCAGTATTGGTACCTACCAGACTTTGTGCTACTTCATTGATACTTCCATCGCCTCCCACAGCCACACATACATCATACCCTTCCGCTACAGCCTGTTGAGCTATCAGGGTAGCATGACCGGCATACTGAGTAAAACGAATAGTATAATCGTATTGAACATAGTCAATGTATCGGGCAATTTTTTCAGGAACGTTCTTTTTCTTATAAACGCCCGAAATGGGGTTTATAATGAACATAATCTTCTTCTTCTTCGCTTCCATGTCCCGAAGATAAAATTTAGCTGACTGTATTCTAAATATCAGAATGCTTTGAGACTCAAATCAAGACTGCCGGAAGAATGGGTAAGTGCTCCCACGGATATATAGTCTACGCCCGTTTCAGCATAACGCGCTACGGTATCTAAATTGATTCCTCCACTGGCCTCTGTTTCAAAGGCGCGGTTTACCAATTTCACGGCCTGAACCATCAGCTCAGGAGAAAAGTTATCGAACATAATCCGCGTTACATTGCCTGTTTGCAATACCTCCTCCACATCACGCAGTGTCCGGGTTTCTACCTCCACCGGCAAATGTAGTTGATGCTCCTCTTGATATTTGACGACTGCCTGAATGGCTTTGGTTATTCCTCCACAAAAATCGATATGATTATCTTTCAGCATAATCATATCATACAGACCATACCGATGGTTGTGACCTCCACCAATTCGCACCGCCCATTTCTCAAAATAGCGAAGTCCGGGGGTGGTTTTTCTAGTGTCTAAAATTTTGGCGGAAGTATGTGAAACGCGCTGCACATAGTGCGATGTATTGGTGGCAATGCCACTCATTCGCTGCATAAAATTTAATAACACGCGCTCGGCCCTAAGAATGGACTTTACCTCTCCACGCACCACAAATGCAATATCCCCCTTCTTAATCAGAGCGCCATCTTCCATTAATTTTTCGAATACAATACCGGAATCCACTTTTTGACAAATAACTTCAGCCAGCGCCACACCCGCCAACACACCTTCTGCCTTGCACAGCAAATGTGCCTGGCCTTCTTTATGTTGTGGTATGCAAGCCAAAGAAGAATGATCACCGGGAGGAATTTTGCCCGTAAAATCAACAGCATCTTCATTTAACGCTTCATCAATTATTCTGCTGGCAACTTCGTTTATCATCGTTATGTAATTTCTTTGCATAAATAAAAAAAGCGAACCAGTGCAGTCCGCTTTTCATTCGTAATTCAGATAGAAAGTTATTGAGCCTCAAAACGTATCTCCTGAATGGAAAGTGCGTTTCCGCTTGTTTTGGCATATACATAGGTTCTAAAAGTGCCGTTGGATGTTGACAAACTTCCAATAAAATATTTTGAGCCCTCGGGCGAAGTGCCCTGATGTGCAATAGAGAAACTCTTGGGGCGATTGGAATCAAAAAATTTGCGAAGCACTTGTTCTGCCTGCGCTTTGCTGTAGCTGGCTTCGGTATCTTTAATGGTAATCTCAACATTTCCTGTGATGTTCTGCGCAAGTGAACCTGCATCGCCATTGCGAATAGCAGAAGCCACCCCATCAAATCCCTGAGCTAATGTAGATTCAGTGAAGGTGAACAAAAAAAACAGGAGAAATAGTGTCCTCATAATTTGTGGTTTACTCAACGATGCGCGAATATCATGCCAAGCAAGCAATAATAAAGGATTTATACACCTTGGCAATCAAATCGCTAAAGAATGGAAAAACTTTCAGGTATCTTCGCACTATGAACAAAAAAGTAATTCTGATAATCATGGATGGTTGGGGACACGGTCCGCAACCCGAAAGAAGTGCCATTGCACAGGCAAAAACGCCATTTATTGATTCACTTTATAAGAAATACGCTAATACCGAACTCGTTACACATAGCGAACAAGTGGGTTTGCCCGAAGGACAGATGGGTAATAGTGAAGTGGGGCACTTAAATATAGGTGCGGGCAGAATCGTTTATCAGGAGCTCGTTCGTATCAATGTTGCATTCAGAAACGGTGATTTGAATCATAACGTAGCCCTAAACCAAACCTTTGAATACTGTTTACAGAATAACAAAGCTTTGCACTTGATGGGTTTGGTATCGGATGGAGGGGTGCATTCGCATATTAACCACCTCAAATCACTCTGCGATTTAGCGGGAAATAAAGGGCTTTCAAAGGACCGTGTGTTTATACACGCCTTTACCGATGGGAGAGACTGTGACCCTAAAAGTGGTGTTGATTTTTTGACCGATTTGCAAAATCACTTAGCGCATTCCACGGGACAAATTGCTTCGGTTTGTGGCAGGTATTATGCTATGGATCGAGACAATCGCTGGGAGCGTGTGAAGTTAGCCTACGATATGCTCACAGAAGGTATTGGCGATAAAACGGAGGATATTATTGGTGCAATCAATCACAACTACGCGACTGGAATTACAGATGAGTTTATTAAGCCAATTGTAAAAGTCGATGCGGATGGTAAAGCACTGGCCACGATGAAAGATGGAGATGCAGTTATTTGTTTCAATTTTAGAACAGATAGATGCCGTGAGATTACCAAAGCACTTACACAAGAAGACCTTGTTGATTTTGGCATGAAAAAAAGGAATCTTCATTACACCACCATGACGGTGTATGACCATAAGTTTAAAGGCATCCACTCCGTTTTTCATAACGAAGACCTCAAACAAACTTTGGGCGAAGTGCTGGAACAAAATGGCAAAACACAAGTACGCGCTGCAGAAACAGAAAAGTATCCGCATGTAACATTTTTCTTTTCAGGTGGGCGAGAGCAGCCTTTCCATGGAGAAGTGCGATTGCTAGCTCCTTCGCCCAAAGTGGCTACTTATGATTTACAACCGGAGATGAGCGCTCCCGAACTGACACAAAAAGTATTGAGAGAACTACAAGAGCACCAGGAGGATTTCTTTTGTATCAACTTCGCAAACACAGACATGGTAGGGCACACGGGCGTGTTTAGTGCCGCTGTAAAAGCGGCTGAAACCGTAGATGAATCGGTTCGGCAAATAACAGAACTTGCATTGTCTAAAGATTATACAGTTTTAATTACTGCCGACCACGGAAATGCAGACTATATGATAAACGATGATGGTAGTCCCCATACTGCGCACACCATGAATCCGGTTCCCTTTTTTTTAGTCGACCATAGTTTCAAACCCACATTACACTCAGGAAAGTTGGGAGATATAGCACCTACAATTCTGGCCTTGATGGGAATAAAAAAGCCGATCGAAATGACCGGCTCTTGTTTATTCTGAGTTAACTTATTCAGGCTTCGTCTTCCACTGTTGCGTTCACTGTTTCTACCATTTTTTTGAAGTCTTCCAAAGCCACGGGAGATTCTTTCAGTTTTACTTTTGTTTTCAGGTGATCCATTACTTTATCATCCAGCAACTGCTCGCGGGTTTGTCTCACAAGTTTCTCATCGCCCGCCTGTTTGCTTACAAATTGTTCAATCCACTCGGCACCAATGTTGGCCAATCCATAGCCATACAATTGGCGGATGGCATTTTCTCTAATCTTATTTTTTATCTCCTCGGCAGTAACCTCTATGTTTTGCTCCTTTACCACTTTGCGCACCATTAAACTCCAACGGAGCGATTTAGCAAACTGCGGATAATCTTTCTCAATTTCCTCTTTTGAAATCGGCTTTTCTTTGGTTACATCCATCCATCTTTTCAAGAATTCATCGGGTAACGGGAAATCAATATGATCCATCATGCCTTTGTAGATATCGTTGACAAGATAGCTGTCGGTTTGCCCATCAAAGTATGCTTCTAAATCGGCTTTGATATTGGCCCGCATTTCTTCTTCTGTTTTGGGTCCGGTTTCTCCGTATACTTTTTGAAAAAACGCTTCATTAACCTCAGCCGGAATGGCACGGGTGATGTTGTTTAGCGTAAGTTTAAATTTATCGCCAATGCTCTCCAATCCCGACAAATCGTTCATATTCAGAATATTCTTTGCCACTGATTCTCGATCACGATCCATTAACTCAAAAACATTTGCCTCAAAACTTTCCTGCTTTTTCAACTTAAGTACAATAGCCTTCGATTTGTCGGTCAACAAGTCTACAGCCAGGGAAGATACTGTGCTTAGACCTCCTTCTTTTAAAATTCCATCGCTATTCAGTTCTTCAATAGTGAAGGTCAGGTTATCCAATTCTTGCACATCATCCGGGTAAGCAAAAGTTGAAAAGCGTTTACGAATACGATCCACCTCTTCATCAATCATTTTATCCTCCACCGTAATTTTATACTTAGGAAATGAAGGTGATTTGTCGATGTAGCTAAAATCAATTTCCGGAGCAAGACCTACTTCGTAATCCATGCTCACATCTGTAATGCTATTGATATCTACATTTAATTTTTGATCTTCAGCCGGTAGCGGGGATGCAAGAAATTCAACTTTATTTTCTTCCAAATATTTATAAACCTCATCATTAAGTGTCTTATTCAACTCCTCGGCCAATATACCGTTGCCATACATCTTTTTTACCATATCTACAGGCACCATACCCGGACGAAAGCCTTTAACTTGAACAGTTTTGGCAATCTTCTTGAGCTCGGCTTTCACTTTGGATTCAATGTCCGCCTTTTTGAGAGTTACAGTAATTTTTGAAACTAGGTTTGAAACCGGTGCTAATATAGTAGCCATGGAGGTGAAAATTTGAGGTTAAAATGTGCGGGCGGAGGGACTTGAACCCCCATGGATTGCTCCGCTAGATCCTAAGTCTAGTGCGTCTGCCAATTTCGCCACGCCCGCATTAAAAAGAACTTCTTTTTTTTTAAAAAGGAGCGCAAACATAAACCATTTACGGAGTTGACAAAATTTCACTATGAAAATCAAAAACGATATTCCAGATTGCCTTTTGATATGTGAAGATGAGTAGGGGTATTGGTCCTATACAAAGCTCCAGTGCCCAAGCCCTGAACCATTTTTGTATCTTTTGTAGCTACCCACTGGGCAATGGCATTTAGCCCCACATTGCTCTCGAGCGCACTGGTCGCCCACCAGTCAATTCCTCGTTCTTCCGCCAACGCAATCCACCTGTCGCAGATAGCAAATCCACCAAGCAAACTTGGTTTTAGAATGATATAAGCCGGTTTTATCTCCTCCAGCATGCGTTGACGCTCCTTTGTATTGCAAAAAATAAGTTCCTCATCCAAGGCAATAGGGATAGGACTATCCCGACATAGCATAGCCATAGTTGCCCATTGCGCCTGCCAGATAGGTTGCTCTATGGAATGAATCTCAAAATCGGAAAGCACCTTTAGTTTTTCCAGCGCATCGTCTTTTCCAAAAGCACCGTTAGCATCTAAGCGGAGTTCAATATCAGCTGCGGAAAATTGAGAGCGAATATATTGGAGTAACTCTATCTCTACTGCAAAATCAAGTGCGCCAATTTTTAGTTTAACACATTTGAAGCCCTTTTCCAGTTTTTGCTTTACCTGCTCCAACATAAAGTCCTTCTCTCCCATCCATACAAGTCCATTTATTGGTATCGGTCGTTTGCCGGTTACAAAATCCGACTGAAATAGGATACCCCTGCCACCAGTCTTAAAATCCATTACAGCGGTTTCAAATGCAAAAGCAACAGACGGAAACCCTTCAAAAAAATCAGAAGGCAACTCTAACCCTTCGGCTATTTTCAATTGCAGTTTGTTTAGAAATGCAGGCATTTCAGCAAGATTATCAACACTCAAGTCCTCTATAAAACTAACCTCGCCTGTTCCGGTTACACCAGCGGCAATTAGTTCCAGATAGTACCCGTTTTTGAATCGCATTCCGCCACGCGAGGTCAAAATTGGTTTTATAAACTCTAATTGGTATGGTTTGAAAAATGCTTTCAATATTGTATTGTTTCAGGCAACAAACGGTTAATAAATAACTATAAAACCCTCTTCAGTATCTTCAACTGATGAGAATACTTCTTGGTTTCTGAATTATAAATTCCAAAGTGATCCAGTTTATCGATGCGGACTTTACCGCTACTATGAATAACCCGGTTATCTTTCAATACTATTCCCACATGAATAATGCGCCCCTCCTCATTATGAAAAAATGCAAGGTCTCCAGCTCCCGCCTCCTCCAAGAAATTGAGTATCACTCCCTGCTCAGCCTGCTGATAAGCATCGCGCATCAAAGCAATACCCATGAATTTGAACACAATCTGTGTAAAGCCCGAACAATCTATACCCAATGGAGTTCGCCCACCCCAAAGGTAAGGTGCGTTTAAGTACTTGGTGGCAATTTTCTCTAAAATGGCCACGTTCTTGGATGCATCCGGCAAAATCGCCTGCCCATTGTATACCCATTTTTCTTTCCCCAGCCGAAAATTCAATCCATCAAAACCGTGAAGCGTGCTTCCCAACACCACAGCTGAATTGTTTAATGATGAAGTAGCTACGCAGATTGTATCCCAGGCTATGTAGCTGGCAAAGTTTGGATTCACCTGCACTTCTGAATTGGAGAACTCTGTATGCTGATTTGCATCTATCCAACCAATATAATGATCGTGTACCGTCTTAATCTGTAGCCATGTTTTGTCTCGTGCTATAACTTCGTATACATCGCCAAACAAAATCTGATTAACCATTTCGGACCGATGACTGGGTTCTTTCCGAACCGGGATAATACTTAAAGACGCGATTCCATGTTTCATGCCGTGAAAGTGTCTAAAGCATAACATATATGAAACTTAAGCTTTCTACAAACCACTGTTAAGATTCCTAGCACGAGTTCAAAGCCACCAGCCAAGGTTCAAAAACCGGGCAATTTTGGCTGCAACCAATTATCCCAAAACCTCTACTATTATTGTTGGAACATTTAATTGAATTGATAATTTCACCTTGACGAATAAAATGTCTTTATCTCTGCCCATGTACAAGCGTTTTTTTACACTAATTGCATTTGTTTTTTTATCCCTTTTTACGCAAGCTCAATTCACCTGTGGCATTACCCCCCAAAGTCCGCTTTCGGGCTGTGGAAGGCTCACATTTCTGGCTGTGCCTACTCAGAACTCTGCAGCACCGATTACGAGCAGAAGATGGTGTATGACCACTTGTACCGACTCCGTGGTATTTTGCACCAATTCATCCCTGAATCCCAACTTTGCCCTCATTTTAACCACCCCCGGATGTTATAAGTTGAGTGTAACGATGATTAACTCGGCCGGAGATAGTTGTTCATCCACCGTCAACAATATCAATGTCTATCCAAAGCCCACAGCTAGCTTTACCTTTGCTCCTACCGAGGCTTGCACTCCCTTCACCCTACAAGCCACATGTAATTCCACCGCCAACTGCGGAACAATTAACCAGGTGGTTATAGATGCTTCCATTGGTACACTTTTCACTTACAATAACTGTTCTTCCACTCCGGTAAATATCAATTTTGGGACACAGCTGTTACCTTCCTGCAAGGACATCAGCGTGCGCGTAACAAACTCCTGTGGCTGCACCGATACGGCTAATTACAATGATGCAGTTTGCATTATTCCAAAACCAACTGCATTTTTTACAGCTGATACAACTTCAGCCTATTGCACAAATAGTCCTCTTAGTGTAAACTTCACTGCAAACAATGCCGGACCTAACATGCAATACGTATGGTATGTAGATGGTGTTCTAGCCCAAGGGCCTTCTCCATCGCTTACATTAAACCGATCATTTCCTGTAAGTGGCAGCTGTTATGACGTGAAGTTGGTTGTTTTTCACCCGAGCGGTTGCTCCGACTCTCTTTTGAGGTCCGACTATATTTGCGTTCAACCCACTCCGGTTATTTCCTTTACCTCTAACCTAACAACCGCCTGTGTAAATGCGGGCAATCCGGCCAACCTTGTTTTGACTAACACTTCCGGATTCCCTACCAGTTTAACCTGGAGCATCTCGGGTGGTACACAAACCTTTGCCAATTTAAATGGAGCCACTGCCAGTTATTCTGTAACCGGAACAGGCACATACACCGTTACCGCAACAGGTACGGCAGGCCCTGGATGCTCGGCATCTGTAACACAACAAGTGCTGGTAGCTAACGCAAAACCTAACATAAACTTTGGAGTAAGCGATAGCTTTAGCTGTTCCGCACCGCTCACTGTCACCTACACTCCAACAGGCTGCCCAAGTTGTTCGTATGCCTGGACATTTGCCGGAAATGGAACACCGGCCGCTTCTACCGCTTTGTCTCCAACCGTAACTTACAACACCATTGGCACCAAATCAGCAACTGTCACCGTTACAGCAGCAAACGGGTGTACGGCATCAGTTACGAAATCATTATTGACTATCGGAAAGATAAACCCTGTCATCGGTCTGGATAACCTAGAAGGTTGCTCACCTGTATGTGTAAACTTCACCGACAACACCAATTACACAGCCATTCAGGATGCCCCTCAATCTATAGCTTGGAGTTTTCCGGGGAGCAGCGTACCCACTGGCACCGGACCATTACTAAACCGCTGTTTTACTGCGGTGGGGTGCTACAATATTCGAATGATTGTCACAACCCAAGCTGGTTGCATTGATACGGCAAACTTGCTAAACAAAGTCTGTGTAGGAAAATCACCTGTCTGCGCAGTATCGGCAACACCCGACACTATGTGCTATGAGGCAGACACCGTTGAGTTCACCATGACCTGTGATACAATGGAGTATGTATGGGTAGATTTTGGCGATGGTACTAAACGCTCCTACACTGTGAACCCGGCAACCCCTACCACCATCAATTTTGATTATTTCTACCAAGATATTGGCACTTTTGATGCTTGTATGGTTGCCCATCGGGATAGCTGCCCAGGGGATACACTTTGTCTGAAAATTGTAATACTTGCTCCTGCTGCCAATTTTAAGTATGCCACGTCTTGTCAAAACCCGAATTTGATTCCACTCAATGATGAATCTAAATTTGCAGATACATGGTTGTGGCAGTTTTGCGATGGGACGACCTCAACAGATTCCACACCGGTATTTGCGTTCCAACCTTGCGATACTTGCTCTATTCGGTTAACAGTAAGTAATTTGCAAACCGGTTGTGTGCATAGTAAAGATAGTGTCGTCAGTTCTAACTGCGATAGTGCCAGCCTGAGTCCGGTAAACCCTACACTCTGCTACAATGGAGGAACCACTGTAGTGAACTGGAACAACACATCTACCAGTTCATCTAACAGCACCTGGGATAACAATACCTCCAATGGGCTAACTTTTGGAGGTACCAGCACACTCACAAATACGCAACTTTACAATGGCCCCGGGGTATACAGCGTTGCTCTGCGAAATGTATCCGGAACAGGATGTGTGGATACGGTTACCTCTACATTGACGCTCTGTCAGCTAAACGTAAACTTTGGACCACCGAATGCCTGTCTTCCCGACTCAGTTCAATTTATCAATTATTCTTTTGATACGATATGCGGTATTACAAGATGGTCTTGGGAGTTTGGCGATAATAGTCCACCGGATACCGTAAACTGGAATCCAGTTCATCTGTATGCCCAAGGGACTTACCAAGTACGTCTTATTGTATACAATTCGAATGGCTGCAATAGCCAGATAACGAAAACTTTAAACGTTGGCGGTTCGGTAGTTTTAAATTACGAATTAGACACATTAATCTGCAGTGGAGTTACCACCTGCATCAGCAACAGTTCTGTTGTCACAGCCCCAAGTTATCTTTGGAGTTCTCCCGGTGCTAATAATCCGGTTCAAAGCGTTCCTAATCCATGCTTCAGTTACCCTACAGATGGAGATTACGCTGTTTATCTGGCTTTAACTTCTGCAAATACTTGTACGGTATATGACACCTCCATAATTCATGTTGGTGACCCTATTGCGCAAGGGATTATAAGTGTAGATACCATACCATGCCCCGAAAATGCGCCAGCTGTTTGGTTTTACAGCACCTCTATAAACACGGATAGTATTTGGCGATGGGATTTTGGCGACAACAATGTGTTTACTTCGCTAAACTCAGATACTGTTTACCATTTCTACAACACACCAGGAGAGTATATTATCAATCTCTGTGTCACAACGAAAGATGGCTGCTCTGATTGCAGGAACATCGATACCCTGGTTGTAAAAGGTCCTTTCGGGACATTTTCATTCGCCCCTAGCCCAGGTATCTGTGCTTGTCAGGATACTGTTACGTTTACCGTTAGCACCTACAATGCGTCTAATCTGGATTTGATTTATGGATGTAACACCGGATTTATCAGTTCCAATATTTCTCCGGTAGGCTCCATTCAAAATCCATCGGTACTTACTTTTAAATATCCGTATTGTGATGTTGCCGACTCCTGCAAACCTCAATTAAGGTTCGGTGACCCTAGCGGCTGTGATATTTATTACGAAGATTTCTACATATGGATCGACACACCAACGGTGAAGTTCACCTATGATAATTATCAAGCCTGTTACGATGGCTATGTTTGCTTTTATGACGAGACCGAATATTCGCTGCAGAGCTATCAATCTTATACAGTAGAAAGATATTGGGACTTTGGTGATGGAAGCCCACTGGATACAACAGCGAATCCATGTCATACTTATCAAGATTCCGGAGGCTATGTAATCAAGCTTTTTATCCGAAGTAATTTAGGTTGCTATGATTCATTAACTACCACGGTGGTAGTAGTTCCAGAGTTTCCTATAGCGGTTTTTATGCCGATGATAGTTTAGTATGTGCATTTGCACCGCTATGTTTTCATGATACTTCGTATGTGTATCCGTTAACCGGCCCAGATTTCTGGATTTGGAACTGGGGCGATGGTACGATTGATACGGTAACCACACCTGATGCATGCCATCAATGGACTACCGGAGGATACTACAATGTAATTATGTGTGTCTACGACAGTATAGGATGTCCTGATTGCGATTCATCCTTAGTGATACGCGTCATAGACAATCCAATTGCCGATGCCGGCGGGGATCAGGTAATTTGTCGTGGAGTAACTACTCAACTAAATGGTGCAGGTGCAGCTACCTGTCTTTGGGTTCCGTCCGGCATAGTTTCTAATGATTCTATCTGTAATCCGACCGTCACTTTACAAAATGATGCCATTATTACACTTCAGGTAGGCGATCAATATGGCTGTAGGGATACAGATACGGTGGTGCTTTCTGTGGCGGAGGTATTTGCCGATTTCAATGTCGGTTCCTCTTTCTGCAACGAAGATAGCGTATGTGTTACGGATGCCTCTTCTACTTTAAATTCAAATGGAACGCTTACACAATGGCTGTATGATTATGGCGATGGTGATACCCTTGTAGGAGCCAATGTCTGTCATGTATATTCTATTCCCGGATTGTTTACAATCACTCAGTTGGTGATTGATAATAATGGCTGTTTTGATACGATTTCAAAACAAGTTACCATACTTCCACAACCGCAGGCATTATTCTCCATTAATGATTCAGTTATTTGTACATACCAGCAAGTCTGCGCCACGGATTTATCGACCAGTACTGCTCCTATTACTTCGTGGACCTGGAATTACGGCACGGCCAACAGCACTTATACCGGCCAGGTTCCGCCATGCTATGTTTATCAAGCACCGTATCTTCCATCGTATGTAGTTTCATTAATAGTTGTGGATCAAAATTTATGTGTGGATACGCATCGATTATCCATTACTGTAAATGAAATACCACAGGCGAATTTCAGTTGGAATACTTCATGTGAGAGCGAAGCAATGCCACTCAACAGCACCTCACTGGCGGGAGATGGCCCGATAAATTTCTGTGAATGGACATTTTGGGTTGGAGCTGCCAATCCAACGATTGACAACAACTGCAATACATCCTATCAGTTTCCGGCAGGTAATTACCCGGTTCAATTTGTAGTGGGTGATATAAATGGTTGTTTAGATACAATTATTCAATCTGTGCAAGTTGATTCAATTTCAGAATTGACCATATTTCCGGGAGACACTACCATCTGTCTAGGTACTTCCGTAGATTATCAGGTGGAAGGAATTTTTTGACCAAGTGATCTGGACACCAAACGTATGGATAAGTGACCCGAATAGTTCTACTGTAACCGTGAACCCACTCGGTAATATCGCATACATTGTCAGTGCCGTGAATGGCGTTTGTGCCGCAGCATCCGACACCTTCGTGGTACGGACCATTCAACCAATTCCGATTGAAGTCAATGCAACACCACAGCAAATTGTATTGGGCCTCACCTCTAACATTACCTCACAGATTCCGGGTCAGATTGACAGTATTGTATGGACACCGGACGCGACTCTCGATTGCCGCGACTGTCCCAATCCTATAGCACAACCCATTACAACGACCACCTACACAGCTACTATTTACTACAGTTTGAACGATGTTACCTGCACTAACAGTGCTCAAGTAACTATTGAAGTATTGAATAACTGTAAAGAAGGCATTACTTACTTACCTAATACATTTACCCCGAATGGTGATGGATTGAATGATGTGTTTATGATCAGGGGCCTGGCTGCGGTCAGAGTTAATTTCTTCCGTGTATTTGATCGATGGGGCAAACTGGTGTTTGAAGCCACCAATGGTGCGCCCAACGAACCAACCTGGGGTTGGGATGGGACCGACCGAAACGGAGAGAAACTAAATCCCGCAGTGTTCGTTTACTCCTACGAGATTGAATGTATTAATGGAGATTTGGTAACCGGAAAGGGTAATGTAACGCTCGTAAGATAAGAACCAAGTATTTATAATTTGAAACTGGATATTATGATGAATCGTTTAAGAATAACCGCTATCACCTTATTATTGTCTATTGGCATTGTTAAAGCACAGGACATTCACTTCTCACAATACAATGCTTCTCCGCTAATGCTTAATCCGGCACTAGCCGGTATGAATGCCTGTGACTATCGCGTGTATGCCAACTTCCGTATGCAGTGGATGACTGTATCGACCGGAAACACCTACAGAACAGTAGCCGGTGGAGCAGATATGACTGTAGGCAAAGTGACAAAGTACAACAGTTTTGCCGGTCTCGGACTCTCCTTCTTTACTGACCAGGCTGGAGATTTAAACTTCAGCACCAATAAAGTTGACCTTTCTTTTGCCTATCATTTTATGCTGAACAGAAGAGGTACCCAACAAATCTCTACCGGTATTCAGGGATCTTTCGGTTACAGAAGTATCAATGCCTCTAAAGCAACTTTTGATTCACAGTATAACCCCACTACCGGGCTGGTTGACCCGGGTGGCACTATTGAATCCTTTGACAGAACCAGAGTCATGTATGGTGATGCATCTTTTGGTGTGTTGTATAGTGGTATCTTTAAAAATGACTTAAACTTTTATATGGGTGTTGCCATGAGCCATCTCAACCAACCTAAAATTTCATTCCGTCCGAGCGGAACCGAA
Source organism: Bacteroidota bacterium (assembly GCA_016715625.1). Lineage (GTDB taxonomy): Bacteria > Bacteroidota > Bacteroidia > Chitinophagales > LD1 > Bog-950. Next base: position 58,680 of record JADJZU010000001.1, read on the forward strand.
GGCACCAGCCAAGAACGTTTGTATTTTAAAACGACCATCCATTCCGGTCTTTCTATACCAGCCGGTAAGCGACTATTCATTATGCCACACGCGATGGCTCTGGTTCAAGGCCCCTCCTATGAGTTTAATGTAGGGTGCAATTTCAAAACACTGCTTGGCAGCAATACTGCTACCAGTAAAACCGCTCTTCATTTAGGGCTACAGTATCGCGGTTTGTTAGATGCTGTCATCCTGAATGCACGGGTAGACTACAAAGGATTTAGTGCCGGGTTAAGCTACGACATTAACGTATCTAAACTCACCCCGGCATCGCAAACGGTAGGAGCTCCGGAAATATCGCTGATGTATCAAGGTTGCTTTCGTAAAAAAGCGCGCCCGGGTCATTGCCCGGCTATGTTCTGATGTATTTATGAAATTGCTTGTTTGCGTTTCGCAATTTAAGAATATACAACCCGCACTACAACAACTTGAAGTAGTATTAGCCACTTCCGAAGTCCATAGATATGTAAAAACCTGCTCGCTCTATCAGCACGAGGTGGATATTCTTGAAACCGGTGCAAGCGAGCTGACAACCGCCAACTCATTAACCGGGTTACTATCACAAAAAAAATATCATTTGGCATTGCTGCTGTCCACCGGCACCGCCTATAAACCGGAGTATATCCCAGGTACCGTATTAAACATTGTAAACGATAAACCGGGGGACAGCGGGACGATAGTAGATGGACAATGGTTAGATTACTACGATCTGGGATTGATGGACAAAACAAGCCCGCCACATATACGAGGGGGCTTCATCAACTTGAACAACGCATACATGAATGTGTTTGCCCCCTTCAAAAAGGTGGTTGGCCTTACGGTAAACCACTTCCGCAATAAGCATGATTGGCAACTGAAACAAGAAAAATACAAAGCAGATTGTGAAACCTCCAATGGATTAGGATTCAGCTATACCTGTCTTGCAGAGAAGCAAAGCTACTACCATCTGACATTTATTGAACACAACATGGTATCCGGAAATACCGACCAATCACTGGCCCTGAGTGCTATGAATACACAACTCATATCGCTGCTGCAAAAACTTTAAATCAGTTTTTAGCCATCGCTAGTTTTACAATAGAACTGTAATTAGTGGCCAGCGTACCGTCTTTGTAATACCCTCTTTGGAGTAACATTTTATGCATACGCGGAAGGTTATAGGATGGGATTCCCATGCATAAATGATGTTCGGAATGATAATTTACATGATGAGGGGCAAACAACATACGTTCTAAAAAATTGGCGTAAGTGGTGCGGGTATTTTGATGAGGATTGGTTCTATCCAATACCATGCTGTGCTCCGCAATACTTCTCACCCGAATGCAAAAATTATAAGTGGTCAATAAAGCTCCAATCCACAAAAGATAGAGCCATGGGCTTCCAAGCGCAAGTAGAATTAAAAACAGAATTACATTAGAAACAAGCGGCCCGCCAAGATTTCTGATCCCCTTAGATACTAGGTCAACCACAGACTTTCCGCGCACGCTCACCCATTCAGCCTTTCCATTTAACGCATACTTCATTAATCCGAGTTGCATCATGATTAAACCAAAGTTTGATTTCAAGCCCGATAGTCCAAAAAAATCACGAACAAACTTTCGCAGCATGCTAAGGCTGGTGGTGGGATATCCTTGCGTTAGCGGTAAATCAGGATCATCATCCATTCCGGTGTGTATATGGTGCTGAACATGGTATGGCTTATATTTTTCGAGGTCGTTCAAAATAGGATAAGCGCCCAGCCAACTTCCCACGAAGTGATTTAGCCTGCGAGATTTAAACATACTCTCGTGCGAGCAGTCGTGTAAAATAATGGCACAAGCCAGTTGTTTGCCACCTAAGATAAAGAGCGATACCATTACCGTAAGTGGATTGGGAAAGAAACCCACTAAAGCAAACGCAAAAGCAATCCAAAGCCAGGTGTGTAAAATCTCCCCCCAGGCCCGCCAATCACTCTTCTCCATCAGCAATTTGATTTCATCCGGGCTGAGATACTGGTGCAGGGTATGATGATACCACTTTAAATGATTTCCGGTCATGTTTCAAAAATAGAGGAATCGTTGTGAAGACGAAACAAATTTCGTTATTCGCCACCGATAAAATGCAGGCACCAACGCACATCCTTACTGGAGTTCTTCTTCAAAAACTCTTTGACAGTAAACGGCATCAGACGGTTGCGCAGATAATAACCGCCTTAGCCTGTTATTTCTCGCATGGGTTGCTGGACAAACTTGCCATGGCCACCTATCATCCACCCGTTGCCGATTTCAGCGATGTATTTTGGGTGCTTTATCATCTTGCCGTATTGCTGATAACGGTGTTGTTACTCTATGTCTATGGAAGCGAATACAAATGGGCCATAGCTTTAGCACTCCTGCCCGACCTAGACTGGGTGGTGGTCCACTCCCAGCATCTATTCCACTTTGACATACCGTTTTACAATGAGCCACTGCTGCACAACGCATTACATTACATCATCGACAACACACCGGGCCTGCAACTACTCAACAATCTGCCCGATTACAGAGAACTTTACTCCGCCTGTATTGTTGAGATACTGCTGGGGCTGGGGATATTGAGCGCTGTAAAAGCCCTGGCGCAGCGAAGAAGAAACATTCACTTCTGATTATATTGGCAAAGCACATTGAAAAAACCGAACAAATTCACCTTATGTATTCTGCCAAAGAACTGAGCTCGCTGTACGAAAATAAATTCGATACTGACAATTTTTATTCCGGTAACAGTAACCTGTATATACCGGTACAGCATATCATGCGCATCCCCGGCAAGCGCATCCGTCCTATGTTGCTGCTCTTAAGTTGCGATGCCTTTGGTGGCGATGTGCGCACGGCACTATCGCCTGCTTTCGCAATGGAAATTTTCCATAATTTCTCTTTGGTGCATGACGACATAATGGATCAATCGGATATCAGACGAGGCCTGCCCACCGTTCATAAAATGTTTGGCATTAATGCCGGCATCCTTTCCGGAGATGTGATGTTGGCCTATGCCTACAAGTATCTTACAGAGGTTCCTGCCGAATATCTTCCATCGATTCTTTCCCTGTTTAATAAAACGGCCATCGAAATTTTTGAAGGGCAACAGATGGATGTAGACTTTGAGAAAAGAGAAGATGTATCGCTGGATGAATACCTGAAGATGGTAGAATACAAAACCTCCGTTCTGCTGGCCTGCAGCCTGCAGATTGGCGCCATCCTGGCTAAAGCCCCTGTGGCAGACCAACAATTGATTTACAACTTTGGAATACAATTGGGACTTTCTTTCCAGATTACCGATGATTTGCTGGATGCCTTTGGAGATGCTGAGAAAACCGGTAAAAAAACCGGTGGGGATATTCTCCAGAACAAGAAAACCTATCTGTATCTGAGCACTCAACAAAACTGCACCAAAGAACAAGCTGCACAGTTAAAGCGGCTAAGTACAGAGCCGGACAGCCACAAAAAAGTATCGCTGACGAAAGAAATTATGCTGGCCTCCGGAGGATACGATATTACCGCCCAAAAGGCGAATGAACTCTACACACATGCGTTGAACTCGCTGCAAGCGATAAATATTCCTGCTGAACAAAAAACAGAGCTGTTCAAGATGGCTGAATTGATTAATAAACGAGATTACTAACCGAGTATGACCCAACACATGACAAACACACTGCCCCCCCACAGCACCACCTGGATTTATCAGAGCAATCGGCTACTCACCGATACCGAAGCCCTGGAAATTAGAGAGAAGGCTAAGCAATTTGCAAAACAATGGACGGCCCATAAAATGGAAGTAGCAGGCGATGGCGATGTGCTCTACAACTTATTCGTTGTACTGATGGCCGATGAACAGGTAACCGGGGTGAGTGGATGTTCCATTGATGCATCGGTGCACTTTATTAAATCGCTGGAGCGAGATTACCACCTGTCTTTTTTTACCGTAGGCAACATTGCCTACCTGCTGGAGGGGAAAGCTCATTTGTGCAGCCTGAAAGAGTTTAGAAGTATGATTGACTCCGGTGCCTTACCAGCCGACACTCTGGTGTTTGAAAACATGCTATCGCAAAAACAACAACTGATAGATTCCTGGATAAAGCCTTACAACCAAAGCCGCTTAAAGAACGTGCATGTACCCGAGCCGCTCCATTTTACCCTTTGAGCATGGCCGCCTGCGGAGTATTTTTGACATACAGGTCCACCGCATCGCTCACAAAGTCCCAAACATCCTCTGCTCCCAACTTTCGTTCGGCTGAGGTCACAAAGCAGGGAGGCAGTTCTGCCCACTCTTTCAGCATTTCATTCTTATACAACTGAACGTTGGCGGCCGTTTCGCGGCTACCGGGCTTGTCGGCCTTGGTAAAAATAATGACAAAGGGGATGTTGGCAGCACCTAACCAGGCCCCAAATTCTAAATCTATCTTTTGGGGAGGAATGCGGGAATCTATCAATTGCATCACATACTGTAACTGCTCCCGCTTTTTGAGGTAGCCCTTAATCATGCTTTCCCACTTTTCGCGCTGAGAACGCGATATTTTGGCAAAACCATAACCGGGCAAGTCAACCAAATGGAACCGATGATTAATATCAAAAAAGTTGATGGTTTGAGTCTTGCCGGGCGTGTTCGACACTTTCGTCAAGGCCTTTCTGTTGCACAGATAGTTAATCAGGGAGCTTTTACCCACATTACTTCTGCCAATAAAAGCAAACTCGGGCCGAAGCGAAGCGGGACATTTGGAAGGATCTACGTAACTGGCCACATATTCGGCCTGTTTGATATGCATGGCGCTAAAATAGGATAAGCAACGACAACACCCCACCGGGGATGTTCAGGTAGCCAAAACCGCCCGAAAAAATCGAATGTTTACAAATGCGCTCTAAAATTGTTTTCACTCTATTTGGAAATTCAATAAAGGGTTTAGATTTGCGCTCCGTTTTTTGAAAAGTTCTTTGATGGCGGTAAGTTGATGCACAGTAAGGAGGCTGAAAAGCTGAAAAGTAATTAAGCCAGCGTAGCTCAGTTGGTAGAGCTACTGATTTGTAATCAGTAGGTCGGGGGTTCGATTCCCTCCGCTGGCTCATCAATTGAAATTTAGGGCAAGTAGTCAAGTGGCCAACGACAACAGACTGTAAATCTGTCCTCTTCGGAGTTCGGTGGTTCGAATCCATCCTTGCCCACAGTGTGTATACGGAATTAGGAATGTTGAATGAGTAGGTGTTCCGAAATCCGAATTATCAAGCCGTTGTAGCTCAGTGGTAGAGCACTTCCTTGGTAAGGAAGAGGTCGCGAGTTCGATTCTCATCAACGGCTCAGAGGTAACGTTCTTTAAATAACCGTCTGCGAAGGGTGCAGACAAAAAAAATTGCGGGAGTAGCTCAGTTGGTAGAGCGACAGCCTTCCAAGCTGTAGGTCGCGGGTTCGAGCCTCGTCTCCCGCTCAAAGCGGTTAAAAGATTTTATAATAAACAATTATTCATTACTTAAAAAACCAATAACAATGGCTAAAGAAAAATTCGTTAAGGACAAGCCGCACGTTAACATCGGTACAATCGGACACGTTGACCACGGCAAAACAACTTTAACTGCTGCTATTACTACCGTTCTTTCGAAGAAAGGTTTAGCAGAAGTTAGAGATTATTCTTCAATTGACAACGCTCCTGAAGAGAAAGAAAGAGGTATTACTATCAATACCGCTCACGTTGAATATCAAACTGCGAACCGTCACTACGCACACGTAGACTGTCCGGGACACGCTGACTATATCAAGAACATGGTAACAGGTGCCGCTCAGATGGACGGTGCTATCCTGGTGGTGGCTGCTACAGACGGTCCTATGCCTCAAACCCGCGAGCACATCCTTTTGGCTCGTCAGGTAGGTGTGCCTCAGGTGGTAGTGTTTATGAACAAAGTAGATTTAGTGGACGATCCTGAGTTCCTTGAACTGGGCGAAATGGAAATCCGCGATTTGCTTTCTTTCTACAAATTCGATGGCGCCAACATTCCGGTTATCAAAGGTTCTGCCCTTGGTGCTTTGAATGGCGAAGCTAAATGGGTAGAAAAAATTGACGAATTGATGGCTGCCGTAGATAGCTTTATCCCGGTTCCTCCTCGTGCTACTGACCTTCCATTCCTGATGCCGGTAGAGGACGTATTCTCTATCACCGGTCGTGGAACTGTGGCTACAGGACGTATCGAAAGAGGGGTTATCAACTCTAACGACCCTGTAGAAATCATCGGTCTGTTGAAAGAAGGTGAAAAAGCACAGACTTCAACTGTTACAGGTGTTGAGATGTTCCGTAAAATCCTTGACAGAGGAGAAGCTGGCGACAACGTAGGTCTTCTTTTGCGTGGTATCGAGAAAGAGCAGATTAAGCGTGGAATGGTGGTTGTAAAACCAGGTTCTGTAACTCCGCACACTGAGTTCAAATGCGAAACTTACGTATTGAGCAAAGATGAAGGCGGACGTCACACTCCATTCTTCAACCAATACCGTCCTCAGTTCTATTTCCGTACTACTGACGTAACAGGCGAAATCACTTTGCCTGCCGGTGTAGAAATGGTAATGCCTGGCGATAACGTAACCCTTACTGTGAAACTGATCTATCCAATCGCGATGGAGAAAGGTCTTCGCTTCGCTATCCGCGAAGGTGGAAGAACAGTAGGTGCCGGTCAGGTTACTGAAATCATCAAGTAATTGTATCAACAATAACAATACAAAACGCCTCCCGAAACGGAGGCGTTTTTGTTTTTGACAGGTGGCTGGTCCCTTCGGAACCGACTAGCAATATACAATTAGCAATGGCAGATAGCACTTCTGTCATTCCATCAGCATAGTTACATCAACAGCGAAGCTTGCGGGCTAAGCCAAAAAGCAACTACCTCTGTTTTTAAGTAACCGCCTCCGGAAGAATCACAAGAGCTTCCCTGGTTCCTCACGATGACAAGCGGCGAGTAGGGATGTGATCTTTTGTTTGGACCCCGTCCTGCGAGACAGCTCGCCAGCGGAGGACAAATAACCACCTCCCCCCCCCGGTCTTCGACCACCTCCTGCCTGCCGGCAGGCGAGCAAAGCTGCCACCAGACGGAGGGCCACCTCCCCCTGCCTGCGGCACCCTAAAGAGAAGGAACAGCCCACCGGGTGACGTAACAAATAGATGCTTAAATAACCTTCGCTTCCGCAAGCTCCGCTCTGCGTACAAATCTAGAGCTCGTGATTGCCCGCTCATCGTAATTATTACTCATCGTTCATTGCCAATTGCTCATGTCAGGCAGAAGATTACAACCCATAAGGTCTTATTTCTTAGCGTCCTTCTTTTTGCTCTTCTTCCAGAACTTGGGAACATCCCACGAATAGGAGATGCCGGTGTTATGCTGCATGGCAGGGTTCCTGCGGCCGATGGTAAACTGATTAAGATAAAAAACCTGCAGGTGGTGGGTTTTCACAAACTCCCACCCTACTCCGGCTATGCTACGAAAGCGGTCTACCCCGTTGTATTTATTGGAGAACCGGACATAGGGCTCTACAGAGGCAAAAAGCTCGAATCGTTTTTTCAAATCCAGTTTCACCTGCAAGCGGTTGCGCAGATAGTTGGTAGGTTCGTGCCCCGGTTCGTAGCTGCTGTTGAAATACTCGTGCCCGCGCTGATAGACCGTGCGCAGGCTAAACGACACCTTTTTGTATTTATACTTACCGGTAAGCCCGATGCCAAAGCGATGCTGGTCGCCCCAGCGGGAGGTTCGGTAGCGGTATTCCACCTCGGCACTCAGATACTTTTTAATGATATCGTATTGCAAAGCACCGGAAATGTAAGAGCCGCGCACCCGATACAAATCGTTATCGAGCCGCAGCTGATATTGGGTGGAGAAACTAAAGTTCTTCGGCAGGTCCAGGTTCAGTTGCACGCCTGTCCACAGTCCGGCCTCGTGTCTATAATCCTGTGCCTGCAGCACAGCGACTGAAAAAAGCAGGATAAACAGAAACCGCAGGTGAATCATGGTATAGGAGAGATTATGGGCATTTACTCATCATCGGCCCCCATGCCACGGGTGGTGCTCTCATTCTCTTTGGAGTAGTAAAAGGCATGGATGCGGGCTACATCGCGCAGAAAGTCTACCTTAATTAATTCTACCCGGTGAATGGGCAGGCCGGTGCGCTTCTTGATGTCTTCAATCATCTCGCTGCGCAGTTCGGGTTTAATGAGGTCGATGCGCTCGTAGTTAATCTCTTTGTAGTTCTCGTGGTCGAGGGAGAGCTGGCGGTCTAATAAAAGAATGAGCGCAATAATGACGGTGTTGCTCAACAGGAGAATAACAGCTGTTTGGGTATCCTCCAATATGGCTAATGAGTTAATAAGGCCGACTGTGACTGCCACAAAGAAATAACCCATTTCGCGAATGGGAACCGTAACGGTTCTGTAGCGGATAATGGAAAAGATGGCAAACAGACCGAAGGCAAAACCGGTTTTAAGTTTGGTGTCGCTGAGCAGGAAACAGATGATGAAATTGACGGTATTAAACAGGAAGAAGGTGAAGAGGAAGTCTTTGTTTCGGTGGCGCGGATAGTAGATAAAGCGCACAATGATGATGATGAAAAGCAGGTTGATGCCAAAGCGCACTAAAAACTCCAGCAAGGTGTTATTTCCAAAAAGGTCGTTGGTGATGGCTTCTGATACTACGTTATCCATTATTGATGATTCGGTTTATTTTGATGAGATTGGGTTTAAAGGCATTGCTTTTGATATCTTCCAGAATAGCGACTCCCGTGGCATATTTACTAAAGCCCACTTCCTCAAAGTGTCTTCGCTTGAAGGCCTGAATCATGGGGCTGAATACATTGCTCTTCTCCTGTTTTACCTCCGCCACCACCAGTTCAGGGAAGGTGCGCTTATCTTTAAAATTATCGAACGACAGATTCAAATCGAGCGTAGCTCTTTCGGGCATGTTTTTACCGGCCAGGGTAATGCGCTTGAAATGAATCCAGAGTTTTTTTTGCAAACCATGGGCATCCAGATAATCGTGGTGGATTAACTCCAGTTCTTTATCGCTCAGTTCGTGTTTTACTTCTTTTTCGAGCAGGCGATGCTTGTCGGTGCGGGTGCCTTTTACTTTGTACTTTACTTCAAAGTAGGTGAGCCCGCTATCGAGATATTTACGAAAACGAACTTTGAGCCGGTTGAGTTTACCATTGTGATGAAACTTGTAGAGCTGATAATCATCGGTATCAAAATACAGACTCTCGTAACTAAAGGCCCGTTTGTTTTCAATCTCCAATACGTAATACTGGTCTTTAATTTCTTCCAGCAGTTCGGCAAACTGATTGACATGAAATACATACTTGGCATCCATGCGGTTGAGCAACTGCACATTATCCAGTCCCTTTAAATCAATGGATTCAAAAGTATCGAGTGTATGGAGCACTCTCCGCTCCTCATGTTCGTAGTTAAACAGCATTAAAATTGATAGATGAGGTCCCGCACTTGCACTTCCTCTCTTTTCTTGTTGACGTTCACTAATTCTAAATCCTGTGTTTGCAAAAGAGTGCAGGTATTGCAATCCGAGAGCACCCACACCTTATAACTGCCGGGCTGCAACCACCGGAACTCATATCTTCCTTCAAAGTCTGTCCGCACATCATCATCTACGCCTGTATTATCGCCATAAGAGATATAGACCCGCACACCACCATAGTAGCCACTGTCTAATTTGTTGCCGAAGTCGTTTACATCATAGGCATATACTCTTCCTTTTATGGTAGCCAGTCCACCGGTGCCCGGCTCCTTTTTGCAGGCAAAAAAGAGGGTCAGGCATGGCACAATGAAGAGCAGCAAGACTTTGGAACAACTTAATTTCATGTAGCAGTAATCTTTTCTTAATGTGTAAAACTGTAAGAATTTCTGAGCATTACAACCATGCATCCTTTTTAGCCCCTGCAAATTTTGATTATAAATTATGGTCATACGTGCTACATTTGGGGGGAAAGGTAGCAACCTCTATTTCATTAATTACATCTGCCCTGCATGAAGAAAATACTTACCCTGTCTTTATTATTTCTGTTTTCCTTATGTGCCGTAGCGCAGCAGCAGATTCTTTTGCTCACCGAAACCTTTGAAACCGGTTCCAATATTTTTGAATATGACAGTGGCGGTGTGGGCACCAACACCGCACCAATGAATGGATTATCAATAATCTTTATGATGGTCAATCGCTCTACCCTAACACGCCACCGCAGGACAGCATTGTGAGCGGACAAATCAACAATGCCCCTTTCTCGCGCTATCTGCATATACACGATAGCGGAGCAGCCGGAGGAGTAGCCAATGCTAACTGGAACACCGCGAATGCCAGCGACCGTTTTACCTTTATCAAAAGTCCTTTTTGCACCCTGGGCATGACCGATGTATTGTTTACCTTTTTCTGGATATGCGAGGGAAACACCGATGCCTATGGCGAAGTCTATTACCGAATAGACGGAGGCCCCTGGACCAAAACCGGACAGGCGAAGTATAACAATCAGTCGAAATGGAAATATGAAGTAATACAGGACCCTGCATTTGAAAATGCGCAGAATCTGCAGTTGGGTTTCAGATGGGTGAACCCATCATCGGGCGGAGCGACCAATGTATCGTTTGGAGTGGATGATATAATTGCCGTGGGCACCTACGACAATACCAACAACCCGGTGCAGGTAAATATTGTAGCCGCCAGTGACGATACCGTGTGCCAGGGCGACCCGATTGTATTCAGTTATCAGTTAAGTGCCCCGCTCTGCGATGGTCAATATTATATTGAGCTGAGTAACAAAAACGGAGTGTTTGGCCCCAATGCCAATACCAATCAGTTTATAACCATACCGGCCAACCAAACCAGTGGTGCGTTTTTTATGTATGCCCCGGATAGCCTGGGCAACTGCTTCAAAGTGCGATTGGTGCGCAACACTGTTCCCAATATTGTAGGCGGTGCCAGCCCATGCTTTACGGTGATTGATTGTCCGGAGAGCATCATTACGCTGAATGCCCCGGTGATGAATGATGTGGACACCACCTGCATACTGAGTGTGATTGATGTGAAGTTTAATTCGTTCGGATTCTTCAATATCGGCAACAGCTACATTGCCGAACTGAGCGACACAAACGGAAGCTTTGCCACTCCATTCTTCCTGGGCAGCAATCCTACCAATAAAGAGTTTCCGAGTTTCCCTCCGGGAAATGTTTCGGGACTGATTCCGCAGAACGCACCTCCGGGATGTGGCTATTACATTCGTGTGCGCTCCACCTCTCCGGCAGTGGTGGGCACCGTGATTGGCCCTTTTTGTCTGGTGCGCTGTGATGAGATTACCAACAACCACACCGACATCCAACTCTGTGTGCCCGATAGTATTCCTTTCCCATCCTGCACTACCCTGAATATTGACCCCAACTATTGGACCAATCAAGCCAGCTACGACACTTGTAATGACTGGACAATTGAGCTGCGCGATATGATGACCTTTAACCTGGTGAACAGTGGCGGACTGGGAGTTTACAGCGACAGTATTGGCGGCAACTTCCCCTTATGTTTGCCGGCAGTGGCGGCACAATTACCCGTGCCAGCCGGAACGTATTACATGCGCATTGTGAGCAATTGTTCTAACCAGACATGGAATCAAACAGGCAGTGTGATACGCATTACCATTGGCGCCCCCGACCAAAACCCACCTACGATTGTGGGGCTGCAACCCGACACGGTGTTCTGCAATGCAGGCATTTTCGGATTGCAGGTGGTGCCTTACAACATGCAGTCTAAATACTTTTGGTCGTCACAGATTTACAACAACGGAAATGAATTTGAAACGCAACCACCGCAGTTGTTTTATGGCGACCTCACCGGAGCTACACCGGGCGACTATATCTTTTATGTCCGCGAATCCAACTTTGGATGCTACGGCCCTTTCAGCGACCCGTATGTGTACACCATTATCACATTGCCATCGGTAGATATTACCGGACCGGCACAGGTGTGCGTGGGCGATACGGTCAACTTTTTTGTCGATTACCTGAAAGAAACGTATTACAACTGGGAGGCCCCTGCAGGGGTACGCATTCTGGATGAAGCCAATAGTCAGGTGGTGATGATTTTTGATTCGGTGGGGAGTTATACCATTTCCAATTTCTCTTTGAATGATTGTGGTGCCGACAGCGGAACGTTTACGATTGATGTGGTAACGCTCTACAGTGTAAATGCCGGTCCTGATTTGAATATCTGTAACGGAGAAAGCGTGAATCTAATTGGTAAAAGTAGCGACCTGGACAAAGTATTTGTAACACAAGACACCGCCACACAAGGCCGGCAAGGAGCCATGTTTAACATCGTGGCGCAGGAAGATGTGATCATTGATTCGTTTGCCGTAAAGTATTTGACCACACAACCAATTCAAGCAGAGATTTATGGCAAAGCGGGCAGCTACCGCACGTTTGAGCAGCAACAATTCAGCTGGAATCAGATTGGTGCTTTCTTCAATTTCACCCCTGCACCGCTGGGTCAAATGACCGTGATACCGATTGAGATAAACACCCCCATCAACAAAGGCGACACCTTTGCCTTTTACATTACTACCGCTAACACCCCTGCCCTGAACATGGCCTACAATCCGGGCATCGGTTTGCAGCAGGGAACCGTGTATAAATCAGATGGGGTGATTGACTTTATACAAGGCACCATCAACAATTATCCTTTTGGGGCCTTTACCGGTCCGCGGGTGTTGAACTGTAAGATTTACTACAGTACCAAAGCCGGTTTAAAATACCTCTGGAATACCGGTGACACTACGAGCATACTGAACTTTGCACCGTCTTCCAGCGGCATGTATTCGGTATTGGTCTACGATACCAGCGGCTGCCGAAACATGGATTCCGTGTATGTAAAAGTAAATCCGCTGCCGATAGTAAATGCCGGCTCCGATACTTTGATATGTGATGGGGAAACCTATCAGTTGCTGGGCAGTTCTACACAGAGCAATATCCTCTGGTCGCCTGCCACCGGTTTGGATAATGTTTCCAGCCTGAATCCATTGTTTAACAACAGCGAAGGCGTGGAATTCACCCTCACCGCCACCGATAGCATCGGTTGCCGAAGCAGCGATACGGTATTCATCGATGTAAAAAACTGTGATGCCTTTATTGAAATACCGCAGGCCTTTACGCCCAATTCCGATGGGCAAAACGATTACTTCACCATCTTTGCCGATGCCAGCCTGATTACCGACTACGAAATCAGAGTTTACAATAGGTGGGGCGAACTGGTCTACAGCAGCAGCAACCTCAGCGATTTGGAAACAAGCTATACCAACAGCAAAGGCTGGGACGGCACCTACAAAGGCAAACTGCAGAATGTAGGCACTTTTGCCTATTACCTGACGGCTAAGGATGTATACGGCAAGCAGTATGAAAAGAAAGGAAACATCACGCTGATCCGCTAATAAAAAAGGAACGAGCATTTACATTTTCACACATCGCGGTTTAGGCTACTTTCGCCACCGCTAAAAACAAACAGTATGAGCAAAAGAATAGTAGTGATTGATGGTGCGCGCACCCCGTTCCTCCGTTCCGGAACCGATTATATGGATTTAATGAGTTACCAACTCGGGCAGTTTGCCATTAAAGGACTCCTGAACAAAACAGGCATAGACCCCAAAGAAGTGGGCTATGTGGTGATGGGCACTACCATCAGCAATGTAAAAACAGGTAACGTGGCGCGCGAAGCAGCTATCACGGCCGGTATACCAAACACAGCCCCTTGCCACACCGTAACCATGGCTTGCATATCGGCTAATCAGGCGATAGTAACGGCTATGCATTTGTTGCAGAATGGCGATGCGGATGTGGCTATTGCCGGTGGAACCGATTGCGTGAGCGATGCCCCTATTATGTTCAATAAAGTAATGCGCAAGAAACTGTTCAAAGCACAAAAACTAAAAGGCCTGGGCGACACGCTGAAGTTTGTCTTTGGTCTGCGCCCCTCCGACTTTAAACCCGAAGCTCCTGCGGTGGCTGAGTTTTTAACCGGCAAAACCATGGGCCTCGATTGCGATATATTGGCAGCGCGCTATGCCGTGGGCCGCAAAGAGCAGGATGAGTTTGCCGTGCGCTCGCACCAACTGGCGGCCAAGGCAGATGCAGAAGGCTTACTGGCGAATGAAATTGCACCTGTAGAAGCCGCTCCATCGTTTAAGGCGATTAAGAAAGATAACGGATTCCGGGGCGATACCACGATGGAAAAAGTAGGCAAGCTAAAACCCGCTTTTGTAAAAGAAGGCGGCACCATTACGGCTGCCAACGCCTCGTTTTTGACCGATGGTGCTGCAGCCGTATTGCTGATGACCGAGGAGAAAGCTAAACAACTTGGCTTGCAACCTAAAGCGTATCTGCACAGCTACGCTTTTAGCGGCTGCGACCTGAACGAAGAGCTCCTCCTGGGCCCTACCTATGCCGTGAGCAAGTTGCTGCAGAAAAACAACATGCAGCTCTCCGACTTTGATGTATTTGAATTTCATGAAGCATTTGCCGGACAAATACTTGCCAACCTGAAATGCCTGGCCAGCGATGACTTTGCGAAGCAGAAGCTGGGCCGCGATAAGGCAGTGGGTGTAGTGCCTATGGATAAATTTAACCTCTGGGGTGGCAGCCTGTCGCTGGGGCATCCGTTCGGGGCAACAGGCGCCCGACTGGTGACTACAGCCGCTAACCGACTGCATAAAGAAAACGGCAAATATGCTTTGCTGGCGGCCTGCGCAGCCGGTGCACATGGACATGCTATGATTTTGGAAAAGTATTACCCACCTGCAATTCTATGGTTTATCTCACCAGACGGGAACACTTCAACGGAGCGCACCGCTTGTATAACAGCAGCTGGAGCGAAGAAGAGAACGTTCGTGTGTTTGGCAAATGCGCCAACAAAAACTGGCATGGCCACAACTTTGATTTGTATGTCACCGTGAAAGGCATTCCGGAGGCGGGCACAGGTTTTATTATGAATGCACACGAACTGAGCCGCATTATCAAACGCGAAGTAGCCGAGCGACTCGACCATAAAAACTTTAATGTAGATGTGCCGGAATTGCAGGGGGTGATGCCCTCCACCGAAAACGTAGCCATGCAAATTTGGAAATGGCTGGCACCGCACATTACCACCTGCACGCTGCACTGCGTCAAGCTGGTGGAAACAGAAAATATTTATGTAGAATACTTCGGTGAATAGCAGCTATACGAAAAATCGTATTAACTATAACAGGGCGCTGTTGTTATTACCACCTAAAACACAAACAATGTCTTATAAAAAAACAGAGAGTTATAACGAAGCTTCTCTCAAGTTAGCCACCGACCATTACCGCCAATTGCTTACTGCGCTTGGAGAAGATGTGACACGCGAAGGGCTGGCCAAAACTCCCGAGCGGGCCGCCAAGGCCATGCACTTTCTGGCGCAGGGTTATAAGATGGATGCGCTGGAGATTATGAAGAGCGCGGTGTTTCACGAAGAGCACAACCAAATGGTGATTGTCAAAGACATTGAGCTTTTTTCGCTGTGCGAGCATCACCTCCTCCCCTTCTTTGGCCGGGCGCATATTGCCTACATCCCCAATGGAAAAATTGTAGGCCTCAGTAAACTGGCTCGCGTGGTGGATGTATATGCCCGCAGGTTTCAGGTGCAGGAGCGTTTGACTATTCAAATCAGAGATTGCATTCAGGAAGCCCTTAACCCACTGGGCGTGGCGGTAGTAGTGGAAGCCAAACACCTGTGCATGATGATGCGTGGTGTCAGCAAACAAAACTCGGTAACCACCACTTCGGCATTTACCGGTGAGTTTCAAAACTCGGCTACACGAAACGAGTTTATCAATCTGATATCTGCCAAACTATCCTAGCACATCCCCCGCTTTTTGCTCAAATACAAATCGCATGAAGGCTTACATTTTCCCCGGACAAGGTTCTCAGTATAGCGGCATGGGCCGCGAACTTTATGAGCAAAGCGAGCAGGCCCGCTCACTCTTTAAGCAGGCCGATGAGGTATTGGGCTTCGCCATTTCCGATGTAATGTTTTACGGCAGCGATGAAGATTTAAAACAAACACGGGTGACCCAACCTGCAGTCTTTCTGCATTCAGTGATTTCTTATCTACTCTTGAATAATCCAAAGCCCGATATGGTGGCGGGGCATTCGCTGGGCGAGTTTAGCGCATTGGTGGCCAATCAGGTGCTGTCGTTTGCCGATGCCCTTCGGTTAGTGAGCCTCCGCGCACAAGCTATGCAAAAAGCCTGCGAGGCCACTCCGTCTACCATGGCAGCGGTACTGCGCTACGACACCGAAGCACAGGTCGAAAACATCTGCGCTTCCATTACCGATGAGGTGGTAGTAGCCGCCAACTACAATGCCCCCGGGCAGTTGGTGATATCGGGCACGCTCCGCGGCATTGATATGGCCATCGCCCGCCTCACCGAAGCAGGCGTGCGCAGAGTGATTAAACTACCGGTGGGCGGTGCATTTCATTCCCCGCTTATGGAGCCCGCCCGCGAAGAACTGGCCGATGCTATACAAGCCACTCCTTTCCATGAAGCCTGCTGCCCTATTTACCAAAACGTGACTGCCCTGCCCGAAACCCGCCCCGATATCATTCGCCAAAACCTGGTGGCGCAGCTCACCGCTCCGGTGCGCTGGACACAAACGGTGTTGAACATGAAGCAAAATGGCGCTGCCGAATTTGTGGAAGTGGGCCCCGGCCATGTGCTGCAAGGGCTGGTGAGCAAGATACTGGCTCAGTAAGTGGCAAAATCCTGTGTAGACTTGAGATAGCGGTAACCCTGACGGTCCTTCGCCTCCATCATGGAGCAGGTGCCCAGATGCGTGTAGCTGCCCAGCATATTTTTGCGGTGCGGTGGCGAGTCGTATAAATGCTGCACCACCTTGCGGGCAAAGCTGAGGTAGGTGTCGCCTTCTTCCAGATACTGATAGTCGATATTCTCGGCCAGCGCCCGGGGCAAAGGTCCGCACTGCCGGATGCGGCTATCGGGTTTATCCCACTTGCGGTTTCGGCTATTGGTATGCGAAAAAAAATGGCGGCTCACCATCTCGTGCGTGTGCAACACTGCGGCATCGCGCAGGGTAGCGGAGTAGCGAAACTCCGGCTTTTTGTAGCGGTGGCGCAGTTCGTTGGTAGCAAAAAACAAGGCAGCATTCAGCAGGTGCAGGTCGGGTTGTGTTTCGCTCATGGCTTGGTTAGGCTCCGGCAATTGCCCGAAAGTCTGCCAGGTGTGCGCCCGGTATACTTCCTCCTTAAAATAAGAGTCTACGGCATAGCCTTCCACCGCTTTCAAATAGCTCTCGCAAGTGGGCAGCCAGGCCAACAAGGCCAACCCGAGCATCCATAGTTGAATCATGTGCCAAAGATAATGAATAGTCAGTGAGTGTTCTGCCGAACGATACACTCCCCCAGAATTTCCTTTCCTCAGTTCCAAATCAGGGCAACCGAGTTCAGAATCGGGTTACCTGAGTTCCAAATCGGGGCAACCGAGTTCGGAATTGCGTTACCTGAGTTCGGAATCGGGGCAACCGAGGAATTGCGTTACCTGAGTTCGGAATCGGGGCAACCGAGTTCGAATGGGGCAACCGAGTTCGGAATCGGGGGAACGGAGTTCGGACGGGGCCCGAGTTAATCGGGCAACCGAGTTCAGAATTGTGTTACCTGAGTTCGGAATCGGGGCAACCGAGTTCGGAATTGTGTAGCCTGAGTTGTCAAAAAAGAGGGGAAACTCTATCGCGTTGGCAAAGACCTGTTTGGTCCGGGCGATTGGTAGCTGTAATGTGTGGCATCTCTTTGACCTGCTGCTGTTGCCCCAAAGGGACAAGGGGGTGGCGGCCTAAGTTGAGTTATTGAAAATATCAGAAGCGCACTTCGCACACAATGCCGTAGTGGTCGCTGAGGTGTTTGCGACCGCGCTTAAGCACATTCACGTAGCGCTTCATCGCACGGATTTTCACTCCGTTGTTGCGCACCAGTATATAATCCAGCAGGGTTTTGCCTTTGCCGCCCTGCGACAGGGCCAGGTCGTTGTTATCGGCATCGTAGCTATGCTGGTCTACACTGGCAAAGGTGCCGTCTTCGGCATCAAAGCAGTTGAGCATTTCGCAGTAGCGTTCTTTTATTTCGCCCTCGGTGTTCATGTCGCCACACAAAAACTGCGGCACACCATCGCGCTTATACACCGAAAGCAGTTCCATATAAATCTGGTCCATTTGCCTGTACCGGATATTCTGCTGCTCGCTGGATTGCAGGTGAGTGCCCATCACCTGAAATACTTTACCATTCATTTCGCCTTCCAGCAGCACTGCCCCTTTGCGGCTGGCACAGTCAATGCCCGCACAGTTTCTAAACTCAATGGCGTTTAACTCTTTCAAGGGGAGCTTGCTCACCACCCATATCCCACTGCTTATCTTAATGCCGGGCTTATCGTTATAGGGGCCGTATTGGTAAGGATACTCGGCACGCAGGCCCTCGCTGATAATGCCGCGGGCTTTATCGTGAAAGGCTTCCTGAAACACAATGATGTTATAGTCTTTGTGCTGCAACTCATTGACAATATCCTGAGCGCGCCCGGGGCGGTCTCTGCGGGCCACTATAGCCGGCAGCATGTAAATATTCCACGAAAGAATTTTAAGTTCCTGCTCTTCTTCGCAAGGGTCAGAAAGCACCACCGATTGTGCCGATAATGTATTCCACTCCACGGTGTTCAACAACAAGACAAGAAAAACGATTTTGAAAAAATTCATGCGGCAATAGAATACTACGAATGTAAACGCCTAATGAACGGAATCGTATGTTTAGGTAAATAAATATTTTCACAGGCGAATTTTCTGCCATGCAACCCACTGCCCTTAGCCAAGCCATAAAACAAAAAGCATCCTTGCTCGGGTTTATGGATTGCGGCATCGCCCGGGCCGAAAAGATGGAAAAGGAATCGCTGCTGCTGGAGCAATGGCTAAACCAGCAAAAGCACGGGCAGATGCACTACATGGCCAATCATTTTGAAAAGCGCACCGACCCGCGCTTGTTGGTGGAGGGCGCCCGCAGCGTCATCTCTTTATCTTATAATTATTATACCACACAAACACAATCTGCCGATGCGCCCAAGCTGGCCATGTATAGCTATGGGGAAGACTACCACACTGTGGTGAGAGAGCGTGCCGAAGCGCTGTTGGCCTACATCCGCGAACTGGCCGGAGAAGTAGCCGGGCGGTGCTTTGTAGATTCGGCTCCTGTGCTGGAGCGGGCCTGGGCACAGCGAAGCGGCCTCGGCTGGATTGGCAAAAACACACAGTTGCTCACCAAGAAGAAAGGCTCCTTCTTCTTTTTGGCTGAAATCATTTGCGACCTGGAACTCCACTACGATTCGCCCGTGAAAGATTATTGTGGCTCCTGCACCAAATGCATAGATGCCTGCCCCACCGGTGCCATTGATGCCCCTTACCGGGTAGATGGCAGCAAATGCATTTCTTATTTCACCATAGAACTGAAGGACGAAGCACTACCCGCTGATATGACGGGTAAATTTGAAAACTGGATGTTTGGCTGCGACATCTGCCAGCAGGTGTGCCCCATCAATAGCCAATCTGCCGAGCACCACGAACCGCGGTTTGCCCCCGCTCCCGAACTCTTAGCCATGACCCGTGCCGACTGGGAAAATTTGAACGAAGAAACTTTTAATCGTATTTTCAAACACTCGCCCGTTAAGCGAACCAAGTTTAAAGGACTACAACGAAATATTCAGTTTCTAAAACCGTTGAATAAACATGATACATAGACTCATTCCCGTACTGCTCCTGATTTTTACACTCCAGGCCTGTGAGGGAGGTGGAGTAACTTACATCACTGACAAATCTCCGGCAGGGCATACCACCATTACTGTCAATGCTTCCAGATCCGTGGCGTTGGAACCCTGGAAAATAAACCTGCAGGTAAAAGCCTATGACTTTAAAGAAGGTTCGCTCAAGTTCGAAATCTATGCAGGAGAATTAAAGCAAGATGAGAATGTAAATTTCGATTGGAAAGATGAGAACAACTGCATTATCTCCTTCACCCAATCAGATGATGTGGTGCGTAAATTCCAACTCATCGCCACACCAGACAGGGTGCAGCTGGCCGAAATATAAATCACTCGTAAGTGCCAAACGAAAAGCGACCGCTCTTTTCGGGGCGGTCGCTTTTTTTATTGGATAGTATTCGCTTACTCTTTTACTGCAGAGGTGGTGCTGGGCTGATGAGTGATTTTCAATTCTTCATTCTCCTTCATCAGTTCCACCACAAAGGAGTCGCCCGGCTTGGCTCCGGCACGCAAAATCTCTTCGGCCAATGGGTCCTCCACATATTTTTGAACTGCACGGTGAAGCGGTCGGGCACCAAACTGAGGATCATATCCTTTCTCGGCCAAAAATTCTTTAGCGCCTTCGGTTAGTATAATCTCATAGCCAAGGTCCTTAATCCGCTTGGTCACATCGCGCAGCGTGATATCGATAATCTTGAACAAGTCCTGCTTCACCAGTGAGTTAAAGATGATGACATCGTCTATCCGGTTCAAGAACTCCGGAGAAAAAGTGCGCTTAAGGGCCTTTGTAATCACATTCTTTGATAGCTCCTCCGATTGTGAGTTTTTGGCACTGGTAGCAAAACCCACACCGGTTCCAAAATCCTTCAAATCGCGTGCACCAATGTTGGAGGTCATAATGATGAGTGTGTTTTTGAAGTCTACTCTCCTACCCAAACTATCCGTCAGAATACCATCATCAAACACCTGCAACAAAATGTTGAACACATCCGGGTGTGCCTTTTCAATTTCATCCAGCAGTACTACACTGTAGGGTTTGCGCCTCACCTTCTCAGTCAACTGTCCGCCTTCTTCGTAGCCCACATAGCCCGGAGGCGCTCCCACCAAACGCGACACCGAAAACTTTTCCATGTATTCGCTCATGTCAATACGGATGAGCGAGTCCTCGCTATCAAACAAATAACGGGCAATGGATTTAGCCAACTCTGTTTTACCCACACCGGTAGGCCCCAGAAAGATAAAGGTGCCTATTGGTTTGCGCGGGTCTTTTAATCCCACCCGGTTACGCTGAATGGCCTTGGTCACTTTCTTTACAGCTTCATCCTGCCCAATTACAGCCCCAGTCAGTTCAGCACTCATATTGATGAGCTTGTTGCTTTCGGTCTGGGCAATCTTGTTCACCGGTATGCCGGTCATCATGGCTACTACTTCGGCAATATCCTCATCGCTCACCGGGTAGCGCTTCACCTTCGATTCTTCGTCCCACATATTCTTAGCCTTGTCCAGTTCTTCCAGCAATTTCTTTTCGCGATCGCGCAGTCGGGCGGCCTCTTCATACTTCTGGCTCTTTACCACTTGATTTTTTTCCGACTTAATTTCCTCCACCTGCTTTTCCAACTCCACAATGCTTTTGGGAACGTGAATATTTTTCAAGTGAACGCGCGCACCTACCTCATCCATTACATCAATGGCTTTGTCGGGCAGAAAGCGATCGGTGATGTATCGGGTAGATAATTTCACACAGGCCTCCACAGCTTCCTTAGAATAATCTACGCTGTGATAATCTTCATACTTGTTTTTGATGTTGGTTAATATCTGCACGGTTTCTTCCGATGAAGGCGGATCTACCATCACCTGTTGAAATCTGCGGGCCAGCGCACCATCCTTCTCAATGTATTGTCTGTATTCATCCAGGGTGGAGGCGCCAATACATTGCAGTTCGCCCCGAGCCAAGGCCGGTTTAAATATGTTGGATGCATCCAAAGAACCCGTAGCGCCACCGGCACCTACTATAGTGTGAATCTCATCGATAAACAAGATGACATCGCGATTCTTTTCCAACTCAGTCATGATAGCTTTCATGCGCTCTTCAAACTGACCGCGATATTTTGTGCCGGCAACCAATGCTGCCAAGTCGAGCATTACAATGCGCTTGTTAAATAACACGCGCGACACTTTCTTTTGAATAATTCTGAGTGCCAGACCTTCTACAATGGCCGTTTTACCAACACCCGGTTCGCCAATCAAAATCGGGTTATTCTTTTTGCGTCTCGAAAGTATTTGCGATACACGCTCAATCTCATTCTCCCGACCTACAATGGGGTCCAGAGCACCCTCTTCGGCCAGGTGTGTTACATCGCGACCAAAGTTGTCCAGCACAGGTGTTTTGGATTTAGTAGCACCCGGTTTCTTGGCACCTTGTTGCGGATTGCCAAATCCACCACCACGGCTTTTATCCTCCTCAAATGGCTCATCATCGGCTGGTTCGTTGGGTAGCTCGGATTTAATATCGCGTACATCCTTGATATCATTTTGAACTTCTTCCAGTTCGCGCTTAAACACATCATAATCCACATCAAAGCGGGCGAAAATCTGTGTAACGATATTGTCTTTATTCTTCAGAATGGATAGAATCAAATGTTCGGTTCCTATCACATCACTCTTCAAAACCTTAGCCTCCAACACCGTAATCTTGAGCACCTTTTCAGCTTGTTTGGTTAGTGGCAAATTGTTCGGATTAAAACTGCCCTTTGCCGATTTGTCTTGAATAGACTCTTCGACCTTTTTTCTAAGCATTACCGGGTCAATGTTCAGGCTCTTGATAGTTCGCACCGCCAAGCCTTCTCCCTCGCGTATCAGCCCTAGCAGAATGTGTTCAATACCAATGAAATCATGATTTAAGCGAAGAGCTTCTTCGCGGCTATAAGAAATTACTTCCTTAACTTTCGGTGAGAATTTTGCATCCATGTATTACAGTTTTCAAATATTAAACCAATTATGATTGCAGTCAAATTGGCATTTCAAAATCGAGCGCAATCAAACGTAAACTAATTGAGTTTGATATACAACTCGTAGTGATGTATAAAAGTTTAAAGATTCACACACCCCTTTACAAAGAGAATCTTTTAGCATACATTGCAGCAAATTTGATTTATTTGTCAAAACCCTTAGTTTTAGCCAAGTTAAATTCGCACACCAAAATCGGAGCATATGAAATTCCAAATCGACAAACGAGACAGGCTGGTTATTGTAAAACTGAATGAAGAAAAGTTGTTAAGTAACCTGGCCCCGCAGCTGAAATCAGAATTGGTGATACTAAACAACGAAGGTTTCAGAAATATAGTATTGGATTTGGCCGATGTGCAATATGTAGACTCCTCAGGGTTGAGCGCATTGCTGGTCGGCAATCGTCTGTGCAAGGAAACCAGCGGCATTTTTGTGCTCACAGGGCTCAATGCTCATATCCAGAAGTTGATTAAGATATCGCAACTGGAGCCGATATTGAACATCGTTCCCACCATCAGCGAATCGGTTGATTTTGTAATGATGGAGGAACTGGACCGCGACCTGCGCACTTAATTTCTCCTATGCAGTTTGATGTTACTATTCTGGGCAGCAACGGAGCCGTGGCTGCACATAATCGCTATCCTTCTTCACAAATAGTTAATTACAACGGACGTCACTTCATGGTGGATTGTGGCGAGGGCTCGCAGTTCAGAATGAACACCTTCGGGGTCAAATGGTCTAAACTCGACCATATTTTCATTTCGCACTTGCATGGCGACCATTACTATGGATTAATCGGGCTGCTGACTACTTTCAACCTGCATTGGCGCGAAACAGAACTAAACATCTACTGTCCACCTCCCTTAGAGGAGATTATAAAACTGAACTTTAAGCACTCTAAAACAGAGCTCCGCTACCAAATTAAATTCCGGCACACCCGGGCGGAAGGCACCGAGACCATCTACGAAGATGAATTGCTCTCGATACACACTTTCCCGCTTTTGCATCGCCTTCCCACCACCGGCTTTTTGTTCAAAGAGAAACAACATCACAGAAAAATTATTCCATCCAAAATTGAAGAGTATCAGATTCCATACGAGTTAATTAAGAAGATTAAGCGGGGTGAAGATTTTGTGCTGCCAACCGGTCATATAATCAGTAATGCAGAGTTAACCACTGCCCCCTCTCCTCCGCGCAGCTATGCTTACTGCAGCGATACATCGTTTTCAATAGAAACCGTAAACTATGTATCAGGGGTTAATCTTCTTTATCATGAGGCTACATTTATGGAGGAGCACGCTGTGCGGGCTGCGGAAACTTATCACACCACATCAGTGCAAGCAGCGCAAGTGGCCGAGCAAGCAAAGGCCGGGCAACTTTTACTTGGGCATTTCTCGGCTCGCTACGATAATCTGGAGCCATTAGCAAAGGAAAGTCAGTCTATTTTCCCCAACAGCCATTTGGCTGTGGAAGGGAAAACTTTTCAAGTAGTGTAGGTACCAAACCTGCACCAGGAATTTAGTTCAAAGACTTTAGTTCTGCACGAACAAAGTTTACAAGTTCACTTACATAAGGCAAACTGAAATCGAATCGCACTCCTGCTGTTTCATAAAAACCGGGAATGGTTTTAGTGTACCCTAGTTTTAATGCCTGCTTATAGGCAGCAATCGTTTTCTGCTTATCCGCTTTAAAGTTTTTGTAAAGTGCAATGGCACCCAATTCAGCAAATGCATATTCTATGTAGTAGAAGGGAACGGCATAAAAGTGCATTATGCGCTGGTAACCTATTTCCACATCCTGCTCGTATCCGGAATAGTCAATAACCTGAGAGGTAAAATTCCGGTGCAGTTCGCGCCACTTCTTTCTTCGTTCTTCGTGCGTGTGCTCGGGGTTGGCATACAGCCAATGCTGAAAGGCATCTCCCAAGGACGTTTTAGCCAATACACTCAAAATGTAATTCAGGTGATTCTTTTGTGCCCGCTTCGTATCTGCTTCATTTTTATAAAATTCGTCCCAATAAGGCATTGTCATTAACTCCATACCCATAGAAGCTACCTCCGCAATTTCACTGGGAGTATCTTTAAACGAATTCAAGGGTTGGTCGTTTGCCAAAAAGGTGTGCACAGCGTGGCCTCCTTCGTGAACCATGGTTATTAAGTCATGCTCGGTGTTGGCCGCGTTCATAAAGATGAAAGGAACACCAATCTCCGGCATAGTCATATTGTATCCTCCCGGGCCCTTTCCTATCCGGCTATCTAAATCCAGATATTTCATTTCGCGCATAATCTCTATGCGCTCAGCAAAGTAGGGGTCCAAGTGACGGAAACAGGCTATCGTTTTATCCAGCATATCCTGTGCAGATGTGCAAGGAACTAAGGGCACACCCGAAACCGGCTCGGCCTCTGCATCCCAAGGTTTCATAACATCGAGCCCTAACATTTTTTTCTTCTCTAAAACTATCTCATCCACTACAGGCCCCACCGTTTGTTTGGCCGCGGAGTGAAAGTTGTAACAGTCCTGAGCGGAATAATCAAAACGCCCCAACTCACGAAAGCGAAACTCTGTATAAGTCTTGAAACCAGCGTTGACAGCAATCTGATGTCTGATTTTAATTAACTCAGTCATCAAATTATCCAGTGCTTCTTTATCCTGCGCTCTACGCTCCAGCATCAACTTAAATACTACTTCCCGCTCTTCTCGGTTGTTGCTCTTCAGCAAAGCATGTGCTTGCTGCATAGTGAGGGTATTTCCATTATAGGAAATTGTCTGTGCGCCTATTATTTCATCGTATTTACTCTGCTTAATATTGAGCTCACTCTGCAACGGAACATTCTCTTCGCGAAAAATTTCTACATAGTTTTTTGTCTTACGAATGGTAGTGAAAAACAACTCCTGATCCAACTCTTTCAAGAAAGGACAGTTCACAAACTTTTTATCCAACTCGAAATTATAGGGCGCTAACTTGGGGAAAATGTTCATGTATGTATGCGCCTGAGCTTCCTTTGCTTGTACGTCCGTGGTATCTACAGTAGTTCGCACGTAAATCCACCGGGAGTGCTCTCCCACCACTGCCTCCAATTCACTTTGGTCAAGTAGCCATTGTTGAAGATCTCCCAACGAATGGATAGGTCTGTCCAGCAAATTTTTGAGATACGGTTCTATGGTTTCCCATTTGTCGCAATCGAAATCTTCTTTTAAGAAATTCCTTTCGGGACGCACAGGTAGCTTAAGTGCAGATGTACTCATACAATCATTTATGCGGGAGGGTTAAGAAGCCTTCCGGGGGGTTGTAATCTTTTTGGCGGCAGGAGCAGGTTTGGTGTTAGCCTTTGTTGATTTTTGCACTTTGGGTTTGTGCTCTTTCTTTGGCTTATCTTCCACGTCCATTTTTGGTTTTGCATCTTCCTCTTTTTCGGCTCCTGCAGCAACCGGTGCAGAAGTAAGTTCTGCAATAAGTCCTTTGCCATCCAGGATGGCGTACCACTTAGCCAGTTTACGCATGTCGCTTACATATACTTTTTCTTTGTCATAGGCCGGCAACACTACCTCAAACCATGCTTTCACTTTTGCATCATCCTTCAAATCGGGCAAAGGATTTTTAGCCTCTTTTTTCTTGATGTCGGCTAAAATATCCTTGAGCAAAGCGGGTTCACCGGTGGTGTACATGGTAATGTTTTCCAATGATGAAAACATATGTGTGCGGCTGGGAACAAATTGAGATTTGTCGTCAGCGATAGATTTAACAATTAAGCCATCGTTTCTTTTGCCAATGGTTTTGTAAAGGCCGGGAAGTCCGGTGATGGATACGATTTCTTCTAAGGTCATGTTTAATGATTTTGAGGGGCGCAATATAGTAAGTGTTTGCAGAGTTGGCTGTGAATAAAACTAAAAGACGATTAGCCGGTTTTGCGTCAAACAAAGTTTTAGTAGGAACGTTTCTTACTTTCGCCATCTTTCCAAAAAATGCAGTTCCAGTTAACCACCAAGTATACCCCGTCCGGAGATCAGCCGGAAGCCATTCGCCAACTCACCGAAGGCGTAGTGAACGGTGAAAAGGAGCAGGTATTGCTGGGGGTGACAGGGTCCGGGAAGACATTCACCATCGCAAATCTGATTCAGAATGTTCAAAAGCCAACCCTCATTCTTACCCATAACAAAACATTGGTGAGCCAGTTATACGGTGAGTTCAAGCAGTTTTTCCCTGAAAATGCGGTAGAATATTTTGTTTCCTATTATGATTACTACCAACCGGAAGCCTACATCGTTTCATCAGGCACTTACATCGAAAAAGATTTAAGTGTAAACGAAGAAATTGACAAACTGAGGCTGAGCACCACCGCTTCGCTCCTGTCTGGCAGGCGCGACATTATTGTGGTGGCTTCCGTGAGCTGTATCTATGGATTAGGCAACCCGGTAGATTACGAAAATGGAATCATCCGAATACAAACCGGTTTGGTAATTTCCAGAAATGCTTTTTTACACAAACTGGTCGATAGTTTGTATTCGCGAAGCGATGAAGAACTCAACAGAGGCACCTTCCGCGTAAAGGGAGATGTAGTGGAGGTGGCGCTACCGTATGTCGATTATGCGTACCGAATCACTTTTTTTGGAGATGAAATTGAGACTATTGAAAGTTTTGAAACCAGTAGCGGCAGAAGGCTGGGGAAACTGACTAATGTGGCCATTTTCCCGGCCAACTTGTATGTCACACCTAAAGATTTATTGCTGCAAGTGCTGGATGAAATAAGGATGGAATTAGATGCACAAATTCAGTATTTCAGAGAGGTGGGTAAACATGTTGAAGCTGCGCGCATCAAGGAGCGAGTGGAGTTTGACATGGAGATGATGCGGGAACTGGGTTACTGCTCGGGGATTGAGAACTATTCGCGCTTTCTGGACCGTAGAGCGAAAGGGACTCGCCCCTATTGTCTGCTCGATTATTTCCCAAATGATTTCCTGCTTGTGGTAGATGAGAGCCACGTTACTTTGCCTCAAATTCGAGGGATGTTTGGAGGCGATCGCTCCCGGAAAATGAATTTGGTAGAATATGGTTTCAGACTGCCTTCAGCGCTGGATAATCGCCCGCTTGGGTTTCAGGAGTTTGAAAAGATTGTAAATCAAGCGGTATATGTAAGTGCTACCCCCAGTGACTATGAACTGGAAAAAACAAACGGGCATTTTGTGGAACAGGTGGTGCGGCCTACAGGACTTCTGGACCCGCCTATTGATGTGCGTCCGAGTTTGAATCAGGTGGATGACTTACTGGAAGAGATAGACGAGTGCATTAAGAAAAACGAACGCGTGCTGGTAACTACGCTGACCAAACGTATGGCCGAGGAGTTGAATAAATACATGATGCGCCTGAGTATAAAATGTCGCTACATACACAGCGATGTAGATACCTTAGATCGCGTAGAAATCATCCGCGACTTAAGACTTGGAAAGTTTGATGTATTGATTGGCGTCAACCTGCTCCGCGAAGGACTCGACCTGCCGGAAGTATCGCTGGTGGCCATACTGGATGCAGACAAAGAGGGCTTTTTGAGAAACAGAAGGAGCTTGATACAAGTGAGTGGCCGTGCGGCCCGAAATGCCAATGGCAAGGTGATTATGTATGCCGACCGAATTACAGATAGCATGCAACAAACGATTGATGAAACCAACCGGAGAAGAGAAAAACAGATAAAATACAATCTCGAAAACGGCATTACGCCTCAGACCGTATTAAAGACAAAAGAGGAGATTATGAAACAGACTTCGGTGCTGGATATCCGCAAGGTATCGCCCGATGTATATATTGAAAGTGGCGAAGAGTTAAGTATGGTAGCAGAGCCGGTAATGAAACTGATGAATGCAGAGCAATTGCATAAATCCATTGAGAGCACTCGACAAAAAATGCTGGAAGCTTCCAGATCACAAGACTTTCTTTCAGCGGCCAAACTGCGTGATGAAATGATTCATATGCAAAAACTACTCAAAGAAAAATTCAGCGAGTAGCCTTACTTATCCGTCACCAATAGTCTTTTGCTCAAACTATATCCTCCCAATTGCACCTGTAATGTGTATATACCTGCAGGCACTTCATTTAAGCGAATAGTTAAACGATTGGAAAAATCGTTGTAGGTAGTTTCAAAAACTTTTCTGCCTAGTGCGTCCATAATCATAATTTCAGAGCCATTCATCGAGCTGCCGTCCAGATACAAATCAAAAACACCGGAAGTTGGATTCGGGATAATTAACAAGTTACCGGCATTCAATTCTTGGTGGACAGATTGAGGAACAGAGTCGGTAGGGGCCACCCAACAGCTGCCACCAATTTTTCCTTTTACTTGTTCATAATTTCCATTTACCACATCTATAATTTCCTGAATACAGATAATGGTGTCTGACAGCGCATTGTAATACACCCGCAGAAAATTTAACGGTGCGGGCTGCTTAAACAAGGAATTTTCATCAGTAGATATACCTACCACGTGACCCGATGCGGAGTATCTTATATCCGGCTGGTAATTGCCCAAAGCTAAATTCCTGACTGAATCTACGATCAATCCATGCAATCTAAACTCATAGGCTAAAAGAAAGCAGGATGGATTCAGCACACTGATGTCTACATAACGTTGTTGCCAATCTACATCGACAATCCGAAGGGTTACGCTATCAAAAGGGTTGTAGATATTAAACGGGAAATCGCAGTGCTTGTGAGTATTTTGGTAATTGCCCGGATGATTGTGGCTACCTGAATTCTCACGGATACATCCATTCAACTTTGCAGCGTCTGATACGGTAATGAGCGAATCTTCATTTAAATCAATACAGGGACGAAACAGCAGCGTATCTTCTTTGATTCCGTTTAAATATAAATCGTAGTCGAGGGGGTCTGCAGCTTGGTCAATATTTACATCGCCACGTATATGCGAACCATTACATACCTGTTCGCAGTCCAAAACGGCTGATCCAAAAGTATCCCCAGCACAATCAACACTTGCCGCACAATTGGGAATAATATCAAAAACTTTATACCCTCCCGCATCATAATACAAGTGTAAGCAAACCAGCGCCTGGTTATTGTCATACCGTTTTTCATAATGACCCAACTTGTCTGGCGATTGGTCCCAATTCACCCGGATAATGAAGGTATATTTTCCTGTGTCCACATCTGTAATATCTATCCATTGGCAACTGAGGCCTGCACCATAAATATCGCCACATCCATGAGAGATACCCATGTTTCCGCAGCCGTATTTAGCATTTCCACCACCGCTACATTCTAAATCCAAGACACAGAATCCGTTTTTAAATCCGGATTGAACAGGCTGGAAATTCTGATCATACAGAAGATATTCTGCATACCCCTCATAGTGCCAGTGACCATGGCAAGAGCCATATACAAATTGATTACCGGCAGTATCCGGCTGGCCGATGTAATAGTCTAAATCGCCAATATTTTTGATGTGTGTTGTAAATCGAATTAAACGTCTGTTACCATAACCGCCCAAGCAACCTTCACCGATGTAGCAATCATTTGCGGCTACAAGTAAATCATCGGCATACATGGAGGTTTCTAAGGCACTTTGCACCACCTCTAAATCGGGAGCCGGACAAAGCGGGCTCGGTGGATATACGCAACTTCCATCGCTAATTGTTGCGAGGGGATTATAGTTACAGGACGCAGTATCCATGCAACCTGCAACAGGGCCTTGAAATATTATTTGCCACCGAATTACATCTGTATCGCAGCTCACCTGAAAATCACCCACCCGCACATAGTAAGTAACACCAGCCTGTAGCATGGCTACAATTTCTGATTGTAAATTGGAACAGGCATCGTCATTGTAAAAAATGGTTCCCATGTTGCTTTCATCAATAGTGATACCATTACAAGCCGGATAGATATACAGTTTTGTATCACACGAGTTACCCAAGGAGCATGTATTAATTTTATAGGTGCCGCTGGAATCAGGAACAAATACATACCAGGTGTCCGGCTCCGGAGCCAACATAGTGTCTTCGATAGCCGTTAGAGGATTGGTGCAAAATAGACCCGGAGCGCAATTAAAAACAGTGCTTTCGCGATTACCGAACTGACCGCCATTCGCCACGAGCGTATTGTTTAAAAACAGTCGGTAAGAACCTTGTCCGTAACCACAGCAGAGTCCGTCACTTGCTGCATCATAAATAGTAAAAATCACACATTGGCTGCTACTGATGCAAATGGTATCGCCCGCTACCTGTCCGGTATCTATCAAAGCGTTGGTAATTTTATCGCGTAAGCTCCAACTGGTTTCTCCAGGGTAATTATCCGGTGTTATTTCGATACGAACAGTGGACTGACCATTGCCGCAGGCCGCAAAGCTTTTAGGTGCGGATAAAACGATAAAGGCTGAAAGTAGAAGTAAAAAGTGCTTCATCTGGTAACAGTTTTGGTATGAAGATAGAAGAATATCGGGATTGAACCGTTGCTTTAATGTCAAAAATCTCCGCGTTCGGCTGCCTCGTAAATAAAACGAATGCCTCTGGAAAACAGGCTGGCCATAAAATAAAAAATACCAATGGGAATCAACATCATCCTGTATTCATTCAAGGTCCAGATACTGATGCCAGAAAAGAATTTTGCTAAGAGCAGAAGTACCGCCACTAATACAATAAATAAATAGAAAGATGGCATTGTATAACGAAGAAAACTTGAATGAGCGAGTGAAACTACAATGTTCAGCAGGCAAAAAAAGATAATGGCAATATGCGCTGCGAAATATTCAGATGCTGTAGGCAAATGGAAGAATCTGCATGTCAACATTCCGAGCAATCCAACCAAGAGTGCAAAAAAAGTCTGGTTTAGCGGAGTAATTCTTTTTTGCACCAAAGTGAACGTAATCTCCATGTTGTAGATGAATGAATGAATATTCCGGGTTATCAACCGCTGTAAAATTAAAGCTCCCGATTGATATCAAAACCCTCCAGATAGTCCGCCACTTTTCTTACAAAAGAACCACCCAAGGAACCATCTATAATTCTGTGGTCGTATGAGTGAGACAAAAACATCATGTGACGAATGCCTATTGTATCTCCGGCTTCTGTTTTGATAACCACCGGTTTCTTTTTGATAGTGCCGGTAGCTAAAATAGCTACCTGTGGTTGTAGTATTACAGGTGTTCCCATCACGTTACCAAATGTTCCCACATTAGATACCGTGTATGTTCCTCCTTCAATTTCATCCGCTTTCAGTTTGCCCTGACGTGCGCGTGTAGCTAAATCGTTCACTTTCTTGGCAATACCCACCAAATTCAACATGTCGGCATTTTTAATAACCGGCACAATTAAATTGCCACTGGGCAATGCGGCAGCCATTCCAATATTGATGTCTTTTTTGATTACAATATTGGTTCCATCTACCGAAGAATTTATGATGGGAAAATCGCGAAGTGCGCGACACACTGCTTCAATAAAAATCGGGGTAAAAGTGAGGTTCTCACCATATTGGTCCTGGAACTTCTTTTTCATTTTGTTTCGCCAAAGAACCAAGTTGGTCACATCGGCTTCTACAAAAGAAGTAACGTGCGCAGACGTAGCTTTACTCTTTACCATATTATCGGCAATCAACCTGCGCATGCGATCCATTTCCACTATCTCCACATTGCCGGAATATGATTTTGCCTGAATCACCGGTGAAGACTCTTCCTGCTTTGGCTGCGGAGCAGCAACTGATGTTACAGATACCTGTGGAGTACTGCTTACGCCCCTGTTTTGCACGTAACTCAAAATATCTTTCTTACTCAATCTTCCGCCACCACCGGTGCCGGGAATTTGCTCCAGCTCCGACATAGAGATACCTTCCTGACGGGCAATATTGAGCACGAGGGGAGAGTAAAATCTATCAGTAGCAATATCCGCCTTAGGTTGAGAAACTGCCATTTCTTTTACGGCCGGTTTTACGTCCATCTTTTTTACATCCGCAGAGGGCTGTGTAGGTTTGACTCCTGCTGCATCTGTTTCAATTAAGGCAACAGCCTTGCCCACGGCCACTACATCCCCCTCTTTAAAAAGCATTTTCTGAAGAACCCCTGCCACCGGAGAAGGAACTTCTGAATCCACCTTATCGGTAGCAATTTCTAAAACCGCCTCATCTAACAGAATGGGATCCCCCTCTTTTTTGATCCATTTCAATATTGTAGCTTCGGTGATACTTTCCCCCATCTTGGGCATTATCAATTCATACTGAGCCATACTTCGTATTTGTGCGTGTGAAAATAAAGGGATTGATGTAAAAGGGAAATGGAAGATGTGTATATCCGAACTACCGGAACAGTTTCTTAATCTCGTCCAAGTTACTGGAAGTAGCAATAAATTTTCGATCTTCCGTCATTACCCATGCGCTGGTGCAATGTGGCAGCGCAGCCTCTAAATCGTGCGTAGAGAAAAGGATGGTCTTGTGCAATTGACTGGCAATATCTTGGAGCAGCTGTAAAACAGTATGCTTTGCCTTAAAATCAAGAAATGCAGTGGGTTCGTCTAATATGATAAGTTGGGTTTCCTGGGCTAAAGCACGAGCAATGGATACGCGTTGCTTCTCTCCGTCACTCAACTCATTAAACGTTCTATTTTGCAAATGTGCGATTTGCAAAACGTTCATTGTTTGCACTATCACTTCGTTGTCTTTTTCGGAAACGGCCCCTAGCCAGTTGGAGAAGGGCAAACGACCCAGCGCTATAAAATCCTTCGAGGTAATATGATCTATATTGATACGTTCTGTAAGCACAATGCTAATCCGGGCAGCCCGTTCAGCTGCTTTCATCTGATTAATCTCTATTCCGTCTATCGTTAATGCGCCCGCCATCGGAGCTTGAAGACCCGCCAAGGTGCGCAAGAGTGTGGATTTGCCCGCACCATTTATTCCCACCAAAGCAATCACCTCTCCTTGCATTACAGAAAAATCAATCGCTGAAAAAACCGGTGACTCCGCCCGATAACCAATGCTAAGGTTTTCTGCTTTTAAAACCATTACATCCGTTTTTGTTTGAGAATAACCCAGATAACCACCGGTGCACCCAAAAGGGAAGTAATGGCATTTACCGGCAAAATGATATCCGAACCAGGCGCGCCTGCTATTACGTTACACACACAACAAACCGCCCCACCCAACAACGCACAAGCGGGTGTAAGCACCAAATGGTTGGCCGATTTAAATATGCTCCGAGCAAGATGCGGCACCGCTAGACCCACGAAGCCAATGGGACCGCAAAAAGCGGTCACGCTTCCTGCTAAAATACTGGTGCAGAAAACTATCCAAAATTTACTTCGTTGAACATGGAGTCCCAAACTGGAAGCATATGTATCGCCCAGCATCAAGGCATTCAGTGATTTGGATAATCCTAAGGCCACCAGTATACCAAACACTATGAATACGGATAGATAACCTATCTGCGTGTTATTAACATACCTAAAGCTGCCAAAGGTCCATAGTACGTATTGCTTGAGTGCTTCATTGCCCGACATAGCCTGTAGAATTTCGATAAGTGAACTTATTCCGCCCCCTATCATGAGGCCGATAATAAGAATGGCAACCACATCGCGCACACGAAACGAAATAAAAAAGTTAATCAAAAAAACAGCCACTGAACCAAGGGCTGCCGCTGCAATAATGGCAATGCCTGATAGCTGATGTACCTCCGCAGAATAACCAATGAATCCGGAAGCAAGAATCAAAACAGCTACACCCAAACTGGCACCTGCACTTATCCCCAGTACATAGGGACCTGCTACCGGATTTCGGAACATAGTCTGCATCTGCAATCCGCTAACCGCCAAGCCCGCTCCTGCAAACAGTGCCGCCAACGCGCCTGGCAATCTGGATTCAATGATGATGTTCCTCCACACATCCGAAACCTGATTGCTTCCCATCAAAATATGCAATACCTCACCAACCGGAATATGAACTGAGCCCACAAACAGCTGCATTAGAAATGTTACCACCAGCACAAGCAGCAGCAAAACAAAGAGGATTACGTGTCGGTTATTCAATAGCGGGGTAAATAAGGGGTAAACAAAACAGTTTTACTGTTTACTAATCTTCTCTTCTTTTCTACTCATCTCTGTCAACACATCATCGTATAGTTTATTCATCCATTCAGGGTGAGTTTCGTAGTATTTATAGCTGGTATAAAATGCCG
Source organism: Bacteroidota bacterium (assembly GCA_016715625.1). Classification (GTDB taxonomy): domain Bacteria; phylum Bacteroidota; class Bacteroidia; order Chitinophagales; family LD1; genus Bog-950. Next base: position 93,728 of record JADJZU010000001.1, read on the forward strand.
CTTGCGAAACGTTCCTGTCTGCAAAAATCTGTTCGTAGTATTTATCGTTCAGCATTTTTTCGCTAAGACCCGCTTCCGCTTTGGTCTCAGCCAATGCATCGGCCAGATGAATATCGGCCAGTATCACCTTCATTTTATCAGGTGGCAAAATACCATCGGGCAACTCAGCTACCTCCGATTTGCAAGCCATCAATAACACAAAGAATAAGACTATAAATTGCTTCATTAAATTTCGGCCAAATTAGAATTTAGAAAATAATGAATGGGGAAGTTTTTAAAACATTATGCGCAGAAACTGCCGCTCAAGGAGCTCGGCTGGTAGCGGTTTCCAAAACTAAACCGGTGGCAGACATCCTGGAGCTATATCATGCTGGCCAAAGGGTGTTTGGAGAGAACAAAGTACAGGAAATGGCTGATAAACAACAGCTTTTACCGGCTGATATAGAATGGCATTTTATTGGCCACTTGCAAACGAATAAAGTAAAGCAGCTGGCTGCGTTTGTATCCCTTATTCATTCAGTGGATAGCCTTAAGCTATTGGAAGAGATAAACAAACAGGCACAGAAAAATAATCGGGTCATAGATTGCCTGCTGCAAATATTCATTGCAGATGAAGTCACTAAATTCGGGTTCCACGAAGATGAGTTGCAGGACTTGCTGCATTCGAATGCTTTTCGCGAGTTAAAAAACATCCGCATTTGTGGATTGATGGGCATGGCAACTAATACAAATGACACCGTAAAAATCGAGAATGAGTTTATTGCCCTTCACACACTATTTAACAAGCTAAGAGAAACGGAATTTAAACAACAGCCTGCTTTTTGCGAATTGAGCATGGGCATGAGTAGCGATTATAAAATTGCTTTGCGTCATGGAGCCACACTTATACGGATAGGGAGTATGCTCTTTGGACAAAGAGATTCGGTTAATCTACTGTAGCTAAGTTTGCCAGCATTTCACCGGCTTTGCTACCAATAGCCACCCCCATTCCGCCCATCCTAACGCCTAAAATGACGCGGTGACTTTTCTGCTTTATAATGGGAAACTTGGATGCACCAAAGGCCATAATACCGGTCCACGCATCCGCAATCCGAAATGTATGATAAGGCAAAATAACATTCCGCAGCTTATCTTCCAGGTCGGCTAATATTTTCGAATTGTATTCAAACGCAGTAGATGTTTCTCCATCAAAATCAAGATTTCTTCCACCGCCAAACAATATACGGCCTTCCAATTCCCTGAAATAATAAAAGCCCTTGGCAAAGTGAAAAATTCCCTGAAACGAAAGATTTTCAATCACATCGGTGATAATAACCTGCCCTCTGCCTGGCTTTACATCCTCGTCCGGAAACAAAGTAGCCGTAAATGCATTCGTACAAACAATGAGTTTCTGCGCTTTAAAAGAAACATCCTGCTGAATATACGGATGCGCTACACCCACGGTCACCGAATTGGATTCCTCTTCGATGGCGGAAACATTACAGCCGGTTCGTATCTCAATGCCTCGCTCTGCGCATATACGCGATAATGCGCGCATCATACTTCCGGTGTGCAACTCTCCTTCCAGCATGTTCTGAACCAAATGAGAAACCATAGACTTATTAAACCCAAAAGAACTTATGAGGTGATCTGCTCGCGAAAATGCAGGCGATTTCAGGATCGGATTCAGCAATTTATTGACGGCATCCATTCTATCCAATGCATCCACTTCCTTCTTAGTAATTAGCTCGTAGCTGCCGCGCTCACGATATTGTAAATTTTTATCGCCAATCCGTTTTCGAAGAAGTTGCAAACCATTCAAACGCAGCTCTACCAATTTTAAAACTTCTTCCTCTCTCATTATAGAAAGATCATCCAATATCTCGGTCAAGCTGCCTATGCAAGCAAATCCAGCGTTTTTGGTGCTGGCACCGGTAGGCAAAATGCCTCGCTCCAATACCAAGATGGAGGCTTCGGGTTTTTTATCGCGAATCGACAGGGCCGTGCTAAGCCCCACAATCCCACTGCCAACAATGATGTAATCGTATTGTAGAAAGGATTCTTTCTCCCAGAATGAAAGCATGTGATAATTTTAACGATTAAAGTACCGGGGCTAAAGTTTATTTAATTTGTATTCAACTATAAGCAGCATATCTACTTCCATTGTTATACAAAACCAATATCATGAAAAAGTTTTTAATTCTTCTTGCACTTCTTCCTCTTTCTTTATCCATGCCCAAAATCCGGTCATTAATTTAACACAGCTGCAAACCGGATTTGATAGTCCTGTAGGTGTAATGTCCTGTGGAGATAATCGGCTCTTTATCCTGGAACAAGACGGACGAATACGGATAATGAGTAAAAGTGGTGTTATTAATACTACCGCATTTTTGGATATCTCAGGACCGGTACAAAGTTCGGGGAATGAACAAGGACTTCTTGGTTTGGCTTTTAGCCCTAACTATAAACAAGATGGTTTTTTCTATATAAATTATATAATAGGCAACGGTGCAGGTTCCACACGCATTTCAAGATTCAGTGTAAATCCCACCGACTCAAACCTAGCTGATGTAAATAGTGAAGTCATTATTTTAGAGTTCACACAACCATATACCAACCATAACGGAGGTAACATAATGTTTGGCCCCGATGGCTATTTATACATTAATCAGGGCGATGGAGGAAGTGGCAATGACCCGCAAGGCAATGGGCAAAACAAAAACACTTTCTTGGGCAAGATACTTAGAATAGATGTGAACAACCAGAGCACTTATGCCATACCTAGTACGAACCCGTTTGTTGGCCAGGCAAATGTGAAAGAAGAAATATGGGCCTACGGATTGCGCAATCCTTGGCGTGCAAGTTTTGATCGCCTGACTGGTGATATGTGGATTGGCGATGTAGGACAAGATGCATGGGAGGAAATAGATTTTCAGCCGGCAAGCAGTACAGGAGGGGAAAATTATGGCTGGCGTTGCCGCGAGGGATTTCACGTTACTCCGGCACCTGCAAATACGTCCGGTTGTCCAAGCACAGGGTTTGTAGACCCGGTATATGAAGTACCACAAGCTGGTGGAACTAGTTGCTCTATCACAGGAGGATATGTCTATCGCGGTGCGCAACACAATTCGCTTTTTGGCAGATATCTCTTTACTGACTATTGCAGCGGAAGATTCTGGGCCATAAGAAAAACAGGAGCTAACACGTTTGCATTCGATACACTACAGTCATTTACTACTTTCCAATATACGTCCTTCGGGCAAGACAACTTAGGAGAGTTATATATTTGTTACAGAGGAAGCACTTCCACCAATGGTCGGATTTATAAAATATCTGAAACATCTGATTGTAAACCGGTAGCTTTTATCTCGTTTGATGATTCTCTTTCAGGCTGTGCCCCTGTAAATATTTCAGCGCTAAAGGGTGAAGGGCTTGCTTACCAATGGTACAATTCTACCGGGCTAATTAATGGCGCAAACTCCCCGGAGCACGCTCCAATTCAAAGCGGTTACTATAAAGTACTTGTTTCTAAACCCGGTCAGAGTGGTTGCGAATCTATGAGCGATTCTATTTATGTGACTATAAAAGATACAACTGCGATTGTTCCATCAAACAACCTGCTGGAGTTTTGCACAAATGCAGCCAGTTTCGATCTTACCAGTCATCTGTCTCCAGCAGGAGGAGTAATTTCAGGTAACGGTCTGAGTGGTAGTGTTGTTGTTCCTTCAGCATTGTCAGCAGGCGTTTACAATGCATCGTATGTTTATCAAAACACAGATGGCTGCACTTCCAATTTCGCTTTCAGTTTTGAGATTTTAGATTCCAGCACCATAACCACAAACGCACCATCAACTGTGTTCTGTAACACAGAGGCCGCATTTACTCTGGATGGCATTTGCACTCCATCGGGCGGAAATTATTCGGGAATTGCTGTGAGTAATAATTCATTTAATCCGGCATTGGCCAATATTGGAGTAAATAACGTGGCCTACACCTTTACGAATGCTGATGGCTGCATTTCGTCAGGTTCTTTTTTAATATCTGTGCAAAACTGCACCGGTACTGAAGACTTAAGAAACTCTGAATCATTAATGATTTTTCCCAATCCAAACAAAGGGACTTTCACTTTGCAAATGGAATCGGCAGAGAATGCAAATACATATATCGAAGTTACAGATATGGCTGGGCGTATTGTATTCGGTCAGTCTGAAAACTTTGTTTCTGGAACGAACGTTTCTAAAATGAACCTGACCGATTTATCCAAGGGCATTTATTATTTATCGGTAAAAAGCGATGCATTTGCAGTCATGAAAAAAATAATGATTCAATAATAATTGACGAACCAGTGATGAAATACCTTACAGCTCTGCTCCTGTTACCCTTCTTTATTGATGCGCAAACCGTACGCATCTCCATACTTGAATCATCGGGTCTTAATTCCGCACCGGCTATCCACTCCGGTGCCTTCGGAACTTTCAAAAACAAATGGTATTTCATTGGCGGCAGACAAAACGGACTACATGGATTCACTACTCCATCGGCATTCCCAACTAATGGAATAAATGATATAATTTACATAACTGACCCCGCCAATAACCAAATGTGGTCTGCATCTACATCCACTCTGCCAGATAACATTCGCGAAGCTATAACCAGTAGTAATATGCAGTTTCATTTAAGCGACTCCACATTATACATGGTTGGTGGCTATGGATGGAAAGATGCCATTCAGAATTTTATTACCTGGCCTACATTAACAGCTATTGACATGAATGGTCTAATGAATGCGGTAATCAACAATCAAAGTATCGCGCCATATTTCCGCCAAATAGAGGATTCCTCATTAGCTATATGTGGTGCTCACCTTCAAAAATTGGATTCAGTTTATTATCTGGTATTTGGACATAGGTTTGATGGATACTATGACAGAACGGACACTTCAGGATTTCATATTCAGCGGTATTCACATGAAATCCGAAAGTTTCAAATTGAGGACGATGGCACTTCCTTGTCACTTAAAAACTATTCAGCAATACAGGACAGCGCTAATTTTAGAAGAAGAGATTACAACCTCATTCCGCAGATTTTCCCTAATGGTAAAGAAGGCTTCACAGCATTCAGCGGAGTTTTTAGAAAAGGAATTGACCTTCCATATCTTGATTGCATAGATATAACTGATACCGGATATCAAATCCGAAGCACTTTTAATCAAACACTTAGTCAATATCACAGTGCAGTATGTGCACTTTACGACTCTTCAACAGGAGCGATGCACAACTTATTTTTTGGTGGCATGGGAATGTATTATCGTGACACCACAACCGGGCTTACCGTTATAGATTCACAGGTTCCTTTTGTGCGCACCATCAGTGCCGTTACACGAAACGCTGCGAATCAATTACAGGAATATGACTTGAATATTTCTTTCCCGGCATTACTGGGGACCAACGCATATTTTCTTCCTGACTTCCAGGCGCCCTTGTACAAAGAGCAATACATCAATTATTCCTTATTGCAGAATCATCAGCGCGTTGGATATATCATTGGGGGTATTGAAAGCCCTGAGTTAAATATAAATTCTACAGACCCTTCACTAAGCTTTGCGACTGCTCGTGTTTTCGAAGTATTTATTGAAAAAGATACTGTATCTGCCATACGCCCCGTAAAAAATGAGGTCATCAATTTCATATGTTATCCAAACCCTGCTTCTAATTTTGTAAACGTAGAGTTTGAGCTTGTAAAAGCTAGTAAGGTAAGTATTGAATTAGTGAGTACGGAAGGAAAGGTATTGAGCGAAATTGTCAATAAAAACTATACCACAGGAAAACAGAAATTGCTTGCAGATATTTCAGGACTTCCGCGAGGAGTTTTCGCTTGTGTTCTTCGAACCCAAGGTCAAAAAATAGTTATTCGGTTGGAGAAGCAGTAGTGGAATCAGGTTCAGACAATGGAAGCGATACGCTATCAGTTTCTTGCCTTGCCTCAATCTTCTTTGCTGCCTTATTAGTCTGCTTGGTCAGCATGGCTAATGTGGCTCTTATATCTTTCAGTTTTTCCTCTTTGGATGCCATGTTTTCGTTCAGCATTCTGATTTTCACATGGTTCAATTGCAATTCAAGCGCTTTTACATTAGGGCTATTGGCTTTACGCTGAAAATATTCAAGATCCTTTTTATCATGATCTAAAGACGCTTCCATTTTCCTTATCACTTCATTCAATCCCTTGATTCGAGCAGCGTTCTTGTCAGAGAAAAAATGGTTACGTTGTTCACTAATATGATGAAAGGCCGAATCAAATGCCTTTTTCACCAGCGTATCATCACTTTTAGTTAAGCGATTTTTTCTTGACTCCGATTGCAGCGTTTTCAAATCTTCCATCAACACCTTAAAGTTGGCTTTCTCATCCGCCTTTGCCTTAATATCTTCAATAGAAGCTACAATTTCATCTCTTAGTTTTGCTGAGGCCGCTTCAAACTCTGCGCTCTCCGATTTGCGGAAAGTCTTTAGCTTTTCGAAGACTGAATTCACATCATCTTTAATTTTATCGAGACGTTCCTGGCTGATGTCGCGCTCTTTCCGATGTTCCAAAACTCGCTCCCAAAACGATTTGGCATCGTCAAACAACTGGCGGTCGTATTGGGTAAGCGCATTCGATTTTTGAATCAACTCATCCAATTCCTGCAAGTAACTTTCCCAAAGTTTTGCTGTGAGTAATTGATATGCCCACTCATTTTGTTTGCCTCTGATTTTGCCGGTTTCGGAAGAGAGAATGTTGTCCGGCAATATGGTTTCATCATTCGGGTTTGGGGTAATCACTTCCGTTCCCTCCGGGAAAGCGAACTCCTCACCTGCTGTCCATTTACTCTCTAAATGCTCCAACTGCAATTTGTCTATAGCTGCCAAAGGTATTACGCGCAAATCAACCCGAAATGCTGATTCATTCAGTTCATATGCCAGAATAACCTTCTCCTCATTTTTGTTCGTGCCGGTGGCAACAAATCTCGATTGCATTTCAATAAATTTTGTTCAGTGTGGTGTGAAAGGGTGCCAAAGATAAATCTTCAATTCACATATTGAAGTCCGCTATAAATAACGAAAATCTATCCTAAAAGCGATTTCAGCTCATGTGTTTCGCTCAATTTCATTCTGCCGGCTAATACCAACCTCAACTCGCGCCTTCCCAAAGCATCTGAAAACATTCGCTTGTCCTCTTCCGACTCCGGAATCAATGGTGTTACTTTTCGCGGTCTGCCATTACTGTCCAAAGCTACAAAAGTGTAAAAGGCTTCATTACACTTGTATCGGGTTTGCGATGGCAGGTTCTCCGCCCACACAGAAATATGTGTTTCTAAGGAGGTATTAAACACGCGTGTAACTTTCGCAGTAATCGTAACCACATCACCAATCTTAATTGGGTTTTCAAAACTCACATTGTCTACTGAGGCGGTTACCACCACGGCATTGGAATGTTTGCCGGCAGCAATAGCGGAAGCAATATCCATCCAATGCAATATTTTACCTCCACGTAAATTGTTCAAAGCATTCGTATCGTTGGGCAATACAATTTCTGTCATCACCGTAAGGCTTTCACTAGGAACTTTTCCTTCTTTCATGTAAATTTTTTTGAGTTTAACTATTGCTGTTTATTCTGCCTTCTTACCAAAATGATACTCGAAAAGAGAGACCTTGTCTCGAAGTTTTTCCAGCGTAACAGTGCATTTCATGTTTGCCAAAGCTTCGTTTCTATTCGATGAAGTAAAATACATACTCGTTCCGCTCAAGCGGTCTGCATCTATTCCATTTTCATATAGATATTTTACAATACGCATAGCTCGCATGGTTTCGGGTCGCATATTTCGTTTCTTAATAACATCCGGCATTGCTTTGCTAAAAGTTGGAATAGAATCAATAAAAGCGAAAACTGAGTCGTCACTCACTTTATTAAACTCCCCTTTGTCGGAACAACCATTGATTTGCACGCGAATGTCGGTGTTAATTTTTAACCACTGTAACAGTTTAGACTGCTTCAGGAGATTATCATCTCCCTCCAGTTCGGTCACATTCGGCTTATAAGTGAATACGTAATTCATAATTGTATCATTCAAATCCACAAATTGAGAATCTACCTTTAGCGAAACTCTATCAGATGGATTGATTAATAAAGCGGAAACTCTAGCGCCTTCATTGACATACTCATGTGTAAATTTCTGAAGTTCGTTCAACTTTATATTCATAATACTATCAGCCAAACTGGTGAAAAAGTTATCATCGTTATAGGGCCAAAAACGGGCAACCCAGTCCGGATAGTCTTTGGTTTTTTTGATAGCCTCAAACTCTTTTTTGAAAATAACTTTACCCGCATTCATCATCGACTCATTAATCAATAACTTGTCTATCCGCTGCATCTCACTCATTACCATGTTATAAGTAGCCATCAGATTTTCCTTTGCAGGAACAATAACCACCCTGAGCACCGATGAAAAATTATTTGCCTCGTATTGAAAGGCAAGTTTTTTGCACTTTAGCTTAGCAGCTTTTACCTGTATATAATTGTTTTTGTCGTTCAAAATAGAGCTAAGCAAATATGACTTGTGCCCATCTTTCTGGTTAGAGTAGGCCCCGGGAAACTGCCAGCAAATCTGAAACTCCGGATCTTCCATGCTATCTTCAAAAACAAGCTGAGTGGAATAAATCATTGGCTTGATATCAATAATCTTTGTAATGCTTTCCGGGTCGTAATCCCCTTTAAAAGCCTACTGGCGGATGGGGTAAAATCGTTGATTATGGACTGTGTTTGAAAACTCCCGTTTACACTACAGATTGTATTGTCCGATTTATAATACCGCGCCTTATGTTTCTGTAAAGAAGCCTGATTAAAATTCTTGAATTTAGCGGGATTGCCTGTCACATTCAATCGATCAAACTCCACACGATACAGTTTCCGCAACATCGTGCTATCCATCCGCTGTCGAACACTCGATGCCTGTGACAACTCCTCCTGAATGGACTCTATCGCATACCGCAATTCCAAATCACGGATAACGGAGTTATAAACCGAGTCCACCATTAAATCAAAGCAGTTTTTTACATACGAAGAACTCACTCTAAACTTAAAAACGGATTGTTCGGTAGTAACAAATGAATTGAAGCTGCAGCTCTTGTTATTGAGAATATTACGGCTGTTAGAAAGATGTCTTTGAATTTTATTGGACATGATATGCTCCAATACATTGGATATACCGCTGAAAGAATCCTGTTCATAGATACTTCCGAAACGGATATGAAAACTAACTTCAATAGTGGGTGAAGGTGTATTGTTTTTGATGATAATGTTTAGGCCATTCGTTAGCTTGAGAAAATTCAACTCCCCTTGTGCATAGGTTTCTATCTGCGCCTCCAATTCTGAAAAAGACAGCAGCAGAAGTAGCGATACAATTATCTGTTTTAATTGGTTCATGAAGCGAATTTTGGAAATCTGACCGTTTGTTTCAAATTTGGCGAAACATAATTCAAATAATATGAACAAAATCATTCTAGCCTTCGCAACACTAATATTTATTTCTTTTTCCGTTTCTTCTTGCAGCAAGTGTTATACCTGTGATTTTGGAGATAATGACGTTCGCGATTTTTGTCCGAAAGATTTCCCTGATAAAGCCGATGGCCTGAAAATAACCATTGACGCTTATGAAAAGCAAGGATATAAATGCACTGCCAAATAATTTTTTAAAGTTTTTTTTCCATAAACAAAATCGCCCCGAAAATTCGGGGCGATTTTGTTTATGGAATAGGATCTATGCTACTTGGCATAAAGGAAATGAGTTACCGACTGCGTTTCGGCACTGGAAATCTTCACATAATACAATCCCTGAGCAAATGGAGTCATATCAATAGTTTCTAATATTTTATTATTCACTTTCTTCTCAAACACAATCTGCCCCAAACTATTCATCAATTCCAATTTGGCATCGGAACTAAGTAGCTCTTGGAAAAGAATATTGACAACATGGTTTGTAGGGTTAGGATACAAAACCATCTTCAGTGAATTTTGATAGTCTGACAAACCGGATATCACAACCGTTTTGCAAGCAGTGTCGGCACCAGCCAGATTATTGACAATCAAACAAATTTCGTAAACACCATCAGTGGCATAAGTATGTGGAGCCGGGCCTTGACCGGTAGATGTGGTTCCATCTCCCCAACTCCATTGCCAGTCAGTAATCAGTTCATCTGAAGCATCAATAACATTTACGGTTTGTCCATTGAAAGAAGTATTGAACTGTGCGTTGGGCAATTCAAGAACTGAAATATTTACATCGTCAATGTCTAAGTAAAATGCATCCGGGTCGCTGTAGCATCTAAAACCAAGATAGCTGGTTCCGGAAGTGGTAGGTTTATATGCCACTTTTTTCTCTTCGTAGTCAGAATTGCTGAGTTCTCCAAAATCCACCAGGCTTTGAGTCATAGCAGCCGGTGAGTTGTCGTTACCTAGCAACAACTCTAGTTTCTCATTAAAAACTGTTCCTTGGCTAATACCCACCTGCTCGAAAAAGCTAATCTTATAAGCAGTATTGGCAACCAGATTCAGACATGGCGAGAATAGCCAATCATTGCCACCTACTGAGGTATTATTGAAGTTGTAATAATATCGGAAATGAACTGAACCGGTGGCCGGTGCATTCGCTGAAAGATTCCAGGTAAATCCATCATTGTTTACATCCTCCGTAGTCCAGGTAAGGCCTCCCACTTCTGTGCCAAAAGTAGGCACTTCGAATCCCATTGAATACGGAATAGCGGAAGGAGCAGCGGAGATAGCAAAACCGCCAATTGTATCGTTATCGTTGATAGTATCACCGGGCAATTCTATCCAGGCGGTTATGTTATAGTTTCCGGCAGCACTAAAATCGGCTGTTGTATTAAAGCTATATGTGTAGGAAGAGTCCAATTGCAAAGGAGTGTTCAATATTATCTTCTCTGACACTACAGGTAGAGCATTCACCTGATACTTAGCGGTTACGGAATCTATTGCAGCCAAGCCTTTATTTTTAAGAGTAATAGTAAACACCTCTGCATTACTCAACTGGCATCCATTACTCAACAGATTGCTAAATCCGGTAGCGGCCACTTCATTTAAAGAAGGGACATAAAGTTTTACATCGTCTACAAACCACCAGTAGTCCCAAGTCCCTTTCCAGCTAAAGCGGATGTATACTTTAGACTGATTAGCGGCAACAGAGGAAACATTTATTTCTGCAAGATTGGGGTTGTTTGTTGTTTCATCTTGAGCAAAACCTATGGATGGATCGTAAACAAGTGTCCAGTTAACGGAGTCGCTGCTGATAAATACCTGCGGTGTATCCGACTGATACTTTGCATAGTATTCATAGAAACTTAAAAACACCTTAGGGGCAGTTGAACAATCAATTGATTTGGAGGTGATGGTGGTGTATTCTTTTGTAGAACCATTTGTATCGCCATCTCCGTCACTATCCACAAGAATGCAACCCGTGGAAGCCCCTGCATAGTTTATTTGGTCAGAGGCCTGTCCGCCTGATGTGCCGTTATTCCACTTCCACAAAACAGCACTGCCGGAATAGTGGTTCACCACGGTCCAGTTGGGGAGGTTATTGGACGAGAAATCATCCGAAAAAATGGTTTGAGCCTGCAAAGACAAAGCAGAAAAGGATACGAAAAGCAAAAAGTAAAGTCTGTTCATGTAGAGAATTTTTTAATTGGATGCGAATAAAAGAAAAAACGACTCGCTTTAGCGAGTCGTTTTGAAGGAAAAACCGAATATGAAATCTTTATCTTAAAATAGTGATAGATCCTTTGTAATCGTCTCTGGAGTATCCATTGATGAACACCACATTCATCGTGTAGATATATGCCCCTCTGTCAACTAATTCTCCTTTGTATGTTCCATCCCATTGGAACTGATGATTAGAAGACGAGAAAACCATTTCGCCCCAACGATTAAACACTTTGAAGTCTATGTATTGTATGGTATTTACATCGCCATACAATTGTAGGAAATCATTGTTGCCATCATTGTTTGGAGAGAATGCGTTCGGGATGAAAATATCCGTGATGGAGTTGACAGTAACATTTGTTTCGCTTGATGCTGAACAACCATTTTCATCTGTTACGTTTACAGTGTAAAGTGTATTGGCGATAGGGGTAGCATCTGTGTTGGCGCAGGATGAACAACTAACATTGAATGCCGGGGACCATTGGTAACTGTTGTTATGATTCACATTGGTAACAGCAGTAAGATTTGCCGATGTGCCTAAGTCAATGGTAACATCTGAATTTGTTTGAACGCTCAGTGCATAATCAAATCCTACATTGAAAGAAGTTTGTGCGTACAGTTTCTGGTATCTGTCACAGTAACTGCATAACTCCCGGTGGCAAGATTTGCTATGTCTTCGGTCGTTTCACCGTTACTCCAGTTAAAAGTATAGCCAGGAGTTCCACCAGTTACAATCAAGTCAACCGAACCTTTTTGAACCTGGACACATGGAGTATTAGAAACGGAAGATGAAAGAACGATGGGTGGTGTGAGACCCACTACATTGTCATTTTGTGTAATGCAACCGTTAGCGTCTGTAATAGTTACTGAATAGTTACCCGCAGCAATATTGGCTATATCTTCTGTATTTCTGTTGTTATTCCAGGTGAATGTGTAAGGGGACACACCACCGTTTACAGTCACATCAATTGCACCATCATTTACACCACTACAACCAACAGCTAAAACAGATGAGGATGCAGATAACACAGCCGGTTCCACAATAGAAACAGAAGCTGATTGTGTGCAATTGTTGGCATCTGTAACCACCACGCTGAAAGAGCCGGCAGCCAGAGAGTTCAGATTTTGAGTAGATGCGTTATTGCTCCATTGGTAATTATAAGGAGAGGTTCCGCCCGTTACATTTATCTGAATGCTACCATTATTCCCACCAAAGCAAGAGATATCACTTTTAACAGAGTTCACAGAAATAGATGCCGGCTGGGTAATAGTAGCTGAATTGGACGTAACACAGTTCATTGCGTCAGTCACTATTACATCATATGTTCCTGCGCTAAGTCCACTAATATCTTCGGTGCTGGCGCTATTACTCCATACATAATTGTAGGGCAAACTTCCACCGGAAACTGATAAATCAATGCTAGCTCCGGTAGCACCAAAACAAGTCAGATTTGTGTGGCTTATAGTGGTTGAAAGTGCCGGAATAGCTTGTATAGTCGCAGATAGTGTTTGATTGCATCCATTGATATCGGTAACTACCACATCATAATTACCGGCAGAAAGGTTAGCAACATCCTCTGTGTTTGCGCTATTACTCCAAACGAAGGAGTAAGGAGCTGTGCCACCAGTTACTGTTAGATTAACCGCTCCCTGTTGCGTAGCACAAGCAAAATCGGTATGTACTTCGCTCAGGCTCATCAATACTGGCTCTGTGATAGAAATGGAACGTTGTGCTGTGCAGGCATTTAAATCTGTAACGGTAACAGAGTAAGTAGCCGCACTTAAAGTATTAATATCTTCGGTTGTAGCCCCATTGCTCCATACATAGGTAAAGCCTCCGTTTCCTCCAGACAGAGTAACATTAATGGCACCTGTGCTGTTACCATTACAATCCGCATTGGTATGAGTCTCTGCAATCTGAATGGCCGCTGGAGTTCCTACAACAACCGATGCTGTAGCCTGACAAGAGGCGGCATCCGTAACACTCACAGTGTAGCTACCGGCAGTTTTGTTAGTTAAAGAGGAAGTTGACTCTCCTGAATTCCAAAGATATTGATAAACATTCCCTACACCCGGAGTGCCACCAGCAACGGTTACTTGAATAGTACCGTTACTTCCACCAAAACAAGAAACAGCTGTAGCAGATGAAGAAACCTGGATAGCAGTAGGCTGAGCCACAGTAGCCGAGGCCGTTGCATTGCAAGAGGAACCATCGGTTACTGTTACAGAATAGTTTCCTGCAGCAATATTCCCAACATTTTGAGTAGACGCGCCATTGCTCCAAACGAAAGAAAGTGGTGCCACTCCACCGGTAACGGTAAGTTGAACAGCACCGGAGTTAGCTCCATTGCAGGTAACATTTGTTACAGCGGTAGCAAGATTCATTTGTGTAGGAGAAGTAACAGAAGCCGATAGTGTAGCTGAACAGCTATTGGCATCGGTAACGGTTACGGTGTAATTACCACTCGATAAATTATTCAAATCCTGAGTTACCGCACCATTACTCCACAAATAGCTGTAGGAAGGAGCACCACCGCTAACACTCAGGTTTACAGATCCGCCAGCGCCTCCGGAGCATTGAACATTGGTATTCACCGAACTAAGTGACAAGCCAGCCGGCTGAGTAATATTCATAGTTAAACTAGCCAGACAGTTCTGCGCATCGGTAACACTCAGTGTGTAAACACCCGCCTGACCATTCACCAAATTCTGTGCTGTAGCTCCATTGCTCCATAAATAAGTGTAGCCTCCGTTTCCGCCACTAATGGAGGTAGTAATACCTCCATTATTTCCACCGTTACAAGACACATTGCTCAATGAAACACCAATAGAGATGGCCGATGGTTGTGTTATAGCTACTGCAGTTGTGGCGCTGCAGTTATTAGCATCGTTTACAGTAACGGTATAGTTACCGGCAGCTACACCCGACAAATCTTGTATTCCCCAACCGTTGCTCCAGGCATAGTTGTATGGCGAGGTTCCACCGCTTACTGTTAAATCAACACTTCCGGTGTTTGCGCCATTACACAATACATTCACCTTAGTAGTAGACAATGCAATAGCTGTTGGCTGAGCGATAGTAGCGGAGGCTGATGCGCTACATGTATTAGCGCCTGTAATAGTTACGGAATATGAACCCACGGCCAATCCGGTTCTGTTAGCTGTTGTAACTCCGTCATTCCACAAATACGTGAATGGAGATGCTCCTCCGCTTACCGTTGTGTTGATAATGCCATTTGTCAACCCATTGCAGGTAATGTTTGTTTTATTGAGTGCTACAGCCGGGGCAGTAGACTGGGTAATGATGTATGACTGACTAGTGCTGCAGGAGTTATTGTCGTAAACAGTCACACTATAGTTTCCTGCTGATAGATTTGAAATGGTCGATGTGTTATTTCCATTGCTCCAGTTAAAGATAAACGGAGCACTTCCGCCTGAAGGGCCTAAGGCCAGGCTACCTGAATTGGAAGCACTGCACAAAATATTACCCTGAGTTGGGTTCAAAACAATCGCAGATGGCTGGGTAAGTGTTACATTATTTAAGGAGGTGCAATTGTTGGCATCTCTAATAGTTACTGAATAGTTACCCGCTGTTACGTTAAACAAATCCTGGGTAACGTTTGAGTTACTCCATAGATATGTATAGGCACCTGTTCCACCATTTACCGTTAAATCAACACTACCGTTTGATGAGCCAAAGCAAGATGGATGATTAGCCACTACTGAAGAAGAAATAGCGCTGGGTTGATTAACTACTATTGTAGAAGAAGCCGTGCAAGAATTAAAATCGGTTACCGTTACCGAATAATTTCCGGCACCTATGGAAGTAATGTTTGGTGTAACCGAGGCATTATTCCATACGAAAGCATAAGGTGTTGTTCCTCCCAGTACGGCAGACGCAGCAGACCCTGAGTTCTGACCATTGCATAGAGCATCAGATGCTGTAATAGAAACGGACAAAATTGCCGGCTGTGCAACTGTAGCAGCCACTGTTGCTGAACACGCATTAACATCTGAAATAGTAACTGAATATAAGCCGGAGGCAAGACCTGTTCTATCTTCTGAAATTATGCCTCCACCCCAGTTGTAGCTATAAGGCGATGTGCCCCCAACTGTAGTCAGGTTGATAGCACCATTGCTGCTACCATTGCATGATACGTTAGTAACTACTACCGTTCCTGAAACTGCATTAGGTTGAACTACAGATGCTGAGTGAGTGCCTGAACATCCAAAATTATCGGTCACCGTAACAGCATAAGAACCTGCTACAAGTGAAGTTCTGTTTTGTGTAGTAACTCCACCTCCCCAGTTAAATTGATATGGTGCAGTTCCTCCGGCTACAGTGAGTGTAACAGAACCATTACCGGCTCCAAAACAAGTAGGATGAACTACTACTGAACTGATTGTTAAGTTGGCATTCTGAATTACGATTGCCGTATGAGTGCCTGTGCAAGCGTTACCGTCTGTAACAGTCACAGTATAGGAATTAGCAGAAAGTCCTGTTCTGTCTTCTACCGTAACGCCTCCGCCCCAGTTGTAAGAATAAACACCATTGCCACCCGTAGCTGTAATATCTATAGCACCATTACTACCGCCAGCACAAGCTACATTCGTAATTACGGATGTGGCTGATACTATTGCTGGTTGTGTAACCACTGAAGATACAGCAGCGGTGCAAAGTAAATTATCAGTTACCGTAACGGTGTAGGTATTAGCAGCAAGAGCTGTTCTATCCTCAGAAGTTATTCCACCACCCCAGTTATAGGCATAAGGAGCACTCCCTCCTGTAACCGTTACATTGATACTACCGTTTGCAGCGCCAAAGCAAGTTGCGTTTACTACCGATGCCGCCACATTCAATGAAGTAGCCTGGTTAACGCTGGCAGTGTGCACCACAGAGCAACCGGCATTATCAGAAATTGTTACATTATAAGTACCTGCGGCAAGTCCTGATCGGTCTTCGGAAGTAATACCACCGCCCCAGTTGTAAGAAAATGGAGCATTTACACCGGAGGGTGTAAGATTGATAGCACCATTATTACCGTTATTGCAGGTTACATTGGTAACAATAGATGATGCAGATACGGATGCTCCATCGTTTACTACAAAAGAGGAACTCGCTGTGCATCCGGCATTGTCGGTAACGGTCAAAGAATAATTTCCGGCTACTAGCGATGTTCTATCCTCTGAAGTAATCCCGCCTCCCCAGTTATAAGCATACGGGGATACGCCTCCTGAAACGGTCACGTTTACACCACCATTGCTTCCACCCGCACAAGTTACATGAGCAACTGCAGAAGCTATAGATATCTGTGAATTCTGGCCTACTGTAGCGGAAGCCAAGCTGGTGCAAGAATGGTTATCGGATACGGTAACGGTGTATGTTCCACCGGCCACCGTGATAGAAGGAGTTGTAGCACCATTACTCCATACATAGGTGTAAGGAGAAAAGCCGCCTGTTGTGGCCAAGGATACTGAACCATTTACAACCCCAAAACAAGTGGCGTTTACTACAGTGGCAGAAACAGAAATAGCAGAAGGCTGAGCCACTGTAATAATACCAGATAAAGCCGTGCAGCCAATGTTATCGGTTACACTCACGGTATAGTTTCCGGCACTCAAACCGGTTCGGTTAGCCGTGGTAATTCCACCGCCCCAGTTGTAGGTATAAGGTGAATTTCCATTCGATGCCGATACTGTTATACTTCCATTGCTCCATCCAAAGCAGCTCACATCATTTACCGTGGCACTGATATTAATACCAAGGCCGGGTTGAGTAACATTCACTGTTCTCGTAATGGTGCATGCATTTGAGTCTGTAACGGTTACTGTATATGCTCCGGCAGAAAGTAGAGCAATATCTTCCGTTGTAGCTCCGTTGCTCCATAAAAATGTATAAGGTGATTTTCCGTTTGTAACTGTAAGGTTAATGCTACCGGTGCTACCTCCGAAACAAACATTATTGACTTGCGTGGAGGAGGTAGCCATGGGAGTGTATGCCGGAACAGTAGAGGATGCCATAGAGGTGCATCCGTTGGCATCTGTTACAGTTACTGAATAGTTGCCTGCATTTACATTTATTCTGTCTTGTGTTACAATACCGCCACCCCAGTTATAGCTATAAGGGCCTACACCGCCAGCTACGCTGGTGATAACCGACCCGGTCGGACCACCGGAACAGGCTAATGGAGATGGAACAGCATTAGAAGTTAATTGTACTGGCTGTGTTATAATAGTAGAAGCTACCTTTGTGCATCCTTTGCTGTCAGTTACTGTAACCGTATAGGTGCCGGCCACAAGCCCTGTTCTGTTTTGGGTAATAACCCCTCCACCCCAGTTGTAGCTATAAGGAGATGAACCACCGGTTACGGTTGTGTTAATAGCACCATTATTCCCTGCATAGCAAGGGATTGGAATTGGAACTAATGTGATATTAATGGCTGTTGGCTGACCCAGATTTACGGAAGCGGATGCCGTGCAACCAGTAGTAGATGTGGCAGTTACCACGTATAAACCAGCTGCTACACCTGTTCTGTTTTGCGTAGTAGGTCCATCGCTCCATTTAAAAGTATAAGGACCCACACTGCCTACCACATTTATTACGGTAATGCTACCGGTGCTACCACCAAAACAAGCGGGTTGAATGCTGCTGGTATTTACAGCCATTCCACCTCCAGATTGTGTAACAGTTGCAGAAATAGTAGCAGTGCAACTTGCTGCATCCGTAACGGTTACATTATAACTACCTGCCGCGATGGCTGAGCGATCTTCGGTAACAGCACCATCACTCCACAAATAAGAATAAGGACCGGTACCAAACTGAACAGTTAGATTAATACCACCATTGGCACCGCTACCACAGGTTACATTAGTTATAGTTCTGGAAAGCACCATACCGGATGGCTGTGTTACGTTCACTGAATCAACTTTCACACAACCATTCGCATCGGTTACGGTGCAGTAGTATACTGCTGCAGTTAAGTTAGAGCGATCTTCCGTAGTTACAAAATCATTCCAGGTATAGTTGTAACCGGGGGTTCCACCAATCACCGATAGGTTAATAGCTCCGGTATTGCCACCTCCGCAAGATACATTGGTAACTGCAGCTGATGTTATAATGGCATTGGGCTGTGTAATAATCACAGAAAGAGTGCCTGTGGCACCTGAAAAATCTGTAACAGTGATCAGGTAACATGCGAATGTGTTTCAGAGATGGTGACCGCTGATGCAATCTCGGCAATTGCGACTAACAATGTCACTAAGCAAAATGCTCGTGTAATTTTTTTCATATCGGTTCCTTTTTTTAATACGCTGACAGGGCCTTCAGTTCTGTCATGGGTATTGTTACGCTTCGGGAATCCAAAATGTTACATTCTGCAGTTGCTTTGTTAAAAAAACCGGGAATTGCAGGCAATATCAAGCCGGAATCAACCAAAACAGAAATAAAAAAGCCCGTCTGTCCAAGACGGGCCTTCGATGAAACTATGAGTAATTTGAGTTTTAGTTACCTGCGTATATTCTTTTTGTGGTTTGCGCTTCTCCATTTTTAACCGATACCAGATAGTATCCGTTCGGTTGGTTATCCAGTGCTATGACTGATTGTTGTTGACTGGTTACTGATTGATGAACCGGCTGTCCAAGGAGGTTAAAAATCTCAACTTGTGCACCAGAAGAAATATCTTCGGTCATATTCACTTTTACGGTTTTTCCATAAGCGATTACTGTTGCTGCTTCTTTTACGTCATCCTGGATGGCAGAGGCTCTGTCGGCTACCGTTACTGTTACGCTGGCATTATCTGAGCAACCAGCCTGGTTCGAAGCTCTCATACTTACGGTGTAAACTCCAGGTGTCAAATAAGAAAGAGATGGATTAGCTACACCAATGATTAATGTTCCATCACCAAAATCCCATTCAAATTGATTAGAGTTGGTGGCCAGAGAATAAAAATTGATTTCTTCCATCGTTTCCACGCTGAATGCACTTGCATCAATGTCGGCTACCACATAGTTGCCACTTACATGAAAGTCTTTGGTAGTAGTGTAAGAACCAAAAGCCATAACCAAATGGTAATCGCCCTCCGGAAGAGAATTGAAATTAAACTGTCCGGATACATTGGTAAATGAACCTACAGGGTTGTTGAATGCATCATACAGATTTACAAGTGTCCAGCTCGCGCTGTTATCCAAATCAGCATTCACAATTCCATCGTTGTTTAGACATCCTGAATTTTGTGAACTGAAAATAGCGGGACGTGTTACATGGATAAAGAAACGACCGGTCGTTGCATCATTATCGTTTAATGTTACCTGAGCACCACCCAATCGAAGGTCTGTAAAAGTACCGCTTTGGGTATCCTCAAGGCGAATAATAGAAGTGGGGTCAAAATTGTCTATTTGTGCGGCAGTAATCGTAAATGTGCCCGATGCATCTACATCGTATCCCAAGGCAACGATTTCTGTGCTCGATAGTGTACCAAACCCATTATTGCTGCATTGAATGTTGTCGGCAGTAACCGAAAACAATTCCGGCTTGCCGGCTACACCGCTGAATATCTTTTGGGCATCCTCCTGAAAATTATATGCAGGTTGTATGGCCTGATCAAAGTAGATAGTGGTTTGATCTATGTTTCCACTTGTTGCCTGAAGTTGAATTTTCAACGTCTTTTTGTCCTGTGTGGCAAACAGGTTTGCAGACAATGCTGCAAATAATAGTGTAGTGATTAGGACTCTCATAGTAACCGATTTTAGCTTGTTCGTTAATGTTCCTTCTTTCTCGGTTGTCCCAATTTGTCTTTTGCAGGTTCCAATTGCATCGGACATTAGCCTTTACGGCAAGGACAATTCTTTTGTTTCAATTTATCTTTAAAAATTTCGAAGCTTCAGATAATGGAGTCCATAACAGGTGTAAAACCTGAATTGTTTACACACAAAACTGCAATCAACTTTTTCACATATTTTTACGTCTGATACATATGTATGTGTGTATTTTTTCGTTGGTGTAATCGTTGGCTTACTATTTTCATGACACAATAAGCTCAGCTCTCTGGCGAGCTTCCTCACTAATTAGTCCGACCTATGGCCTATAAAAACTATAAATTCAAGACACTCCGTGTTTTCGCCTCCGATGAATGGTTGGCCAACAGAACACGCGAATACAGAACGGTATTTGACAAAAGTGAAACCACCTACATCAGTGCAGAGATTGCTTTTTACAATAAACTGTTTGATGAGCAGGACTGGGAAACGACTGTTACACTTAAAGCTTTCTCCCATATTGATGGCATCAAAAAAGAACTGAGTTCACAAGATGAGAAACGTAAAATCAGACTGGACGAAAATGTTGTATATATCAACAAGGGCTGGGGCATGGCCACTCCGGGATCATTCTGGAATAAAGGAGAATATAGTTGGGAGGCCTACATTGACAATGAGCTTATTGGCACTAAAAGATTCTATGTTGAAGATATAGGAAAAGTATCACAGGATCATAACCCTTATTTTGACATTGAAAGCGTTCGCTTCTTTACTGGCGATTACAATGCAGTGAATGACGAAAACAAAATATACCTCAAAGTAATCAGCCGGAATGAAACGCAATATTTATATGCTGAATTCAAGATTAGAAACAAGATAAACATTGACTGGAACTGCGAGATCTACTTTAACTGGTATAATGCCTCCGGATTGTTGAAAGCCCGCATTGAGCGATTCCGGAAGATTGAAGCAGGAAAAGAGGGTGAGACCTTCCTCTTTAACGAAGGCTGGGGAAACGACATTCCCGGCACCTGGAAAGACAGCAATTACCGTCTGGAGATTGTCTTTATGGATACGGTCATTGCCGTGCTTCACTTACCTACTGCCGAGGAAGAAGAAGAAGGCGATGTTGAGATAACCACACAAAGCGGAAATGTAGCCACGCTCACCTCCTCTCCTCCTGCGGCACCGGATGAGTCTTTGGATGCCAATGTGAAAAAACTGGACGAACTCATTGGCTTGGAGGAGTTAAAAAAGGAAGTGAAAAATCACATCGATTATCTCAACTTTCTCAAGCTACGGCAAGAAAGAGGATTCAAAGACTCTGAACGTATCAATCTCCACTCGGTGTTTACTGGAAATCCCGGCACAAGCAAAACTACAGTTGTAAAAATGCTCGGGCAGATTTATAAAAGTATGGGATTGCTTACCAAAGGTCATGTAAAAGAGGTAGACCGATCGCAGTTGATTGGCGAATACATCGGGCAAACTGCCCCTAAAGTGAAAAAGGCCATTGAAGAAGCTAAAGGCGGTATTCTATTTATTGATGAAGCTTACTCATTGGCACGGGAGGCCGATGACTCTAAGGATTTTGGTAAAGAGGCCATTGAAGTACTGATTAAGGAAATGAGCGATGGCTCTCAGGATTTGGCCATCATGGTTGCAGGATATCCGCATGAAATGGAGGTATTTTTAAAATCGAATCCGGGCCTCAAGTCAAGGTTTTCCAACTATTTCCACTTTGAAGATTACTTGCCTGACGAGCTACATGCCATTGCTGTAAAGTATTCTTTTCAAAAACACGTGCATCTGACCGAAGAAGCAAACGCCTTTCTGTCGGAACAATTGATGGAAGGATTCCGAAACCGCGACAAAACGTTCGGCAATGCCAGATATGCCATTTCAATTTTGGATGAAGCAAAAATGAACCTGGGGCTTCGTCTGATGAAACGTGCCGACTTGCGTGAACTGGACGGCACCATGCTATCTACCATCGAAAAAGAAGATATAGAACTGGTATTTAAGCAAAGAGGCAAACGAAAATTCAACATCAATGTAAACGAAAAACTGCTGCAAAGTGCACTTGATGAATTGAATGCACTGGTGGGCATCAGCAACATTAAAAATGAAGTAACCGAACTCATTAAGCTGGTTCGTTTTTATCACGACATTGGCAAAGATGTTTTGAATAAATTTTCACTCCATACCGTATTCCTCGGCAACCCGGGAACCGGCAAAACTACTGTGGCGCGAATCATGGGCAAGATTTTTAAAGCCCTCGGATTGCTGGAGCGAGGACAAATGGTGGAACTGGACAGACAGGGCCTGGTAGCAGGATATGTAGGACAAACAGCCATCAAAACAGAAGAACGAATTAAAGAAGCCAAGGGCGGTGTACTGTTTATTGATGAAGCATATGCCTTAGGCGAAGGCAACGATTTTGGTCGCGAAGCAATAGAAACTTTGCTAAAACGTATGGAAGACAGCCGTGGTGAGTTTGCTGTTATTGTTGCCGGTTATACAGAACCAATGAACCGCTTTCTGGAAAGCAACCCGGGTTTACGTTCTCGCTTTGACAGAACATTTACCTTTCACGACTACAACGAACAGGAACTTTTCAAAATTGCGCTGGCACTGCTCAAGCAGGAAAACATACGAATGGATAATGAGGCCTATGA
This sequence comes from Bacteroidota bacterium, assembly GCA_016715625.1. Lineage (GTDB taxonomy): Bacteria > Bacteroidota > Bacteroidia > Chitinophagales > LD1 > Bog-950. The sequence goes on from JADJZU010000001.1 coordinate 116,884, forward strand.
TTACATGCAGAAATACATCAAATCCATCTTTGACTATCGCGATAAATACTTTGGTAATGCCCGCGAAATAAGAAAACTCATAGTGGAGGCAGTGCAAAACCAAAACCTTCGTTTAGCTTCTATGGCTAAAGATCAGCGCACCAAAGAGATGCTGGAAACAATGACGCTGGACGACCTGAAGGAGTTTAAGATAGCGGAAGGGAAACGCAGTAACCTGGGCTTTAAGTATTAATCATCGCACGCATGAATCACAATTTGCAGCGATTTAATGTTAGAGTTTATGGCCTGCTCATAAATGACCGAGAGCAAATATTAGTGGCTGATGAAGTATTTAAAAATGGGAATCGCGCTACTAAATTTCCGGGAGGAGGGCTAGAGTTGGGTGAAGGAACCCGAGAAGGTCTTGCACGCGAGTTTAAGGAAGAGACCGGTATTGACGTAGCAATAAAAGAGCATTTTTATACGACCGATTTTTTTCAGAAATCCTACTTTGACAACGAAAGCCAGATTATCAGCATTTACTATAAAGCAGAATCAGCTGATTGGAGACATATCACTATATCCGATAAAAAATTTGACTTTACCGTTAAAGTCGGAGAAGAAGCGGAGTCATTCCGCTGGGTAGCCATCCGTGATTTAGCTGAAGAAAAGGAAATCTCGCTTCCAATAGATCAAGTAGTGGTGGCAAAACTGATGAACGAATACAACTAGATTCTCTGACAAGTTCCAATTAGCCGCGTTTGGCAATTTGCTTGTCGTGTCTTACTTCATCCATCTCAATCTTGCTGATAATTTCGTGCATAATTTCCGTTGTGCCGGCACCCACGGTTAGCAAGCGTAAATCGCGAAAAGAACGAGCCACTCCATAGTCTTCCATATACCCCCATCCGCCATGTATCTGTAAAGCATCATTGGCTACATTAAATGCTTCCTCGCAAACATACGCTTTTGCAATAGAGATAATCTTGTAAGCTCCAGGACCATGCTCTATAAACTCGGATACTGCGCGGTAGGAAAGTGAACGACACGCTTCCACTTTAATTGCCATTTGGGCAATCTTATGACGCAAAACCTGAAACTTAGCAATTGGTCTGCCAAAGGCTTCGCGCTCGTGCATATACTGTTTTGCCCTATCGAGATTATTCTGTGCCGAAGCCGTGCCTGTAACCGAAGCGATGAGTCGCTCTTCCTGAAAATTGCTCATGATGTAATAAAACCCGAAATCCTTTTCACCCAGCAAAGCACTTTTGGGCACTTTGCAATTTTCAAAAAACAATTGTCCGGTATCACTCGTGTGCATCCCTAACTTATTGGTAACAGGAACAGCGGAGAATCCCTCAGTATTTGTATCAAACAAAAGTAACGAAAGCTTGTGCCCCTCACCCGTGCGTACCGCCAATACAATAAAATCCGCCAGGGTGCCATTAGTGATAAACATCTTAGATCCATTTACCAGATAATAGTCGCCTTTATCTTCGGCAGTGGTTTTAATTCCACCTACATCGGAACCGGCACCTGGTTCGGTGATTCCTAATGCGGCTATTTTTTCGCCTTTCAGTGCTGGTTTCAAATAATTCTGTTTTTGCTCCTCGGTACCAATTGCGTTGATAACGGGAAGTGGCAAATACGTATGTGCATATAAGGACATAGCCAGACCTCCCACATTTGCTTTGGAAAGTTCCTCGCTCACCACTACAGCTGCCCACATGTCCATACCACTACCGCCATAAGCCTCCGGAAATGAAACTCCGAAGAATCCCTCCTCTCCCATCTTCTTAAACACCTCCCGCTCGCAAATATTATTCTCCTCCCAGTATTTAACGTGGGGGGTAATTTCACGTTCTACAAATTTACGGAATGATTCGCGTAGCAGATTGTGCTCAGGTGTAAATGGATTCATATAAAGTAGGATTGATTTAGATTCCAAATGTAAAAACAAAACCGGCCCATCTTTAATGATGAGCCGGTTAATTTTTTGTTGAAACGATGATTATTGATTAGGCTATTTTGAAGGCTTTCTTTACTTCAGCAATTGCATTGAGTTCTTCCCATGGGAACAACTTTACTTTTACTTTCAATTCATTTTTCTTGCCTTTGTTAAACACCTTTGTAACCTCTTTGCTTGGGCGACCCATATGGCCGTAACTTGCTGTTTCTTTATAGATAGGTGTGCGAAGGTTAAAACGCTTCTCAATAAAATAAGGGCGCAGGTCAAACTCTTTCATTTTTAAGATGCGAGCCGCTATTTCTCCGTCACTCAGGTTCACTTTTGAGGTGCCATAAGTATTCACAAAAAGACCCACAGGCTGTGCTACACCAATGGCATAAGCCACTTGCACCAACGCCTCGTCACAAACTCCGGCAGCTACCAGATGTTTGGCAATATGACGCGTAGCATAAGCTGCTGAACGGTCTACTTTACTTGGGTCCTTACCGCTAAATGCACCACCACCATGTGCACCTTTTCCGCCATAGGTATCCACTATTATTTTGCGACCAGTGAGGCCTGTATCCCCGTGCGGCCCTCCAATAACAAATTTACCAGTAGGATTTATGTGATACTTAATGGAGGACCCAAAAAGCGCCTGAACCCGCTTTGGAAGTTTTGCTTTCACCCGAGGAATAAGAATATTTATCACATCATCCTTAATCTTTTTCAGCATCACCGCGTCTTTATCAAAATCGTCATGCTGTGTAGAAATAACGATAGCATCAATACGAATAGGTTTTTTATCGTCACCATATTCAATGGTCACTTGGCTCTTGGCATCCGGACGCAAGTATTTCATCGTTTTTCCTTCTCTGCGAATGGCAGACAATTCGCGTAGCAAGGTATGCGCCAACTCAAGAGGCAAGGGCATGTAGTTATCTGTTTCCTTAGACGCATAACCGAACATCATACCTTGGTCTCCGGCACCCTGCTCTTCAGGTTTTTTACGTTCCACTCCCTGATTAATATCCGAAGATTGTTCGTGAATAGCCGAAAGAATGCCGCAAGAGTTAGCATCAAACATGTACTCTGCTTTAGTATAGCCTATTTCACGAATAACCTCGCGAGCTATCTCCTGCACATCCAGATAGGCACTGGACTTAACCTCACCCGCCAATATAACCTGACCGGTAGTAACCAGCGTTTCACAGGCTACTTTTGAACTTGGGTCGTAGGCCAAGAAATAATCAATCAAATTGTCTGATACCTGGTCAGCTACTTTATCCGGATGACCTTCCAATACAGATTCTGAGGTAAAAAGATATGCCATTGTTTTGTAAATTTTGAGCGGTGAAACTAATTAATGAATCAAAGGCAACAACTACCCCCATGGCTTATTATTCCACATCTTTTACACTCCATGCTTCGGGCTTGTCTGCAAACAAGATCTTCACAAAATCCCAGGTATCAACAAACAAATCGGAATATCTGTATGCATTCAAATGCTCCACAGTATCCCACTTACTGTAAGTGAAAAAAATACATGCATTATCGATATCCCGCAGCAAGGTAACACCCTTACAACCGTCAAATGCCGCTATTTGATGCTTCCTTTCATTATACTTGTTTAGAAAATCATCCACATATTCGGGAGCAAAGGTCATCTTTACAATTCTGGTAATCATGAGCGAAAAATATGAAAATGGATGATGCAATCCTGCCAAACGAAAAAACGAGTTTAAGTCGGCAAGAATGGGAATTACCAAATTCTGCCAATTGTAGGCTGGCCTAAAACGGGGGTGCCGTCCACAAAGTATTTTATCTGGTCGCTCCCTTTAATGAACAGTTTGCCGTTTCTTACATCTACCCCTGCATGAGAGGACAATGCATCGGCCAGCGATTGTGTGGGTTGGTGATTATTGCTGTTCCTGAGTTTTATATCGGTGCCAGAAGCGGAACTCATGGGATTAGGAAACACATTCAACTCCACCGACTCGGATAGGGAAGCATCGCTACTCACCGGGATATCAATTTCTGAGGTATAGTTATCGTAAACCTGCACCTTATTGATTACAAAGGTTCTTTGATTAAAAAAAATCCGCATCTGGTAGCGGCCGGTGGGCAGATGGTCGGCATAGTAATGGCCATTCTCATTGGCAACAATCACTACTTTATCCATCTTGTTTTCAAAGATAATTTCGGCAAATGGCACCGGCAGTCCGGTATGCTTATCTACTACCTGACCAATGAGCTGACCGGTAGACACAGCAGAAAGAGAATAAACGGTAAAGGTAAAACCAAGCAAAAGAAAAATCGTTTTCATAATCGTTTCTTTCAATGAAAATAGTGTTTTATTACTTTACCATTCCAAAGTTTTTTTAGCCTATTACAGAACATTATTAAGCAATATGCACCAAAAATGACCAAGTTTATTCCCATTTTTCCGTTGGACCTGGTGGTTTACCCCGGTCAAAAACTGAACCTGCACATTTTCGAGCCCAGATACAAAGAATTGATTCAAGAATGCATGGCCGAGAACAAACCATTTGGCATTCCATCATCTCATAAAGGTGTATTGAACGAGTTTGGTACGGAAATGAAACTGAGTGAGATATCGCACACATACGCCAATGGCGAAATGGACATAAAAACCGAAGGACAAAAGATTTTTAAGTTGATTGAGTTGATTCGTGAAGTGCCCGGCAAGCTGTATTCAGCTGCTATAGTTTATGAAGTGCCTCACCTGCCGTTCGATACGCAAATGCTCAACCCAACCATCATTGATTTAATGGCGGAGCTGCATAAAATTTTAGGGACCGGTTTTGAAGTTTTCAGTAAGTTCAAAAATCCCATGTCCTACGATATTGTTCCATACATTGCTATGAGCCCCGAAGACCAATACCGTCTGTTGTCGGCAAGCAGCGAAAAGGCGAGGCAATATTTCATTATTCAGCATTTGCAGAAACTAATCCCTATGCTGGAGGCAGCGGAAACCACCAAATCTAAAGTGCAAATGAATGGGCACTTCAGGAGTGAAATACCCCCTACTTTTTAGATTAGCCTAAAATGAGAACTCGAAATTTTAACCAAAATGACACCACTATTTTTTGAAAAATGAATCAAAATGGATTTCATTTACGTTATACTTGTAGCCGCCACATGAAACACGGTGTAGTTTAAATGGAAAATTTTCTAAAGTCTGTTATTGTATTCTTTGGTTCCATCATAAAGTTCTCCATGGGCACTTTTACCGCAATGGAAGCGGAACTGGGTATTGGCGGTTCGCTTGCCAACATTATGGGTGGCATCCTAGGAATTGTGTTGTTCACCTACCTCGGAAGTTTCATACAAGATTATATGGTTCGCACTTACCCCAATAAATTTGGTAAGAAGTTTACCCGTAGCAACCGTTTCCTGATTAAAGTAAAGCAACGATTTGGATTAGGTGGCATAGCAGCACTCACTCCTATACTTTTATCCATTCCTGTCGGTGTATTTTTTGCATTGGCATTGACACATGACAAAAAGAAAATTTTGGTTTCGATGATTATGTCCATGCTTTTCTGGGCTACAGTTATCGCCTTACCTTACTACCTTTTCGATATCAGCATCATTCAGATGATTGCGAACCTCTTTGAAAAGTAGTCAGTATCGGAGTGTAAAACTCTCTCTCTCTACGTTTTCTTTCCTAAATAAAACAATTCCGAATTGGTAAATTTCCAGCGTGAGCTTAACGTCTGAATGTTTTTTTATGTCCATCCAAGCTTCGGTCATTTCTGCGCTCCAGTATATGTCGTCAAAAACAAGAACACTATTACTGTGAACATACGGAAGGAAAGATTCAAAGTAATTTAAGGTGGCCTGCTTGCTGTGATTGCTATCTATGAATGCAAGGTCAACTTGTTTTAAATCTGCTAACAATTCGGGTAGCGTGTTATTAATATTACCTTCCAAATACGTTACATTACTAACGTTCAAAAACTGATGAAATAAACGGGCCTGCGCTGTCAGTTCCTTACTCCCTTCCAGCGTTATAACCTTAGCGGAATCATTCCCTAATGCAAGATAGCCTGAGCTAATGCCAACAGAGGTGCCTAATTCAACTACATTTTCCGGCTTAAGGTACCTTGCCAATCTGAACAAAACTTCACCATATTTGGGCCTGACCGCCACTTGACTCTCCAACATAGATAACTTGCGCTGGTGACTCTTACCTGTTCCCAAATCCGTTTGATAAATAAAATCTTTGCTCTTAGCCAAAAACGACCTGCCTGCGTTAATTCTATCAATGGCTACATCTGGTTTGCGCTCCAATACGTTTAAGTAAAATTGATAAACAAACGGGGAGTGGATATAGTATTTGGATTGCGCCACCCACAGATACCGAAAGAAATGCTTAATGCGATGAAAAATTTTCACTTTTATTTTACCTAAGTTTCGGATAATTGCAGCGTAAATAAAGGGAAACCATGAAGAAATTTATCCTATCCATTATAGTAAGCTGGGTATCTATTACCGCCTTTTCGCAAAGAGGTTTTCACTTGGGAGCATCGGGCGCGTTTAATTTCAACATGATTTTTCCGCAACATAATTACCGTACGCTAGCCCCTTTTGCCGAACCTTTTGTTCGCAGTTCCGAAATGGATTATAAAGCAACCTGGGGCGGAAATGGTGGCATTTGTCTGGGATATGGTTTTCACAAAAACTGGAGTTTACAGTTAGAAGCACAATACAATTCCACCGGTCAAAAATATGAAGACAATTTTGTGGGGCCAGCTGTCATACCGCAAGGCACTTTTGGCGCAGGAGGCGATAGGGTAAATGTAAAGCGGAATGTAAGGCTGTCGTATGTTCAAATTCCCATCATGGCTAAGTTTGTTAGCACAAAGGGGTATGTAGCCAAAGCATTTGTAACCTTCGGTCCGCAATTCGGAATCAGAACTACTGCTAAAGAAGAGGTTTTCATTGCTGAAAACTTCTATGCTGATACCGTCTTTAGCGCCAAAGAAAAGTTTAACAGTTTCGATATGGGTTTTGCCATTCAAGGCGGGGTAGAACTCTACGCGAATGACAATCTATACTTTGATATCGGCTTATCTGTTTATCAGGGTTTTCTGGATATCAATACAAAAAAAGTGCGCTATTGGTATAGCCAAAACGATTCGGATTATACGCCTAGCTACAATTTCAGAGTCGGCCTATTGGCCGGAGTGCACTACATTATTGGAGATGGTCGATCCGATTATTAATTTTTCAATTCATAAAATATCCGATTGGACAATTTCGTCCATCCTCAACAATCAAAAAAACAAACATGAGAACAAACCATGAAATTGACTACCGTATTTTTGGCGAAGAAATGCAGTGTGTAGAAATTGAGCTTGACCCGCAAGAGACCGTAGTAGCGGAAGCCGGTGCATTTATGTATAAGGACCAGCCGGTGCAAATGCAAACAATTTTTGGCGATGGCAGCAAGCAAAACCAGGGCATATTCGGCTCAATTTTAAATGCCGGTAAAAGGCTTCTGACAGGAGAAAGCCTGTTCATGACAGCATTTACACATGGCGGTAGTGGTAAAGCGCGCGTAGCATTTGCATCTCCCTATCCGGGCAAAATTATACCTATGGACTTAATGCACATGGGCGGAAAAATAGTTTGCCAGAAAGATGCTTTTCTGTGTGCAGCAAAAGGTGTAAGCGTAGGTATTGAATGGCAGAAAAAGCTTGGCACAGGCTTATTCGGTGGCGAGGGTTTTATCATGCAAAAGTTAGAGGGCGATGGTTTGGCATTTGTGCATGCCGGTGGTCACATCATTGAAAGAACATTACAGCCGGGCGAAGTACTGCATATTGACACGGGATGTGTGGTGGCTTATACCAAAGATGTAGATTTCGATATCCAGATGGTTGGTGGCGTTCGCAACACATTATTTGGAGGCGAAGGCTTCTTTTTTGCTGTGTTACGTGGTCCCGGCAAAGTGTGGCTGCAAACTTTGCCTATTTCGCGCTTAGCCTCTAGAATCATTCAATATGCACCACAAACAGGAGGGCGAAAAGAAGAAGGCAGTTTGCTAGGTGGGCTTGGCAATTTGATAGATGGCGATGGCTATTAACCACCTATCGTTTCAATAAATAAAAAAGCTCGAAAAGTTTCTTTCGCGCTTTTTTATTTTCGCTCCACATGTGTGGTATAGCCGGTTTTATTGATTCTCAACTGTCTGCAGATGTCATGCACACCATGACATTTGATATGCTGAAACAGATTGTTCACCGGGGCCCGGAAGATTCTAGTGTTTATATTGATGGACCCGTTGCGCTGGGTCACAATCGGCTGAAGATTATTGACCTCAGCGATGAAGCTAATCAGCCATTCGAATACCAGGATGTAGTAGTGGCCTTTAACGGAGAGATTTACAACTACATAGAAGTTCGGCAAATTCTCTTACAAAAAGGCTACAGTTTCAGAACACAGGGCGATACGGAGGTTCTTTGTGCAGCGTATAAATACTGGGGAGAAAGTTGTGTTGAACAATTCATGGGCATGTGGGCATTTGCCTTATGGGATAAAACTCAGAAAAAACTCTTTTGTAGTCGCGACCGGTTTGGCATTAAGCCTTTCTACTATTACACGCGAGGTCAACACCTCTATTTTGGTTCAGAATATAAAGCGCTAAAAACATTACCACATTTCTGTGCGGATATTAATCGTGAGCAAATAAATCGCGGATTGCAAATAGCCTGGACCGGATTTCAACAGGAAACATTTTATGCAACACTAAAATCGCTGGAACCTTCCTATAATCTGGTGTGGCAAAATGGAACTATTCAACAATATAAATACTGGGACATTGATTTTTCGAAGCAGACACCTGCACTATCATTTGAAGAAAAGAAAGAAAAATTTTACACACTGTTTAGTGATTCTGTAAGGCTACATGCACGCAGCGATGTGCCCAACGGCACCTGCCTGAGCGGTGGTTTAGATTCATCCGCTATTTCAGGCATGTATAGTAAACTACTACCCGAAAGCAAACTAAAATCCTTTACGGTCTACTTTGAAGATGGAGTTGACGAGCGTCCGTTTGTAAGAGATGTAGTGAATAAATACCCCAACCTGGTGCCGTATTATTATACGCCCACCGGACAAGAAATCAGCGATCATTTTCACCACATGGCATATCATGCGGATACCCCTGTTCTGGGCTCTTCTTACATTTCGCACTATTTCCTCATGAAGTTGGCCAAAAGCGAAGGTGTAACCGTGGTGATAGATGGACAGGGAAGTGATGAAATGCTTGGTGGGTATCTACATTCGTTCTACCGCATTATTGGTCAACACATTTCATCTTTTCAATGGTTGAAAGCGAATAATTTGCTTCATGCATTAAGCGAACGTGAAAACTTTTCGGCAAAACGCAGAAGAGATTTTCTACTTAGAAGTGTGGTAAGTGCGTTCAGCAACGAAAAAAGAATGTATAATCTGGAGCTGTCGCAACTCAATAAATATCTGATGGCACCAGCATCCGATTTGGACTTGGAAACAAAAACAAGTGACAAGTTCAATAACTTTCTTTATCACCTTCTCTTTAACACTACATTGCAGCCACTGCTCCATTACGAGGATCGAAACTCCATGGCTTTTTCGCTGGAGAGTCGTGTTCCATTCCTCAACCATCATTTGGCTGAGTTTGCATTCACCCTCCATAGTGAAGATAAAATCAATTCGCGCGCTGAAACAAAATATATTCTGCGCGAAAGCCTGAAAGATGTACTGCCGCAAAGAGTCTACGAAAGAAAGGATAAGAAGGGCTTCGTAACACCCGGTGAGGTAAAGTGGCTCAATGGTCCGCTTACCTTTTTACTCGATATAGATTACTCCCGATTCGATTGGATGAAAAAAGAAGAACTGATAAAACTGGTCAATAACTATCGCTCCGGAGACATATCGAAAGCCGGATTGGTATGGAGAATCGCTTGCACGCATTATTGGTTAAAAAACTTTGCTTAGCGATTTATGACAGTAATCTTCACCTCTCTATTAATTGTTGCGGCCAAGGCAATTGCTGTTTATTTATTCATCCTACTGGCAATTCGACTTTTTGGAAAAAAAGAATTGGCACAACTCTCTGTAGTTGATCTCGTTTTTATTTTACTCATTAGTAACAGTGTTCAAAATGCAATGGTGGGCGAAGATACCACGCTTGCCGGAGGCATGGCGGCAGCTACCGGGCTCTTCGTAATCAATTATCTCTTCAAACTTTTGCTTCGCAAGTTTCCCTCGCTCGCTAAAATCATACAGGGGAAAGAGGTGATGCTCATTTACAAAGGGAAAGTGCTGGAAAGAAATTTAGAATCTGTTGGATTTACCTTACAAGAACTACAGGAATCTGTGCGAGAACATGGAGTGAAAGATATTGAGGAAGTAGACCTAGCCATCTTAGAAGTTGATGGTAACATCAGTGTATTATCGGATAACTATACAAACAGAAGCACAAAAAAACTCAGGAGAGTTCAATCTTCAGTACGGTCTTAGTTTTATCCGTTACACGAAAGCGCTCATCTAACCTGTGGCCACATACCCATATTATTTTGCCATCGAATTCCATTACCAATGCATTTTCTTTTTCATGTAATGGAATCTTCTCATCGGTAAAAAACTTTTTTAGTTTCTTCTTTTTTAATTTCATACCGAATGGGTAAAAATAATCGCCTGCTCTCCACGGTCTAATTACGACCGGAAAATTTACCAGCGCAGCATCTACAAATGCAAACTGCTTTGCTGACTTCACTTTTACATCTTGTGCACTGGAAAGGGTAAATGAAAATGAATAATTACCTACCTGAATTAACTCCACACCCTTTTCTACCACTGTTAAAGAAGGCTGCACTCCCGATACAGGGGTCAGTATAAAAAACTTCCTATCGCGAATAATTCGGTGTGTAGCAGAACAAAACTGAATGCCGGGTTGTGAGTCAATTACTGATAGTAAATCATCCACCTGCGAGGCATTAAAACCAAATTCATTGAGTCGCTCATATAATATAGAAGCTACATGATTTATGCTCTTTAACTTTCGTATTGGAATAAACAGTTCTCCTTGCTTTTCAATAAATAAATTACGTTGGATTATCTGCTGTTTACGCACATACAAATCCGCCAGTTCTGAAAAAATCTGAATGCTGGATGATAAAGTATTTTCCAGGGAGGGATTAATTTCCTTGAGAACAGGAATCACATGATGGCGAATTTTATTTCGCGCATACTTGTCAGTAGCATTAGAACTGTCCTCTCTGTGCACGATACCATTTTGTTGAGCATAATCTTCAAGCTCACTTCTGGAAGCGAACAATAATGGCCTAATAACATGGCCATTTCGCTCTGGAATACCCCTGAGTCCTCGCACCCCAGTACCTCGCGTAAGATTCAACAAAACAGTTTCAATTGAATCGTTTAAGTGATGGGCGGTAGCAATATTTATCAACGGCATTTCCGATGATCGTGCCGTATTTAATATCTGTTCAAACCATTCGTAGCGAAGTTTTCGGGCAGCTACTTGAAGCGATACTGAATTTTCATTCTTGTATTTGTCTGTATTAAACTTTACACTAAAAAATGCTGCTCCGAATTGATTCGCCAAACTTTTCACAAACTCCTCATCAGCATTTGAATCTTCTCCACGCAATTGAAAATTGGCATGTGCTACTGCAAACGGAAAACCTGCTGATTTAAAGAGATTCATCATTACCACAGAGTCTAATCCTCCGCTTACTGCAAGCAATGTTCGTTTTTTTGTGGAAGCCAACCTATGCACAGCATTGTATTCCACAAAACGTTGCAGTAATGTGCCGGATGGTTTTCGTCTCATAACAGTTCTCAAAAATAATTTTGTGCTATTTAAATAAAAAAAGCCCTCCCGTATCGGGAGGGCTTTTTCGTATGTGAAGCAATAGCTTATTGAATAGTCAAACGCTTAATTGCAGTATTAGTTCCGCTCTGGATTTTTACCAGGTATGCGCCACTTGGAAGGTCGCTGTAATCAAAGCTACGGCTGAATGTAGAAGATACTTCCTGAGTAGAGAATGATTTCAGTTCGGAACCGATAATGTTATACAACTTAACAGATACGTTGTTTTCAACTGCATTTACAGTAATGTTTACATTACCGGTAGTTGGGTTTGGAACCATGCTGATAGCATTGCTGAAAGTGATATCGTTTACACTGTTTAAGCAAGCAGCGTTTGTAGCTGGTAAAACAGTAATGGTTTTGGTAGGTGATGTGAATTTGCAACCAGCACTATCTTGCTCCAGTTTTACGCTGTAAGAACCAGCAGCTGCATAAGTATTCACACCATCTTCAGAGAATCCGGTGTTATTATCACCAAATGTCCAAAGGTAGCTCCATCCGTTAGTTCTGGCAGAAGTATTGTTGAAAGTTTGCGCTGCACCTTGACAAACCGGGCTTGGTGGCAGGTTAAAGTTAACGTTGTTAGTCAAACCACCTGGATATTGCACAGCTAATGAAGCCGATGCTGAACAACCAGAGTTGTTGGTAACAGTTACGCTGTAGTTGCCAGGCTGATTGATAGATTGAGTAGCTGTGTTAGCTCCGGATGCACCAGTGCTCCAGGTATAGTTTTTACCAGTTGTAGTTCCGCTGATTTGAGTAGCAATAGTTGTGTTAGAACCACAGTTAATAGTCAATGGATTAGGGTTAGTAATGCTGATATTGATACCTCTTGAAGAAACCAAAACAGAAGCTGTAGTTGTAGCATTGTTAGCATCAGTTACAGTTACAGTTACAGTAGCGTTAGAGTTACCAATGATAAGACCAACTTCAGCATCTGTAGTGCTGGTCAGTGTACCTTGTGTAGTATTCCAGCTGTAAGTGTAAGGGAGAGCAGAAGAACCAAATGCGTTGGCATTCAAAGTCAAAGTGGCTCCAGGGCAACCACGAAGTGAATCTGCAGTAATTGCTACACCGTAGTCAACACTTGCTGTGATGTAAGCTGGGAACACCAAGTTTTGGATTGGGAAGTTTTCGCATCCGCCAACTGTGAAAGAACCGCTCTGATCGCAGTCGTAGAAAACAGCGTTAGGACCTAGAGGACCAGAATATCCAGAGAAGTTATTTGTTCCGCTGGTCAGGTTCAGGTAATATCCTGTATTAAGACCTGCATAAGAGAATTCAGCCTGACAAGCATCAGAGCACTCATCTCTGTAACCGGCAAGCACTTGGAAAGTGTGTGTGGTATCACCGGTAAAGTCTACTCTCAAACCAAAAGATTGACCTTGTGGTAGAGTAATATTTGGGTAGAAGGTAAGAATAGTGAACTGAGTAGTGTTCAAAGGAATTGTTGTGGTAGTGATGATTGTAGTATCCCACAATGAAGGCGTGTTAAGCACTTCAGCAGCACCGGTACCGGTAAGTGTAGCAGCAGCGGTGTTAAACACAGTAAACTTCAGTGTATCTGGAGTTCCGGTATTGTTTACGTGGATAAAGAAAGCATCGAAGCTATCAACCGTTACAGTTGTTTTAGCTTTAGGAAAGAAAGTAATATCTCCATTCACATCAGCATACATCAAAGAGTCGAAGAAAACAGCAGCATAGTCCATTGCGAACTCTGTATTAGGCCATCTTTTATTCAAATCCCAAATAAAGCGGGCATAAGTGAAACCGGCATCTGTTGCGTACAGTTCATCGATACCATCGTAATCAAGAAGAACATCGTAGCTGGCTGCACGGTCGGTAGCAGTGTGCGGACGCTTAGACACCTCAGAGGCTACAGTAGTTTTGAATTTTACAGATGGATCAACCGCTCTGTAGTTTTGCTGTGCGTTCATTGTCAACGCCATAGCAAACAGACAAAAAAGCGTAAATAACTTTTTCATGTTTTGAGTTTTGTTTTTAAATTTTTAATGATGTGAAGATAATGTTTCCAATAAATTGGGTGGCAAATCAAACCAAAAAATAGTGTTCTGCAAATGATTTTTACAATTCCATGACAAATGAACTCAGGGGATGTTAAAATCATGCTTTATCCGCCTTGTAGTAGCAGTTTCGGCATCGTGGTTCATAGCTCTCCAACTCCCCCAAAAGAATTCTTCCTTTCTCAGAGGATGTGCGGTAGCTGAAGTGTGCAATATCGCCACATTTTACGCAGATGGCATGGACCTTCGTAATGTAATCCGCCACGGCTAACAAATGAGGAATGGGGCCAAACGGTTTACCCTCAAAATCCATATCTAAACCGGCTACAATAACACGCACACCTTTTTGAGCCAGCGCTTCGCAAACGCGTGGCAATTCTGAATCTAAAAACTGAGCCTCATCAATACCGGCCACTTCCACTCCTTCACTGAGCAGTAATATGTTTTCAGAATGAGTTACAGGTGTGGAGCGTATCGAATTAGAATCATGAGACACCACATCGGTGTCGTGGTACCGGGTATCAATCTGAGGCTTAAATATCTCCACTCGCTTATTGGCTATCTGCGCACGCTTCAGCCTTCTAATCAACTCTTCGGTTTTGCCGGAGAACATACTACCGCACACGACCTCAATCCATCCTTTTGTTTCTTTTCCCGAAACCGGCTCAATGAACATACGCTGCGAAGGTTATTGTCGTTATTAAAAGATAGGTGTTTACAAATTGCACAAACACCGCCTCCAGTGTTGTTATGTTTGTGAAGCAAATAAAATCTTATGAATTCAAAAGTATTGGAATTAGCAGAGAAAATAAATTTCATGACTCGCATGCCATCTTTCCCCAGCCTGTCTACTTTGGAGCATGATTTACTGCTACAGCATCTCCGTAATTTGTATGACGAGTTAGAATCATTAAGAAAATCACCAACCCCAAAAGCATTGGATTCGTTTCCAGCCAGGCAGGAAATACAGCAAGTATCTGAACCGGTGTTCATCCATACTCAATCACAAAAAGAAGAAGCCTTGGAATCAACCTCAGAGCCTATTGTTATAAGTAAGCCTGATAAAACAGAGATCAAGGGTAGCTTAAATGAAAGCACTACGTCAGAATCCGGGCTCAACGAAAAGTTAAAGGCAACAACCAGTGAACTGCACCAGTTAATAGGCGCTAAATCGCTTAAGCAACTGATAGACTTCAATAAAAGATTTGCGATAGTAAACGAGTTGTTTCAAGGTGATAACGCAGCTTTTTCCGCAGCCATCCAGCGAATTGACGAGATGCCTGATTTCAGCACCGCAAATGATTATGTACGCAATCAACTGATGTCTGAATTCAAATGGGATGCACAATCGCAATCCTGTAAACTATTCATGAAACTACTGAGGCAAAAATTCGGAGAACAGTAACAAAAAAAATCCCCCTGATACATCAGAGGGACTTTCACTTTCCTTTATCGGGATTTCTGTTTTACCAGAACCTACCCTTCGATTAACACGTAAGAACCAATAGCACCCGGAACAGATCCTTTTATCAAAAGAATGTTCTTGTCGGCTAATACTTTCACAATAGCCAGATTAAGCGTTTCAACTCTTGTTCCACCTAATCTCCCGGCCATTCTTACTCCTTTAAATACGTGAGATGGATCAGATGATGCACCGATAGAACCCGGAGCTCTCTGACGATCGTGCTGCCCGTGCGTTCCCATACCTACTCCGGAAAATCCATGACGTTTTACAACACCTTGAAAGCCTTTTCCTTTGCTGGTTCCAATTACGTTTACCACATCTCCCTCTGTGAATACATCAGCGGTAACCAGTTCACCCACTTGCTTTCCAAAATCATAGTCGCGAAACTCAACCACCTTTCTTTTAGGCGTTGAACTTGCTTTCTTAAAATGCCCTTGAAGAGCCTTAGGGGTTTGTTTTTCTTTTTTATCGTCAAAAGCTAACTGGGTAGCATAGTAGCCATCGTTCTCCAGTGTTTTGATTTGGCTGATAACACAAGGGCCAGCTTCAATAACAGTAACTGCTACGTGCTTTCCGTTGTCAAAAATACTGGTCATACCAGCTTTCTTTCCGATTATACCTTTCATTTTGTTTGTTTTTAGAGGAGCCTACCCAGGCTCATAAATGATTAAAATTATTTACAGTTTTTACAATTACTCTTATCGACATACACTCGGGCCATCTTGCCGTCTTTTCCTTTCGCTCTGTAGTAACAACCACCTTTGTCGCCTAAGTACAACTGACGGTCTTTGTATATACCACATTTGGGATCACGATCCGTGCTGGCATTGATTGAAATACCAACCGTTAAACAAAACAAGAGTGCAATCCATCTCATGACACTTATGCCTTGATTTCCACCTCAACTCCACTTGGAAGTTCCAACTTCATCAATGCATCGATTGTTTTTGAAGTAGAAGAATAAATATCCAGCAGACGCTTGTAGGTGCTTAACTGAAATTGCTCTTTACTGTCGTTGTTTACGTGCGGAGAACGGTTAACTGTGTATACTTTTTGACGTGTTGGCAAAGGCACCGGTCCGCTTACCGCAGCACCTGTATTCTTTACGGTTTTTACAATTTTCTCTGCGCTTTTGTCAACCAGGTTATGGTCGTAGCTCTTTAACTTGATTCTGATTCTTTGGCTCATGATAAGAACGTTTATGGTTTAATTAATAAATATTATTCACCTACTGCACTAGAACGAACCTTTCCCTGATTTTTAGCAATTACCGTAGAGGCAATATTCTCCGGTGCCGGTTGGAAACTGTGAAACTCCATTACAGAAGTTGCACGACCAGACGTAATGGTTCTCAACTGTGTTACGTATCCGAACATTTCGCTCAAAGGAACCTTCGCCTTAATTACTTGCGCATTCAACTTAGCTTCCATTCCCTCTACGAGCCCACGTCTGCGGTTCAAATCGCCTACCACATCACCTGTATTCTCATCAGGAGTAATTACTTCCACTTTCATAATAGGCTCCAATAACTGCGGTTTGCAGTTTCTTGCTGCAGTGCGGAAAGCCAACTTGGCACATAACTCGAAAGAAAGCGCATCGGAGTCAACCGCGTGGAAAGATCCGTCAAACAAACGCACCTTTAAGCTATCTAACTCATAACCAGCTAAAACACCGGTTTTCATGGCTTCTTTAAATCCTTTTTCCACCGCAGGAACAAATTCTTTTGGAATAGATCCTCCGAAAATATCATTCACAAACTGCAGACCTACAACACCCTCATCTGCTGGTCCTATCTCAATTTTGATATCGGCAAACTTACCACGACCACCCGATTGCTTTTTATAAAGTTCGCGATGCTCGATAGTTGCACTCAACTTTTCTTTGTAATTAACCTGAGGCGCGCCCTGGTTACACTCTACTTTAAACTCTCTACGCAAACGGTCTACAAGAATCTCCAAGTGAAGTTCTCCCATACCGGCAATAATGGTTTGACCGGTTTGGTCGTCATAACTCACTTTAAAAGTAGGATCCTCTTCAGCCAATTTAGCCAAACTCATTCCCAATTTATCCAAATCCTTCTGCGCTTTCGGCTCAATAGCCAAGGAAATAACCGGCTCAGGGAATTTCATACTCTCCAACACAATTGGGTGCTTTTCATCGCACAAAGTATCACCGGTGCGGATGTCTTTGAAGCCCACCGCAGCTGCAATGTCTCCTGCCTCCACCCGATCCACAGGGTTTTGCTTGTTGGCGTGCATCTGAAACAAACGAGAGATACGCTCTTTTTTACCGGTTCTGGTATTCAACACATAAGAACCAGCATCCAAACCTCCGGAATATGCCCGGAAATATGCTAAGCGACCAACATAAGGGTCTGTGGCGATTTTAAACGCCAAAGCTGCAAATGGTTCATCGGTATCCGGCTTGCGGAATACTTCTTCATCGGTATCCGGATTAGTTCCTTTTACTTCTTTTTTATCGGTAGGTGACGGAAGGATAGCGCAAACTGCGTCCAAAACGGCCTGTACACCTTTATTCTTGAACGAAGAGCCGCAGAACATTGGAACTACCTTTTGTGCAATAACTGCCTGACGAACCGCTGCGCGAATTTCTTCTGCTGATATAGAATTAGGATCTGCAAAATACTTCTCCATCAATTTGTCATCAAACTCCGCCACCTGCTCTAACATTTTTTCTCTGTATAGCTTTACCTCTTCTACTAAATCAGCAGGTATGTCAATTACCTTGTAGGTCATTCCTTTATCATCTTCGTTCCAGATAATTGCTTCATTAGTAATCAAATCAACTACTCCTTTGAAGTGCTCTTCGTTACCGATAGGAATTTGCATCACCATAGGGGTGGAACCCAACATGGTGTTCACCTGCTTTACTACGTTGAAGAAATCAGCCCCCTGACGGTCCATTTTGTTTACAAAACCGAGACGAGCTACGTTATAATTATCGGCCAAACGCCAGTTCGTTTCTGACTGTGGCTCCACACCATCTACAGCAGAAAACAAAAACACCAAACCATCCAACACACGCAAAGAACGGTTTACCTCTACCGTAAAGTCCACGTGTCCGGGGGTATCGATGATGTTTACATCGTATTTTTTGTCTTTCCAGGTCCACTGACAACGGGTAGCAGCCGAAGTGATAGTGATACCACGCTCCTGCTCTTGTTCCATCCAGTCCATGGTAGCTGCACCTTCGTGCACCTCACCAATTTTATAGTTTACACCAGTATAATAGAGGATACGCTCGGTAGTTGTTGTTTTACCGGCATCAATGTGCGCTGCAATTCCAATATTTCTCGTAAAGCTTAAATCCTTTCCCATTTTGTTTGGTGTCTCCTGTTTAAATATGTTTTATCAATTAGAATCTGAAGTGAGCGAAAGCCTTGTTGGCTTCAGCCATTTTGTGTGTATCCTCTTTCTTTTTGAAAGCAGAGCCTTCGCCTTTTGAAGCAGCTACTATTTCTGAAGCCAACTTATCGCTCATGCTTTTACCATTGCGCTCGCGGCTGTATTGGATAATCCATTTCATGGCCACGGCAGCCTTACGATCGCCACGAACTTCCGTAGGAATCTGGTAGTTTGAACCACCCACTCTGCGTGTGCGCACTTCTACAGAAGGGCCCACATTTTGAATAGCCTTTTTCCATACTTCAAGACCGTTTTCTTTGGTCTTTTCCTCTACTAAGTCAATAGAATCGTAGAATATCTCGTACGCCACTGACTTTTTTCCTTGCCACATTAAGCGGTTTACAAATTGCGATACCATTACATCACCGAATTTAGGATCAGGCTGAACGTAACGCTTGGGAGCTTTTTTCTTTCTCATGGTATATGGATGAGTATTTGAGTAATTATTGTCTTAGGATTATTTTTTCTTTGCCGGAGCAGCTACTGCACCTGCCTTAGGACGCTTCGTTCCGTATTTAGAACGGCTTTTCTTTCTGTTTTCAACACCGGCTGTGTCTAATGAGCCACGCACAATGTGATAACGAACTCCCGGAAGATCTTTTACACGACCTCCGCGGATAAGCACGATAGAGTGCTCCTGCAAGTTGTGTCCTTCACCCGGAATGTAGGCAATTACCTCCACTTGGTTGGTTAAACGCACCTTAGCTACTTTGCGAAGAGCCGAGTTTGGCTTCTTAGGGGTAGTGGTGTAAACACGTGTACAAACACCGCGCTTCTGAGGACAAGAGTCCAATGCACGACTTTTTGACTTGGCGCGGATGATGGTGCGCGACTTACGAACTAATTGCTGAATTGTAGGCATTCCGTTTTAAAATTTTGGGACGGCAAAAGTAGATTTTGTTTCGAAATAAAAAAGCTATGAAAGAAAATAGTGAGAAAAATAAGCAAATTGCAGGTAAATAATTGTGCTACAGAGCTGTCAATTGAATCATTTTGACTAAATGTCATAGTTTAAGACAATTCCGTTGCTCTTGGGATGAGCCTGGCAAGTAAGCACATATCCTTTAGCGATTTCTGCATCTGTTAAGCTTTCGCGGTCATCCATTTCCACTTTTCCGGAAAGTAACTTGGCGCGACAAGTGCAGCAGGCAGCCACCATGCAAGAATAGGGTGGATCGTATCCGGCATCCAGAGCGGCCTCCAGGATAGTTTCCTTTTCACTTACTTCAAACTCGCGGGTGTTACCATCATAAATGATTTTAACTTTTGTTTTTCCGGTAAAAACCTCTACCGAATCGGACACTGAGCCGGATGTGGCAGCATGCCTATCTTCCTCTGCTTTGGCTGTAAAATATTCGATATGTATGCGCTCCTTCGGAATTGCTAATGCCTGTAAAGCACTTTCCGATTCCTTCATCATAGGTGTGGGACCGCAAATGAAGAACTCCGCTTGCTGAAAATGCAAGTCAGTATTCTCGCGCAAAAGCTCTAGTGCTTTTTCTTTAACTATAAATCCGGTATGTCCATTCCATCCGGCTTCCGGTGCATCCAGCACATAGACTACGTTTAACCTGCCTCCATTTCCTGCCTGTAATGCATCTAATTGCGACTTGAAAATGATGCTGGCTGTATTTCTGTTACCATAAAATAAGGTAACCCTGCTGGAAGGTTCCGCCAGGAGAACCGACTTTGCAATGGAGATAATGGGGGTGATGCCAGAACCTCCGGCAAACAGCAGGTAATGTTTTGCATTGGTAACCGCTAACTCAGAGTGAAAATTCCCCATTGGCTCCATCACATCCACCTCCACTCCTGCCTTAAAAGTATCATTGATAAAATTGGACCCTTTTCCACCTTGCACTCTTTTCACCGCTATGGCAGGCAATTCGTTTAGATAAGGGGAACTGCAAAAAGAATAAGACCTGTTTACCTGTTCACCGTTAATGTTCAGTTTTAAAGTAGTGTATTGGCCCGGTTTAAAACGAAAAACCTCCTTGAGTGAATCAGGAACGTGAAAAGATACGGAGACCGCATCCGCTGTTTCTTGATTTACGGCTGCAATAGTCAGCCTGTGAAACTTAGACATATTTATTGACTTGAATTAATCGGGCGCGAATGTAAAAAAGCAAAGGTAACTCGCAGCCTAACCGGTAGCGGCTGCGAATTACCATAAAATATACTTGACTGAGTAGTTAACTAGCAAAAGTGTTCAAACACCTTTTGCAAATGATTTGATATGGTCTCGGCATTATTGCCTTCGATCTGGTGTCTTTCAACAAAATGCACGAGTTTGCCCTCTTTAAATAAGGCCATGCTGGGTGAAGATGGAGGGTAAGGCAGTGTGTATTCTCTGGCTTTATTTACTGCATCTTTATCTACCCCCGCGAAAACAGCCACCATTTTGGATGGTTTTTTAGCAGCTTTACTTACCGCGTCTTTGATGGCCGGACGAGCCGCTCCGGCTGCACAGCCGCATACCGAGTTAAAAACTAAAAAAACAGTTCCCGCGGTTTGCGTCAATGCAATATCTACATCTGCAGCGGTTACTAAATCTTCAAAGCCTACAGCAGCAAGATCTGCTTTCATAGGGTTTACTAATTCCTGAGGATACATAGTTATATGATTATTGATTAAAAAATAGTTGCTATAAAAATCCTAACTCCAGTTTTGCTTCTTCGCTCATCATCTCCTGGTTCCAGGGTGGTTCAAAGACCAATTCGATGATGGCATCCTTTACTCCACTAACCGATTTTACCTTTTGCTCCACATCGCCCGGCAGTGTGCCGGCAACCGGGCAATTAGGAGATGTCAATGTCATGACCACTTCTACATCTTTGCTGGGAAAGATATTAATCTCATAGATGAGCCCAAGGTCGTAAATATTGACCGGTATTTCCGGGTCAAATACCGTTTTGAGCACATCTACTATGGCTCCTTTCAGCTGTTCATCATGAATCTGTTCCTGGTTCACGCGGCAAATCTATTTAGAATGAGTTCAAATAAAAACATTAGGAAACGTGTAAGGTTCTCCGAGCTACCGAAAAACGATAGAATCATGAAAATTCGCTTAAAACCTTTATTTAGCCTCCCTTATAGTTAAAAATGGATGTAGAAAAGGAAAGGTTATCGGGAAACTTCTTAATGCCCAATTGGGTGGCGATGGAGCACCACGCGCGTTTTCGATTCGTGTCGGCTTACACCAAAGGGAAAGTAGTGGTAGATTGTGCCTGCGGCAATGGTGAGGGCACAAATGTTTTTTCGGAGGGCAGCGCAAGCACTCATGGCTTTGATGTGTCGCAGGAGGCTATTGATGAGGCTAATCAAAAGTGCAAAAACCCTGTTACCCGCTTCACTTTGGCTAGCGGCACTCAGCTACCTTTGGACAGTAACTTTGCGGATGTATATGTGTCGTTGGAGACCATTGAGCATATAGAGGAAGATGAAGCATTTTTAAAGGAGGTAAGCAGAGTTTTAAAAACCGGTGGTATGTTTATATGCTCCACTCCTAACCGGAACGTGACAAACCCCGGAAAGAAGATAACAGACAAGCCCGCCAATATTTTCCATGTACGTGAGTACTCGGAGCAGGAATTTACAGCGCTTTTAAAAAGATATTTCAGCCAAGTGGAACTCTATGGGCAAAATAGAAATCAGCGCTGGAAGGTGAGTGTCCTGGCCGGGCTTGGCAGGTTCTTGCCCTTTCACCTGGCCGTAAGGCTGCATCAGTTATACAAGCTACTGGCGCACTTTTTAAGACCAGTGAGTTATTACAACTTGGAGAAATGCGACAAGGATATTATACATGAATATGTGACGGCCGTTTGCATAAAATAAAATACAAGCATGAACAATAAATACACCCCTTTGGCCTTATTGATTTTGATTGTGCTTTGCATGATTGGCACCTACAGCAACCATTTTAATAATGATTTCCATTTTGACGATTCACATTCCATTACCGATAACGGTTTCATTCGCGATTTAAAAAACATCCCTTTGTTTTTTAAAGATGTGAAAACATCCAGTTCTATGCCTACGCACCAGGGCTACAGGCCGGTAGTTACTACCACCCTGGCTATTGATTACGCACTTAGCCTGAAAAAAACTAAGGGCAAAGATGGTTATGACACATTCTGGTATCATGTTTCCAACTTTTCGTGGTTTGTCATCATTGTCGTATTGTTTTACTTCTTACAGATACAGCTATATAAAAGTTCATCGGCAGACAGTGCCCATAAATACTTTGCATTGCTGGGCTGCGCCTGGTATGGCCTGCACACAGTTAATGCAGAGACTGTCAACTATATCATATCCCGTTCCGACATCCTTAGCACACTTGCCATTGTATCCTCCTTTACGATATACACCAGCTTTCAAAACCTACGGAAATATTACCTATATGTAATTCCGGTTGCTATTGGTATGCTGGCCAAAGAAACAACCATCATGTTTGCCCCGGCACTTATAGCCTATGACTATATGTTGGTGCAACAAAAAAGCCTGATGGATCTGCTCAATTTAAAAGAGCTCAAAGGGTTTCTAAAAAGCTTAACGATTGGTCTGCCTGCTCTTATGCTTTGTGGAGCACTTGCAGCCTACAGCATGAGTCGCGTTGAAGTGTTTGAAATGGCCAGCACTTCCGGAGGGTGGTATAAACTTACGCAGCCCTATATTTTGCTCCATTACATATCTCAATTCTTTTTACCCTTCGGGCTAAGTGCCGATACCGATATACCCATGATCTATTCGCTTGCGGACGACAGGCTTTTTATCGGATTCGGGTTTCTTGTTTTACTCCTTGTCCTGATCTTTAAAACGTCAGATCATAAATCATGGCGGCCTTTCTCGTTTGGTTTAGTCTGGTTTTTGCTCATGTTGCTTCCCACCTCGTTAGTTTCGCTGGCGGAGGTCACCAACGATCACCGTGTTTTTCTTCCATACCTTGGTTTGGTAGTATCCATGGTTTGTCTTGTTTACAATTTGTATAACGGTCTACTTAAAAACATTCAGGTTGCACGTGTTGGCCTGCTTTCGTTTTTGCTGCTTGCGATCGGTGGCTATGCGTACGGCACCTACCAAAGAAATATTGTGTGGGCCAAAGACGAATCGCTTTGGAAAGATGTGACAGAGAAGAGTCCCAACAACGGCCGGGGATGGATGAACTATGGTCTTACACTCATGGGACGCGGGGATTACATCAATGCAGAGTATTGCTACAACCAGGCACTGAAACACACACCCAACTACTATATTCTGCACGTAAACATTGCGATTTTACAAGAGGCAACCGGCAGAAAAAAAGAAGCGGAAGAACACTACAAACAAGCGTTAAAATTCGGCCCGGGTTATGTAGAGGCCTATTATTATTATGCAAGGTTTCTGTACAATAGCGGAAGAACTACAGAGGCGGAAATATACACGAACAAGGGGCTTGAAATATTTGACGGCCACCTGTATTCCCGCTATTTGCTGATGGATATTCTATCCTTTAACCGCGACTGGCAAAAATTAGCTGCAGTGGCTCAACGCACACTTCAGATGTATCCGAATGATATTAAAGCAGCCAACAGTTTAAGTATAGCCACAAACCCGAATGCCGGCTTATCAAGCCCGGTTTCCAAAACGCTTACTGCAGCTGATTTACTCAATCAATCTTTAGCGCTTTACAATGCCGGAAAGTTCAGAGAGTGCATTAACACTTGCTATCGCGCGCTGGCATTGCAGCCCAACTATGTGGAGGCCTATAACAATATCTGCTCGGCACACAACCAGCTTTTGGAATATGACAGTGCCGTGGCAGCATGCTCAAAAGCTATAGAACTGCGCCCCGATTATACGCTGGCTAAAAACAATCTTAACTGGGCCAAAAGTCAACTAAAGAAATAGCCCTTTATTTCGTGATGCTTAATAACGCGGTGATAAAGCGAGCAACCCATTGGCTGTTCCACATCCGGGTGAGAAGCTGAAGTTCCTCCTGCTTCAGCACTTCAATTTGTATACTGGAAGTAGCGCTCGCATCGTGTTCGCGGTGCAGGTGCAATTGTTTACCGGCAAATATAAAACTACCCTCCAGCTGACTCATCCTATACCAGGCATCCCAATCTAAAACAAACTTTTGGGTATCATCAAAACTGAAGTTGCCTAAATTCTTTTTTACATAAAACACGCCCGGGCACGAGATGCTATTGGAAAAAAGAAGAATGAACTTCTTCCAAAAAGAAGAACGGATACACCGGCTAAAATGGAAAGGGAAAATCAATAACCTCCGCAAAATGTTTTTATAGTCATGCTGCAACACAACACCTCCCCTTTCTGTGGCAGAGGCAGTAAACACAATAAGTGGATGTTGCATTTCATA
Organism: Bacteroidota bacterium; assembly: GCA_016715625.1. Classification (GTDB taxonomy): domain Bacteria; phylum Bacteroidota; class Bacteroidia; order Chitinophagales; family LD1; genus Bog-950. The sequence continues at coordinate 141,990 of JADJZU010000001.1, forward strand.
TTGCTCAGCTAATAGAATGCACTCTTTCAAAAAATCAGTATGGTATACATCATCCTGGTGAGCCAGGGTCACATAAGGCGTTTGCGCTATGGAGAAACCAAAGTTCCAGTCCTTACCAATACTGCCACCCTTTTCATTAACAAACACCGTAAGTCCGTAAGTTTCGGCTAACTGATGGATAAACGGAGAGGGAGTGGATGTAGCCAGTATTACCTGACTTTTGTATGACTGATTTAGCACGCTTTTTATACAAGCCTCCAGATGGTTGGAGTTGCCATAAGCCAGAATGACAAAAGTATGTCTGTCGCTATAATTCTGACTCATGCTAAAATTTTATGTTTGAACTTCGAACAAATAAAAAATAATTACCGTTACAACTGCCCATGATGCCTCATCCCAAAAAAGTAGCCGTTGTAATTCTCAGTTGGAATGGAAAAAAATTTCTGGAGCAGTTTCTTCCATCGGTTCTGCGATATACATCATTAGACTTGTGCGAGATAATTGTGGCTGACAATGGCAGCACCGATGGCTCCATTGAATACATTCAGGAACAATTCCCGGCCATCAGGATTATAAAAAACAGCCGAAACGGTGGCTATGCCGGAGGGTATAATGATGCATTGAAGCAAGTAGACACGGAGTATTTCGTGCTGCTGAATCAGGATGTGGAAGTAACAGAGAACTGGGTAGAATCAGTGATTAAAGAGATGGTAAAGGATCCGCGAATAGCGGCTGCGCAACCCAAACTTCGTGCTTATAGCGATAAACTTTACTTTGAGTATGCAGGGGCAGCGGGCGGTTACCTGGACAAATACGGATATGCATTTTGCCGCGGACGAATCTTTGACACAATTGAACAAGACAAGGGACAATACGATGACACAACAGATATATTCTGGGCTACCGGGGCCTGTTTGTTTGTTCGTGCCGATGCCTACAGAGCAGCAGGCGGGCTGGATGAAGATTTTTTTGCCCACCAGGAAGAAATTGATCTGTGTTGGAGATTGAATAACATGGACCACAGGATTATTGCAGTGCCCTCCTCCGTAGTATATCATGTGGGTGGGGGTAGTCTGCCGCAAGGGAACCCGAAGAAGACGTATCTGAATTTCAGAAACAATCTGATGATGATGTTTAAAAACCTACCGCTGGCCGACTTGCTTTGGAGATTGTTTATTGTCAGAATCCCACTGGACATTTTAGCTGCCTATGACAGCATCCGAAAAACAAAAAGCATGGCCGATTTTGGTGCTATTGCCAAAGCGCATGCCCATTTCTTTATTTCCATCCCCGGACTGATAGCCAAACGAAATAAAATAGCGCACAAGTCCACCCGGGGTTTAGCTACCTACAGTATTGTATGGCAATATTTTGCCAGGAACAAGCGAAAATTCAGTGAACTGTAAAACTGAGGGCCCCATGAAGTAAGGCCAATTAGTTTACTTCACCCCACCGGGAACTGACTTCCCTCCTGCCTTTTCCCCTTTTCAAAAACAAACCGCTCGGCTTTAAGGTATTCCGGCTGTAAACCAATGACATAGAAGCCCATGTAAGAGGCTTTGCGAGGGAGAACTCCCATTTTTACAATTCCATGACAAAAGTTTTTTCCACACGCCTACCCAATTCAATTATTCGGTTACTTTTGGCCTCCATTTTCTAAAACAAAACCACTAATTAAAATGAGAAAGCTTTTACTGTTTTTATCTGTGGCTTCTTTGGGTTTAAATCTAAGTGCACAACAAGCGCTTCAGAGATAACAAACTTGACCGCATGTTACAAGACAAGCCGGTTGTAAATACCAATGCAGCTAACACTTCTTCTTCTTCGCATCATCACAAATCATCACGCGGTGGCGGATTAACCTCCATTTTAAATTCACAGCGTATAGGTAGTGCCGGTAACTTGCTTACAATCATAGATGGTGGCAACAATCAGTTGGATGTAAACAACGACATCAACACAGTAGTGTTTATTCACAGAAATGACCCTTCTATAGCTCCCGGAACCAACGTAGCACAATACCGCTACGATATTTCAAAAACCCGTGGTGCTACATGGACAACCAACATTGGCCCAATCACCAACGACCTGAGCATTGACAACGTAAACGTGAACGGCCGTTTCCCTGAGGGTGGAATATTCAACCCATCGGGCAATACAGTAGCCGACAGCGCTTATTTAGTTTACTCCGGCACCTGGCACGATGGAAGTGCCGGCAGCTGGCAAGGCTCTATGCGTGGTCGCGGAAAGTTGAGCGGAGACACCTCTACTTTCAATGTAAACATTGATGTAATCAATAGTGGCAATGTGGCCATTGGTACCGGTTTCTGCCAAAGCACACCGGGCACTTTCTGGAAAGTAAACGAGAGCAGCAACAACTCTTTCGCACAAGGCTCTAACTCTATCACTGACGGAATCGTGGTAGAAAAAGGAGTATGGAATAACTCTACCAAAGACATTGACTGGACAGAAAGCAAAATCACTCAGGTGTTTGAAGATTTAGACAACAGCGGCAGCACCATTTCTACCGCTACTTCTTTCTCTATTGCATTTGACCCAACCGGTCAATATGGTTGGATTGCAGGCCTGGGAGATATCACCAATGATGGCGACTCTGTGTATGACCCTTTATTCTGGAAATCTACTGACTTTGGTGCTACCTGGAGCAGTGTAATCCGCGTTGACCTCGATAGCGTTCAAGGCGTGTTTGACGAATTGAACAGCGAACTGGTAGACGGAACTCCACTGGACAAAAAACCAACCTGCAGCTTTGATTGCGACTTAGTAGTGGATGCAAACGGCAACCCACACTTACTGGTAATTGTTGGTAACGGAACAGAGTATTCCATTCTGGCTGCCGGATACGATGTATGGGATATTACCTATGACCCTGCTGCACAAGCAGGTTGCAACTGGAAAGGAATTCACTTTGCTGATATCTGGACTTTGCGCGGAACCTTCAGCTCTGATAATCCGGCACAAACTGAAGACAATCGTCCTATGACAGCTCGCTCAGCAGATGGCAACAAGTTGTTCTTCTTCTGGCTGGAGAGCGATATTGATGTTATCCTTTCTACCGACAATGATATCCCGAACCTGTTTGGTCGTGGTATTGATATTGCCAATGAAAAAATTACTCCGCTTTACAACTTCACAGAAGGTGACTCTCTGTGGGGAGGCGAAACTGTAAACAGCTCGGGTGGTGTATTTGGCGGTGCTGTTTATCCTGCTATCTCTCCAATCGTTTGGGAAAATGGCAGCAACTACAACATTCCATTGATTCTTACTCAGGTAGACTACAACCACGACCCTTCTCTGGGCCTTGGTTCCAGCGAACAACCTGCTGCGTTCTACTATATCGACAACCTGAACATTCCTAACAACGCTTTCACTTTGCCTTTAGACCAAACTCCTCCTTCCATTACTTTGAATGGACAGGATACGGTTACTGTGTTAGTGAACACCAGCTACACCGAAGATGGTGCTACAGCATTTGACTGCACCGATGGAGCTATTACCCCAACCATTCAAAACTCTCCAAACCCTAACGTGGTGGGTGTTTATGATGTGCTTTACATTGCTACCGATGCAGCCGGCAACAGCGACACTGTAGTGCGCACAGTAATCGTTGGAGCAATACCTACTGCTAACTTCTCATGGAGTTTCCCTCAATTGGCTTACAAAGCGCAATTCCAGGATCAATCAATCAACCTGCCACAGTCATGGCAGTGGAACTTTGGTGATGGAACAGGTTCTATCGCTCAAAACCCTTTGAAGACATTTACAACCAACGGAAACTTCAACGTTTGCTTAACGGTATCCAATGCCTTTGGAACTTCACAGCAGGTGTGCAAGCAAGTATCTACTTCGGGTGTGGGCATCAACGATGTTGATTTTTCATCGTCTATCAGCATGTTCCCTAACCCAAGCACCGGAAAAGTTCAGTTGACTTTCAACGGCAACGTAACACCGGATATGAATGTGACCGTTTACAACATTTTGGGAGAAACTGTATTGCCTACTGCTTTCTTTAAAGCAGGAACTACCAATATGGAGCTTAACCTGCAATCGGTAAGCAATGGACTTTACTTAGTAAAAATCCAGAGCGACAACGGAACAGCTGTGAAGCATCTTACTATTCAGCACAAATAGGCTGAATAACCTCTAAACAAAAGAGCCGCTCCACAGAGCGGCTCTTTTGTTTTATAGCAGCGCAAAGACAGGCTGTTTCCCTCGGCTAAAGCCTCCACACAATTATCCATTAGCAATAAACAATGAGCAATAGCGCTTCTGTAATCCCGAACGGAAGCGTTGCGGAATGAGGGATCTGGTAGTTTTTGAACCACATAGCCACATAGGAAACATAGCTTGAATATTAGCTGTCCTTTGGCTAAAGCCAAAGGCGGGGGCAGGATGAGCGGAAGATAATCTGTTGGGAGGCTAAAGCCGCCATGCAATTATCCATGAGGAATAGCGCTATTGTCATGCAAAGCGGATGTGTTTTTATAGGCTGCTATATCGCTTTGGGGTCTCCCACAGGGGACCCAGAAGCAAAGTATACATCCAACACGGTCTGCGCATACCGAATCCGGTTCGCCACCATACTGAATCCAGTTTGCTCGTGAACTGAATCCGGGTTGCCAGCGTACTGAATCCGGTTCGCCAGTGCACAGGACCTTTAAAGCTCTCTTTTGGTGTTAAAACAGGGTTAAAACCTATCGAATACCGGAATTGGTTCGCTTTGCCGTTGTTTGCCGCTTTGGGAGAACCCGGTAGACGAAAATATTAGCAGGGCGGGCGGATTCAGGGGGTGTTGCGGTCATTTATATTTTTTAAGTTTATGTTGCCTATGTATCTTGTTAGCCTGTTTGGTTTGGTGTTGTGCTTTGGAGCGCAGAGCACCCGCTGGGCTGCTGGCCTGGCTTAGGGGGACTCTGCTGGGAGGGGGATGCACTGTGGGGGTGAAATAATAGTCATATGAATAAGTGTAAGAATGTCTTCTTGCTATTACTGATAACAGTATTTATTACACCACTAAGCGGGTGCGTAAAGGATTGTAAAAAGTGGCATCAGGGCGGTGTAAATATTACAGCAAATTATGAAGGATATTTTGTTATATACTTATGGGAAACACCTTCGGGGCAAAACAATTTTGGTGAACACATGAATAATCTGACCGGACCTTATTTAACCCCAGTTAACGAAGTTAGATTCATGGATATCCCTGCATTGTGCTATACAATGAACGTATTTCATTTTCAGGGTCACCCAGGCCAAAATGCAGATACAGTATTCAGTTATAACTTTTGTTTAGAAGAGTGCCAAACCACAGAAATAGTATTGCAGCGGTTGTGATGGGGAGAGGTAAACACAATGCAGTGTTTTCAGAAGCACGGTGATAAGGCGGTAGGAGGATAAAGGGGGTCGTTTAGGTATGGACCATTATCCATCAGTTGGATAGATAATCCAGCACTTTTTTCACACTGCCATGTTTCAACAGCAAGGCTTTTGCTTCTTCATAAGGGATAGAAACAGCATTTACAATCATCTTGGTTCCTCTGTCAATCAGTTTGTCGTTGCTCAAATGCATGTGCACCATCTTGTTTCCTTCCACCCTTCCAATTTTAATCATTACAGAAGTGCTTATCATATTCAAGACCAGTTTTTGCGCTGTTCCGGCTTTCATTCTGGTGCTACCTGTTACAAACTCGGGCCCTACAACAACTTCTATCGGGTAATCTGAATGTGTAGCCAATACTGAGTTACTGTTACAGGTGATGCAGCCTGTACTAATATTATGTGCCCTGCATTTTTCCAATGCATGAACTACGTATGGGGTTCTGCCTGATGCAGCAATTCCAATTACCACATCATTGGAATGAATATCGTGTGCCATCAAATCTTTCCAGCCCTGCTCTTTATCATCTTCTGCAAATTCAACAGCCTTTCGGATTGCCTGGTCTCCTCCGGCCATGATTCCAATAACGAGGCCATGCGGCACCCCATAAGTGGGCGGACATTCGCTGGCATCCACCACCCCCAGCCGGCCACTGGTTCCTGCACCGATATAAAAAAGACGTCCACCACTGAGCATTTTGTCTGCAATAACATCTACCAATTGCTCTATCGCAGGTATAGCAATTGCTATAGCATCCGGAACCTTTTTGTCTTCCCGATTGATATTCACCAATAGTTCTCGTGTGCTCATCTTTTCCAGATGGTCGTATAAAGAAGTGGCTTCTGTAGTTTTCATATTGTTTGCAAAATAAAAAAAGAGACTTTCTTCGGATTGAAACCACTGCTTATGGTTACTGAAACGCTACTTCATTTCGTTTGGAAATACAAACTCTTTGACACAGGCAAATTACGTACACAAGCCGGTGAGCCCATTTCTATCTTACAGAGCGGCATACATAATTTTGATGCAGGTCCGGACTTCTTAAACGCGCGGATAAAAATCGGTAACACCATTTGGGCAGGACACGTGGAGTTGCACATCAATGATTCTGATTGGGAACAACACGGGCACCATAGAGACAGCGCCTACGACACGGTGGTGCTGCATGTGGTATACAATGACCCGAAGAAAATGATCACCAACCAAAAAGGAGAAACGATTCCCACACTGGTATTGCGAGACTATCTGGAGGATGCTGTATTAGAGCGATACAACTTCTTAATGCAAAGTAAGGCCTGGATACCGTGTGAAAGTTTTCTACCTAAGCTAAATCCGGTAGTATTAAGCAACTTTAGAGAAAGGCTACTCATTGAAAGACTGGAGGGCAAAAACAATCATATTCAAGCGCTGTTGAACCAAACCAAAAACGATTGGGAGCAGGTTACTTATCAGATGCTGGCTCGCTACTTTGGTTCATCGGTCAACCGCGAGGCTTTTGAATCGCTGGCCCAATCGCTACCCATCTCTGTGCTCAGTAAATATCAGGGCGATGCTATAAAGATTGAAGCGCTGCTGTTCGGCCAATCAGGTTTATTAGATAGCGAATTACTGGATGAGTATCCCCGGCAACTGAGGACTGAGTTCAATTACCTTAAACGGTTGCACCAGCTCACACCGCTTCATCCATACGGTTTTAAATTTCTGCGTTTAAGACCTTCGAATTTCCCCACACTGCGGCTGGCTCAATTAGCCGCTCTCCTGGCAGAGGACACTAAGTTGTTTTCCAAGATTATCAATACCTCATCGATGGCCGCTTTGCACCGCCTTTTTGACGTTAAGCCGGGCAGCTATTGGCACAACCATTATTTATTTGATAAACCCTCCGAGAAAGTAAAATGGCATATCGGCAAAGACATGAAGAATACACTGCTCATTAATGTAGTGGCACCGCTGCTATTTTGCTATGGAAAATATAAAGATGAGGAAGCGTATTGCGATCGGGCAATGGCACTGCTGGAGGCCGCTTCCGCGGAACGGAACAGCATTATAGATGGATGGCAAACTTTAGGGGTTGATTGTATGAATGCGGCCCAAACACAATCTATGATTCAGCTAAAGAAAGAATACTGCGATAAACATAAATGCCTGCATTGTGCGGTGGGCATTAGCCTTCTGAAACACACATAAAAAAGCGAGGCATAAGCCTCGCTTTGTGCACCCGAAGGGAGTCGAACCCCTAACCTTCTGATCCGTAGTCAGATGCTCTATCCAGTTAAGCTACGGGTGCAATCGTTGTTTTAAAACGGAGCGCAAATAAAACAAGAATTGTCGTTATTGAAAATGCCGTAATAAAAAAGTCCTGCTCAAAGTGAGCAGGACTTGTAATGTCTGTAGGAAAAGACCCTTGCAGGCTTACTCTTCAGAGGTAGTTTCTGAACTTTCAGCGGCTTTCTCAGCAGCTTTATCGTCCATACTTTTTTTCAAATCGCTAAGCGCTGACAAATCACCCAAAGTTGTTTTCTCAATGCCTTTCTGCATTGCTTTCACGGCTTTAGCTGTTTTTCACGTTCTGCTTTTTTCTCGTTCTTCTCAGAAACTTCTACTTCACGCTGCACTTCTTCCCAAAGACGGGCATGTGAAAGAATGATTTTCTTGTCGTTGCGGCTAAACTCAATTACCTTAAACTCGGCTTTTTCATCGGCAGCCAGGAAACCACCTTCTTTCTTAGCAGTGTGCTTCTTAGGGGCAAATGCTTCGAGACCGTAAGGCAACAATACAATCGCTCCTTTTTCTTCAGCGGATAGAACAGTAGCCTCATGAACAGAACCTACCGGGAACACTGTTTCAAAAGTATCCCATGGATCTTCTTCAATCTGCTTGTGACCCAAAGTCAGTTTGCGGTTGTCGTTATCAATATCCAGCACTACCACTTCCAGTTCATTACCGGCTTTTGTAAACTCGGATGGGTGGTTAAAACGCTTGGTCCAGGAAAGGTCGCTGATGTGAATCATACCACCAATGCCGTCTGCTAATTCTACAAATACGCCAAACGGAGTCAGGTTTTTAACCTTACCTTTTACACGGCTTCCTACAGGAATTTGTCTGCAATTTTCACCCATGGATCTTCCGTCAAACGCTTCACCGACAAAGACATTTTACGCTCTTCGCGGTTGATGGTCATTACAATCGCCTCGTAAGTATCACCTGCCTTAAAGAATTCGCGGCTGTTGATAGGCGTATTGCTCCAGCTAACTTCTGATACGTGAATCAAACCTTCTACACCGGGGTAATTTCTAAGAATGCACCGTAGTCTTCAACGTTTACTACTTTACCTTTCACTTTAGTTCCCACATCGATAGTGGTATCCAAAGTATCCCATGGGTGTGGCTGCAATTGTTTCAGACCAAGTGAAATACGCTTTTTGTTGTCATCGTAATCCAATACCACCACGTTCAACTTCTGGTTCAGTTCCAGCACTTCTTTTGGATGTGCAATACGTCCCCATGAAATATCCGTGATATACAACAAGCCATCCACTCCACCGAGGTCGATAAAGGCACCAAAGTCGGTGATGTTCTTAATAACACCTTCCAATACCTGACCTTTTTCCAGTTTACCAATGATGGCCTCACGTTGTGCTTCAATGTCTGACTCAATAAGCGCTTTGTGAGATACCACCGCGTTCTTAATCGCCTCATTGATTTTCACCACTTTCAATTCCATTGTTTTACCAACGTATACATCGTAGTCGGTAATAGGCTTCACATCAATTTGCGAACCCGGAAGGAAGGTTTCCATACCGAATACGTTGGCAATAAGTCCGCCTTTGGTTTTAGAAGTGATTTTACCGGTAACCACCACGCCTGTAGCGTGTGCGTCAACGATATCATCCCATGCGCGTACCATTCTTGCATTCTTGCGGCTAAGAATAAGCACGCCCTTTTTGTCTTCTTTGTTTACAACAAATACATCGAAAACATCGCCCAACTTCAATTCTTCCACATCGCGGAATTCTGAAAGCGGAACGAGGCCATCGCTTTTGAAACCAATATTCAATACAACATCGATAGGGGTCACTGCTACTACAGTACCTTTTACGATTTCGCTATTTTCAATGGTTTTAAGTGTGCCTGCATAAACATCATCGTAGCGCTTGCGCTCTTCTTCTGTGTATGTAACCACATTTCTCTTGTCTACGCTCCAGTCAAAATCATCGTGGGCGGTAGCGTTGGTTAAAAGATTATCTGACATGTTCTAGTTCGGTCAATTTATATTCCCACCCCGAACGTGGGTTTGGTTTATCTTTAAATGGGGTGCGAATATAGAAATAGATTACAATTGGCGAACTAATCGCCAATGAAACAGGGGAGCAAAAAAAACGGTAGAATTCAATGCAAAAGGCATCAAAAATGCCCGACAGCGTATGATTTAAGCTATTGAAGCAGCTTTTTTAAATAAAAGCCGCTCGCGCTCAGGACCTGTAGAAATCATGGTAACCTCAGTGCCCAGGTATTCTTCCACAAATTGAAGATAACCCAGAAAGGTCTCCGGCAAATCGTCATAACTGGAAAAATTTCGCAAGTCTGTTTTCCAACCACATAACTGGTGATAAACTGGTTTTACAACCGTATTGACCAAATCATAGGGTATTTGTTGCGAAAGCACCCCATCTACCTCATATTCTGTGCAGGCTTCAATGGTTTCAAAGTCGTTAAGAATATCCGATTTTGTCATGGCAATTTGCGTCACTCCGTTCACCATGATGGCATACTTCAAAGCCGGCAAATCTATCCAGCCTGTTCTTCGTGGACGGCCGGTGGTGGCACCAAACTCCCCTCCTATTTTTCTGATTTGCTCGCCCAAATCATTGTCGAGTTCAGTAGGGAACGGACCACTACCTACACGAGTGCAATATGCTTTGGCAATGCCTATTACCTCCTTGATCTTTCCGGGGGCAATTCCCAGGCCATTGCATGCTCCGGATGAAATAGTATTGCTGGATGTAACATACGGATAAGTACCAAAATCAATATCCAACATGGTCCCCTGCGCACCCTCCGCCAGAATATTTTTTCCGGCCGACAGCGCATTATTCAAATAATACTCCGAGTCAATAAGATTGAGCGAACGAACGAAGTCTATGGCATCAAACCAAGTGCTCTCCAGTTCATTCAATTCATATTCAAAATCATAAATCTTGAGTAAGTTGAGGTGCTTCTCCTTGATTCGGCCATAGATATTTTTGAAATCGGTGGACAAAATATCACCTACACGCAAACCATTACGGCCCGTTTTATCCATGTACGTGGGAGAAATACCACGTAAGGTGGAACCAATTTTTTCCTTCCCTTTTGCAGCTTCGCTGGCCGCATCCAGAATCTTGTGTGTTGGCAAAATGAAGTGCGCTTTTTTAGATATAAAAAGTCGCTTGTTTACATCAATTCCTTTGGCTAAAAGATTTTCGATTTCTTTCTTCAAGGTAACGGGGTCAATCACTACACCATTGCCAATTACGTTCATGGGACGTTCCTGCAATATTCCGGAGGGCACCGTGTGCAGAACCGTTTTTTCTCCATTTATCACTAAGGTGTGGCCGGCATTAGGCCCCCCTTGAAATCGGGCTATGATATCGTATTGCGGAGCCAGATAATCAATGATTTTGCCCTTCCCTTCATCGCCCCATTGGAGGCCTAAAAGTATATCTACATGCATGGTATTGCTAAATTGAATTTATAAGGAGAACTACACTGTTTTTAAAAATGCGGTAGCTGAAGCAGCATCACTATAAACCGGGAAAACAGTTTCCAGCTTGGTCATTTGCAGCAGTTTCTTCATTTGGTCGGGCAGGGAACAAAGAGCCAATTCGCCCCCGGCATTGCGGGTTTTAGAAAGGGCGGTCATCAACATACCAAGACCGGTGCTATTAATAAACTTCATGGCTGATAAATCAAAGAGGACCTTTTTATTACCGGCTTCCAGGTTCTGCTTTATCAACTCCAAAACCGGAGCATTGGTATTCTCGCCCAGTAAATTTCCTTCTAAGTAAATGATGAGGACTCCTTCTTTAACTTCGCTATTCATGTGCTTTGAATTATTTTTTTGATGGATAATTATACGAGTTCTGCTTTAGCTTCCTTCTTAATGTCCAACTCTCGTTTCATCTGGCAATTACCGCAAATACCATACATATTTAAAGAATGGTGCGTGATTTTGAAATTCAACAAATCACCCATCATACTCTTTATTTGCTGAATACGGGGGTCGCAGAATTCCACCACCTTTTTACAGTCTACACAAATGATGTGGTCGTGTTGTTTGTAACCGTAACTCTTTTCAAACTGCGCCTGATTTTTACCAAACTGATGTTTTTTTACCAAATCGCAACTGACCAGCAAATCAAGTGTGTTGTAAACAGTGGCACGGCTGACATTAAAGTTTTTTTTGCGCGATAAGTCTTCAAAAAGACTCTCGGCATCAAAATGATCGTTTCGCTTATAAATTTCTTCGAGAATGGTAAACCTTTCGGTGGTTCTGCGCAGCTCCTTGTTCTCCAGGTAAGCAGAGAAAATATTTTTTACCTCTTCGAAAGTTTCCTTATTGAAAGCCACGGCCCGAAAATAAACCTAAAGATGATAATGCTGAAAAAGTATTCCACACTAATTCTGGTCTTCCGACTCGAATCTCTCCACCTCCAGAATGCCATCCAGTCCTGTCAGCCGCTCAATTAAATCTTCCAGCTCTTTGGTATCGTGTACGTATATCATTATGCGGCCCTCAAACACTCCATCGTTACTATCAAACGAGATAGAGCGCATATTCAGATTCATTTCACCGGTGATAATGTTAGTTATTTTGTTGACCAGCCCCACATCATCCAGTCCGGTGAGTTTTATACCGGTGAGGAAGGCAATTTCGTGCTGCTTGGTCCATTTAGTTTTAATAATCCGGTAAGCATACTTACTCATCATTTGCACCGCATTGGGGCAATTGGTACGGTGAATTTTTATGCCATCGTTAATCGTCAGGAATCCAAAAACATCATCCCCGGGAATCGGGTTGCAGCAGGGGGCAAACTTATAGTTTATCTTATCGCTGTTTTCGCCCATTATCAACAACTCGGCATTCTTTTGAAGGGTCTGCTTCACCACTTCGTCCATGCTCTGAGTAGATTGCGCCAACACCGGCTTAGGCAACTTAATTTTGCCGGCCACTACTTCAAACTTATTGAGATCGGAAAGATCCACTTTCTTGTTCGCAATATTGAAATACAAGTCAAGCGGAGAAATCATTTTATAGAAATTCATGAGCAGAAGAATATTCGACTCACTCACTTCTATTTTCAATGCTTTTAACTTCCGCTCCAGCGCTTCCTTTCCATCTGCAGCTATCTTTTTCTTTTCATCTTTCAACGACTGCTTAATCACCGAGCGGGCTTTAGCAGTCACCACAAAACTCAGCCAATCTTCATTGGGCGTTTGCTTGTTGCTGGTGAGTATCTCTACCTGATCTCCGTTTTTGAGTACATGACTAAGCGGTAGCAGTTTAGTATTTACCTTGGCACCTATACATTTTTTACCAATGCCGCTGTGAATCTCGAAAGCAAAATCGAGCGCTGTAGCTCCTTTGCGAAGCCGTCTTAAATCTCCTTTGGGAGTAAATACAAAAATTTCTTCGCTGAATAGTTCGTGTTTAAAATCGTTAACTACATCTAAAGCAGATACGTCTGTATTGCTCAAAACGCCTCTGATTTTCTCCAACCATTCATCCATGGCACTATCGCTGTTGCCCTCTTTGTATTTCCAGTGGGCCGCAAAACCCTTTTCGGCAATTTCGTGCATGCGCTCGGTGCGAATCTGAATTTCCACCCACTTACCCGAGGAGCTCATAACGGTAGTATGCAGCGCTTCATATCCGTTTGTTTTGGGGTTGCTGAGCCAGTCGCGCAGCCGGTCGGGGTTAGGATGATAAATATCTGTAATGGCGGAATAGACACCCCAACAATCGCTTTTCTCTTTGTCGTGGTCCGATTTGAGGATAATTCGAATGGCAAACAAATCGTAAATTTCCTCAAAGGGAACACCTTTGTGTTTTATCTTATTGTAGATAGAATAAATACTCTTTGGTCTTCCATAAATATCAAAATGAAAACCACGCTTTTCCAATTCTTCTTTTAGCGGTTTTATGAAGTCATGGATAAACTTCGTTCGCTCTTTCTTCTTTTCTTGTAATTTCTGGGCAATATCCCGATAAAGATCCGGCTCGGTGTATTTCAACGATAAATCCTCCAACTCCGTTTTTATAGCATACAAACCCATACGATGTGCCAGGGGTGCATACAGGTAAGATGTTTCGCTGGCAATTTTCAACTGCTTATCGCGTCTCAGAGAATCCAAGGTACGCATGTTGTGCAAGCGGTCCGCCAGTTTTATGAGTATAACACGAATATCATCATTGAGAGTAAGCAGGAGCTTTCTGAAGTTCTCGGCTTGTATGGAGGAGTTAAGGTCAAATACTCCTGCAATTTTGGTGAGCCCATCTACAATTTTGGCAATTTCTTTATTAAACGTGCGCTCAATTTCCTCCAAAGTAACCTCCGTATCTTCCACCGTGTCGTGCAGTAAGGCACAGATGACACTTGTGGCATCTAAGCCCATTTCCTCCGCTACAATTTTGGCTACAGCAATAGGATGCAGCACATACGGCTCACCGCTTTTTCTGCGCATGTCTTTATGACTTTCGGTGGCCAGCTCAAAAGCCTCGCGAATCAACTTTTTTTCCTGCGGAGAAATATTCTTGCGCAATGCGCGCAGCAGTGAGCGATATTCCTTACGAATCAGTTGATTTTCCGCATTCAGGTCAATTTTATTATCTGCTTTAAAGTCCATATGTATTAGCGCAACAAAATAATAAACAAACACAACTCGAAAAAGCCAGCGGACAGGAGGGGTATACACAAAGCTACGTTAGCTGCCAACGAATGTGAACGATACCAGTAATTCTGATTTGAAACAATTAAACTGCGCTTTGTGCAATCATTGTTTGTAAATAGTGTACAACTCAAAAAAAAACGCGTGCGTTTTTACTGTAAAATTATTTTCGCCAGCAAACAACCCATCCATGAGCACAGCAGCACATCTTGAACTAGCTACACCTGAACAAGCAAAACAACTCGGAATACGCGATGAAGAGTTTGAAAAAATAAAGGAGATATTAGGCAGAACTCCCAATTTTAATGAGTTAAGCATATACAGCGTTATGTGGAGCGAACACTGCTCCTACAAGAACTCTATTAAATATTTGAAACAACTTCCGCGCAAGGGCAAACACTTGTTGGTGGAAGCGGGAGAGGAAAATGCTGGATTAGTGGATTTAGGAGATGGCTTAGCCTGCGCATTCAAAATAGAAAGCCACAACCACCCTTCGGCATTGGAACCATATCAAGGTGCAGCAACAGGTGTGGGAGGTATTCACCGCGATATTTTTACGATGGGAGCTCGTCCTATTTGCGCACTTAATTCACTCCGTTTTGGTGACCTGAAAAACGAGCGCACCAAATATTTACTGAAGGGTGTAGTAAAAGGAATCGGTGATTATGGCAACTGCTTTGGCGTGCCAACCGTAGCCGGTGAAGTGTATTTTGACCCGGTGTATCAAACCAACCCACTGGTTAATGCAATGAGCGTGGGTATTGTAAAGACAAATGAGACTGTATCTGCCATTTCGCAAGGAGTGGGCAATCCGGTATATATTGTTGGTTCCTCTACAGGGAAAGATGGTATACATGGAGCTGCATTTGCCTCCAAAGATATTACCGAAGATTCAGCCAAAGATTTGCCAGCCGTGCAGGTGGGTGATCCATTTCAGGAAAAACTGTTGCTGGAAGCCAGTTTGGAGGTCATTAAAACAGGTGCAGTAGTAGGTATGCAGGACATGGGTGCAGCGGGCATTACTTGTTCCACATCTGAAATGAGTGCCAAAGGAAAAAGCGGGATGAAGGTACACTTAGATAAAGTTCCTACTCGCCAATCCAATATGAAGCCCTGGGAAATTTTACTGAGTGAATCGCAGGAACGAATGCTGATTGTGGTGAAAAAAGGAAGCGAGAAAGAAGTAGAGGCTGTATTCGAAAAATGGGATTTGCACTGTGCCATTATTGGTGAAGTAACAGCCGGAGACCGGTTAGAATATTTTATGGATGGACAGTTAGTGGCCGATGTGCCCGCTGAGAGTTTGGTGCTGGGGGGAGGCGCTCCAGTATACGACCGCGAGTTTAAAGAGCCGGCATACTTTGCAGCGAACAAAAAATTTGACATCAGCCAAATTGAACAACCCGAAGATTTAAAGAAAGTAGCACGTGAACTGGCAGGCCGCCCGAACATTGCAAGTAAAAAATGGGTATTTGAACAATATGACTCTATGGTTGGAGTAGCTAATACTTCCACCAACCGACCCACCGATGCTGCCATCGTTCGCGTATTAGGTAGCCGAAAGCACTTAGCAGTTACAGTGGATTGTAATGCCAGATATGTGTATGCCGACCCACTCGTAGGTGGCCAGATAGCTGTAGCAGAAGCAGCCCGCAACATTGTGTGCAGTGGTGGTGAGCCCAGCGCTATAACCAATTGCCTCAACTTTGGGAATCCTTACATCCCGGAGGTATACTGGCAGTTTGTAAATGCCTTGAAGGGCATGGGACTGGCATGCGAAGCATTTGACACCCCGGTTACGGGCGGAAATGTATCGTTCTATAACCAAAGTACGGAAGGTGGTGCGGTATTCCCCACCCCAACTATAGGTATGATGGGTGTAGTGGAAGACATTGAAATAGTAACCGGACTTGATTTTAAAAAGAGTGGTGACCGCATCTATGTAATTGGCGAAATGAAGAATGATATAGCTTCATCGGAATACCTGGTAGGCTACCATGGTGTAGAGGAATCACCAGCACCTTTTTTCGATTTGAAGACAGAAGTGCAGGTTCAGCGGGCCGTTAAAGAATTATTGAATGAACAAGTTATTCAATCTGCGCATGACATATCTGAAGGTGGTTTATTTGTTACACTAATGGAGAGTGCCATGGCCGGTAAACGTGGATTTGAAATTGAAACAGATGTGGACCTTCGCAAAGATGCTTTCCTGTTTGGAGAAGCACAAAGCAGAGTGGTAGTAACGGTAAAACCTGAAAAGGAAAATCAATTCCTTGATTTGCTGGCACAGCACGAGGTAGATTTCAACAATATTGGTGTAGTAACCTCTGCCATGATTTTTGTGGACAAAGAGCGCTGGGGCACCATTGCCGATTGGAAAGAAATTTACGACAACGCACTGGAAAAATTATTGTAGTGTCGGCTACTTAGAACAGTAAAAAATTCTAAGTTTGTTTAGACACGAAATTCTATCTCATGCGTTTTTCTACCACCATCAAGACTGGCTTTGCCAGTCTTCTCATAATTCTATTTTCCCAATCTTCCTTTAGCCAGGCGGAAACACAAAACCCAACGGCACCGTTTTGGAAAACACGTGGCAATAGCGGCACCGACACTGTCACTAACTTTCTAGGTACCACTGACCTGGCCTATCTCACCTTTCGTACAAACAACATAAGACGAATGACCATCGATACCGGTGGGCGTGTAGGCATCGGGACAACCACACCATCCCTATCGGGAATGCTGGAAGTGGTCAACACCATCAATACCAACCCAAATATTATTTCAACCAATTATGGCAGCCCTAATGAATTTTGGTTCCGCAGAGCGAATGGCAACATAACAGCACCGACTATTGTAGGTACCGGAGGTTCTCTTGGCCGTATTGATGGCCGTGGGTATGATGGCAGCACTTACCTGCAAGCTACACGTATTGAGATGCTGGTAGACTCTGCAACCGGAAGCGGCCAAATGACTGGTAGGTTGGTATTTTCAACGGCACCTGCCGGTTCAACCCCCGCAGAGAGATTACGGATAAACAGAAACGGGTTGGTAGGTATAGGTACCACCGCACCAGCCACTCGCCTGGATGTAAATGGTGATTTTGCTATCCGACAAGCATCACTCACCTTAGCCAATGGCGTGAATGATAATGTTGCCATTAGCCCGTTCCCCAATGGCAACAGCTACTATCGCATTACAGGCCCCACAGCGGCCTACAGCATTACAGGCCTATTGGCCAGTGGTGATGGCAGAATTGTTGTGCTACAAAATACCACCACGCAAACACTCACTATCAAAGACCAAACTACTTCCTCTAACCTCACCGCTCGCATCATGACTGGTGGTGGTGATTTGGCAATAGGTGATAGCGGAACTGTAACGCTGATATATAGTAATACCGACAACCGTTGGCAGGTTCAGTCTTTCACCAACGGAACGCTTGCCAACGGAACATTTGGCAATGCATGGAATGTAACAGGAAATGCAGGACTGAGTGCAGCTACCAATTTTCTGGGCACTACCGACAATACAGACGTGCTCATTAAACGACAAAACGAAGAAGCTTTACGTGTTTATCCAGGAGGTGCACTTATTGGAATAGGAAATACTTCAACCGGAGTGGTGCCTTTAGCCGGATTTGGGACAAGGTTGATGTGGGCTCCGGCAAAAGCTGCTTTTAGAGCCGGTAGTATAAACGGGGCGCAATGGGACAACGCCAACGTAGGTTCAGGCTCTGCTGCTTTTGGCGCAAACAACACCGCAAGTGGGGTAAATGCCTTTGTAAGTGGCAGTGGAAATGTGGTTAGCGGACAAAATTCAGTTGCTTTCGGCAACTCCAATACCGTTACCGCCACTCATGCATTGGTGAGCGGAAATTCCCACAATGCTGCAGGTAACTATTCGGTTGTTCTTAACAATACAGCCAGTTCAACCGCTGCAGCTACCACCTCTGTAGCCGGAGGATTTCAATCCCAGACTCAAGCCAATTTATCGATCGCTATCGGCTGGGCAGATACCGCCAAAAACCTGGCTTCTGTGGCGTTAGGGGGATTTAGCAATGAGGCTGCCGGAGATTACTCTTTTGTAACCGGTAACAATAACTCAACTACTGCCGCACAAGCTGCTGCTTTCGGGCAAAACAATATTGTTTCTGGGGCTAACTCCTTGGTGAGTGGAAGTAGCAATACCGTTTCAGCAACACACTCTATAGTGGGGGGGCAAGCCAACAGAATTTTCGGTGAAAACAATGTTGCCAACGGATTTCAAAATTATATCGAAACTCCATTTGGTCACTCTATCGTTGTGGGCTACCAAGATACCATTCGCGGATCATCCTCCGCTGCCTTTGGTTTCCTGACTAAGGCAAATGCCTTCACCACCTTTGCAGCCGGTGACAGGGTAATTGCCAATGGCCAGACTTCAGCCGGTTTTGGTTACCAAAACGTAGCCAACGGTGTTTCTTCATTTGTAACCGGAAATCAGGATACTGCCACCGGTAATGTTTCTGCCGTATTCGGAACTGGAAACCGTGCTGCATCTTTTAATGAGTTTGTAGCTGGCATGTATGGCACCCAATATACCGCTGCCTCCACTACTGCCTACAATGCCGCTGACAGGATTTTCAACGTAGGTAATGGTACAGCAGCCGGCACCAGAGCAGATGCTTTCACGATTCTTAAAGGAGGCAATGTAGGCGTAGGCACCAACAACCCGTTACAACGCCTCCATGTAAATGGCACTACCAACGGGGTTCGCATTGGTGGATTGGCCACACTTGGTTCATTTATTACTACTCCATCTGCCACTACCGACAAAATGTTGTATGCAGATGCCAATGGCGATGTTCGTGCCATGAGTGCAGGCTCAACCGGGCAGGTACTCACATACACAGCCAGTGGACCTGCTTGGTCAACGGCCACTTCCAATGACTGGGGCATTACCGGGAATGCGGGAACCGTAGATGCTACCAACTTTATTGGAACAACAGACAATATACCTTTCAATATAAGAGTCAACAATATAAGATCAGGAAAAATTGACCATCTGAAAAACAACGCATTTTGGGGATACTCCACAGGACGAAATCTAACTACCACTGCGCTTGATAACACATTTATAGGTCACAATGCCGGTGTTTCACAATATAGTGGCAGTACAAATACAGCAGTCGGCTCCGGTGCCTTGAGCGGAGGAGCATTTAGTACGTTTAATGACGCTGCCAGTAACGTTGCAGTAGGTTACAAAGCATTGGGTGATATGTCAAGAGGTTACAGAAATGTTGCCATAGGGAGTAATGCCATGGGCACTACGTTTGGAGGATGGTATGATAACATAGCCATTGGTGACTCTGCAGGATACGGTATAATGTGGTATTCCAACATAGCCATTGGCAACTCCGCATTAAAAAATGCCGACAACTCAGCTTTCAACATTGCTATAGGTGAAAGAGCTCTTTATAACTTGACGGATGCTACTGCGTATCAGACCACTTATAACGTTGCCCTTGGTCATTCTGCTTTATATAATACAAAACCTAGCTTAACGACAAATGGAATCGAAAACGTTGCCATTGGTAACTCTGCGATGTTTGCGAATACAACGGGTTATTCGAATGCAGCATTAGGTAGTGGGGTGTTGGATAATAATACGAGTGGCTACCAAAATACGGCTATCGGTGAGGATGCCGGTGGCGGCAACACAACCGGAAACAGCAATACTTTCCTTGGCTTTAATACTACCGCCTCTGTCAATAACCTAAGCAATGCAACGGCCTTGGGAGCCAATGCAATTGTATCTCAAAACAACACAGTAATCTTAGGCAGCAATGCCGATATTGGAATAGGCACCTCCACTCCTTCCAGAAAGTTACATGTAAGTGGACTAACCAATGGAATTCGATATTCGGGTGTAGCCACGGGTGGTTCCTTCATTACAGTTCCTTCCGCTACAACAGATAAAATAGTGTTTGCCGATGCTAATGGCGACCTGCGCGCCTTAGCAGCCGGCACCACAAACCATGTTTTAACCATGACTGCCAGCGGTCCGGCATGGGCTGCAGCATCAGGTAGCAGTGCTTGGGCATTAACCGGAAACGCATCTACTAATGCCACTACCAACTATCTGGGCACCTCTGACAACGTTGACTTTCTGATTAAAACAAGTGCGGCAGAACGCATGCGTTTTATAGGAAATACTCCACAAATTGTAATAAATAATGCCACTCCATCTGCCGCAAGTATTCTATCTGTATTTTCAGCTACTACTGATGATGCACTAGTGTTGAATGCCAACGGTAACGGAAGAGGATTATTAATCAATACGGCAGTGGGCACCACGGGCGATGGGCTGGAGATTCAGAAAGGCGGAACCGCAGGAAGTGCAATAGATGTCGTTATCAGTAATACAAATACGGCTACTGGAGTATCTGTCACCCATAGCGGTACTGGCCGTATAGCAAACTTTGCGCAGTTAAATCCGGCATCTACAACACAGGCAGTGGCGATTACAAACCAAGGTCCTGCCATTGTACTTCAGGTGCAGAATGGTCTTGCAACAAGTAACCTGCCCGCCATAAATGTAAGCCAGGTTTCTACACAAACAGCTGCAACTGCTGCCTCTGTATATGCCACCAGCACCAGCAGCACCGGTGGCTATTTTACAGCAAACAAGTCAGCGGCTGCTACCAGAGCACTACAGGGTATTTCGAATGCTACTGGTAATTTTGATGTGATAGGCGTGTATGGGGAGGCTTCTGCTGTAAACGCAGGCTTTGGATATGGCGTGGTGGGAACCGGAAATAATTTTGGTTTGTATGCCAACGGAGATGTGGGAGCCTCTGGTCTCAAACCTTTCCAGATTGATCACCCGCTGGATCCGGCCAATAAATTTTTAAAACATTATTCGATGGAATCGCCTGAGGTATTAAACATGTATCGTGGCAGTGTTTTGTTGAATGCTACGGGTGAAGCGGAAATACAACTACCCAATTACTTCCAAGCCATTAACATCAACTTTACGTATGTGCTTACACCTGTGGGTGCACCGGCAGATATGTATGTAAAAACAGAAGTGGACAACACCGGTAAGTTCTCCATTGCCGGAGGGAAACCGGGACTAAAAGTAAGCTGGTATGTATATGCCGAGAGAAATGATGCTTACCTTCAAGAAAAACCTTGGAAGAAAGAAGTGGAGGTAACGAAGAAGGAAAGCGAAAAAGGCAAATACCTGCAGCCTGATCTCTATGGCCAGCCAAAAGAGAAAGGGATCTTCTACAGACCTGAACCTATCCTCAAAATATCGGAGGAATAGACAGGTAATCAGCCCTTTTTATCCCACACAAATACATTGCGCTGTGCCGTAGGGTATATAACCATATTGGTAATATTTACATGTGGAGGGGTACCTATTACATACAAAACCGCGTCCGCAATATCTTCGGCCCGAAGCGCTTGATAGCCTTCATAAACTTTACTGGCTTTGTTGGCATCACCATGAAAACGCACCAGACTAAATTCGGTTTCCGCTGCACCGGGGTCTATGGAGCAACAACGTATATTGGTGCCCACCAAATCCAGGTTAATAGCCTCATTTAATGCTTTCACTGCAAACTTGGAAGCATTGTACACATTACCTTCCGGATAGACCACATGGCCGGCTGTGGAACCAATATTAATGACGTGCCCTTCATTGCGGGCTACCATCATCGGCAAGATTGTGCGGGTGATGTAGAGTAACCCTTTAATATTGGTGTCTATCATCTTTTCCCAATCACCGATTAAACCCTCGTGAATCTTGTTTTTACCCGAAGCGAGCCCTGCATTGTTAATCAAAATATCCGGCACAATCTCGCGGCTCTGCAAATCATTGCTCATCTCTACACATTGATTCAAATCGCGGACATCGAAGCAGTAGGCCAGCACTCTAACTGAATACTTTTCTTCCAGAATATGTTGTAAAGATTCCAGCCGCTCCGCTCTGCGGCCTGTTACAATTAAATGACAGCCATGCTTAGCCAGCAATTCAGCAATTGCCTTCCCAAACCCGGAGGTAGCCCCGGTAATTAGCGCCCACTTACCCTGCACTGCGTTCATAACAGATATTTAATGCGTAAAAATATTCCAATCATCAGGATTCAAACTATTTTAGACTTGATGAAGAAACTTTTACTCGTATGCATAACCATTCTGGCACTGCTGCATACGTGTATGGCCTCCGGTGATAATTTTTCAGCCGGCTCGCGCGCTGCCGCATTGGGAAATGCATCGACCACCCTGAGCGATGTGTTTTCGACTACCAACAATCAGGCGGGGCTTGGTTTTGTAAATCAATACGCCATTGGCATATACACCGACCGTAAGTTTGTAAACGCAAACATCAACAACTTTAATCTGGCGGTGGTTTTGCCCTTTAAAAACATTGGAACCTTCGGGCTCTGCGCCAATTACTATGGTTACAAATCCTACAACGAAACCAAGATAGGACTGGCCTATGCCCGCCAATTCGGGCAAAAGGTATCGTTCGGTATTCAGTTTGATTATATGCGCACCACCATTCTTGAAAACGGGAACCGAAATTTCTTTACGCTGGAAGCGGGCATACAATATAAACCCTGGAATGTGCTTACGATAGCCGCTCATGTATACAATCCCATCCCCTATAAAGTGGAAAAAGTATACGGGGAACGCTTGCCCACTATCCTGAAATTCGGATTAGGATATGAACCTTCCAAAAAGGTGCTGCTGGCAGTGGAATATGAACAGGATATACATTATAAACCGCAGTTTAAGGCCGGTGTGGAGTACCGCCCCATTAAGTATCTGGATATTCGTGCCGGTGTGCAAACCACTCCTTTCAGCGCATCACTGGGTGTTGGAGTAAATGTAAAGGGCGTTAATATTGATGTGTCTTCCTCGTATCACCCGGTATTGGGTTTTACCCCACAAGCCGCATTGGTGGTCAACTTTGGTAAAAAGATAACGGATACTGCTCCGGTGAAAAAAAAGAAGTAAACCATGAAACAGGTTTTACTCCTGACGCTTTCACTTTTCACTTGTAGCTTGTACGCACAAACCCAGCCGGATGGCACCGATGTGCAGGAAGTGATTGAGAACACCGCTTCGCAAAATGAATCGGAGAGTTTCGACTACGATGCGTTTATTGATGAGTTGGAGCAATTCAAAAAAAATCCAATCAACCTGAACAAGGCAGATGAAAACACACTGAACGATTTACCCCTGCTATTACCCACACAGATTGGTTCTTTATTGCAATACATTTCGCTGCACGGTAAGTTGATTTCCATTTACGAACTGCAAGCCGTGCCTGGTTTTGACTTGGTCACTATTCAACGCATTCTGCCTTATGTGATGGTAGACAGCGATCTGTCTGAAACCAAAATTCCTATTAAGAAGCTTTTCAGCAAAGGCACTTTCACGTTTGTATCGCGCTACAAACAAACCATTGAGAAAAGTGAAGGATACCAACTCAGCGAAGGCAACCGATACCTAGGCAAACCCTTTAATCTTTTCCTTCGGTTTCGCTACAACTACGGAACCCGGCTCAGCTACGGCTTCACGGCCGAAAAAGATGCAGGAGAGGAATTCTTCAAAGGCAGCAACAAACAGGGTTTTGATTACTACAGCGGACACTTTGCGATTCGCGATTTTTCAGTGCTTAAAACTTTCATTGCCGGTGATTATGAAGTGCGACTGGGACAAGGCCTGATGGTATGGAGCGGTTTTGGTGTACGAAAAAGTCCGTCTGTGTTAAACATCCGAAAACAGGGAATAAAACTGCGACCCTACACCTCGCTCAACGAGTCTAACTTTATGCGGGGGGCAGCCTTCACGGTAGGCAAAAAGGGATTTGAGTTCACGGCTTTTGGTTCTTTCAAACAATTGGACGCCACAGCTACTGCCTTGAATGCCGATACTTCTATTAACACCGAAGAAGCCTTCTCGTCCTTTAATGAATCAGGCTATCACCGCACGCCTAACGAAATTGAAGGGAGAAACTCGCTACTGACACTTACAGCCGGTGGGAATTTTTCCTATAACCAACGCAGCTGGCATGTGGGGGTAAACGGACTTTACAACAAATTCTTTGGCACCTATCTCCCCTCTTTACAGCCCTATAGCCAATATAATCTGCGTCAAAACTGGCTGGTAAACGCCAGTATAGATTACCGGGTGCAGTTTAGAAATGTGCAGCTGTTCGGTGAACAGGCTATCAGCAATAACGCTGGCTTTGCTTTGTTGAACGGGGCGCTGGTATCGCTGGATGCAAAGGTGGATATAGCGGTGGTGCACCGCTATTTTTCGCGAAACTATCAATCGCTTTTTGCCAATGCGCTAGCAGAAGGCTCGCGGCCACAAAACGAACACGGTTTATATGTAGCCTTGTCGGTGAAGCCCATTCGCCAGATACGGATAGACGTTTACTCCGACTTATATAAAAGCGATTGGCTCAAATACCTGGTGGATGCACCCTCGTGGGGAAGCGACAACTTTTTGCAACTCACCTTTACGCCCAATAAAAAAATGGAACTCTATGCCCGCTATCGCTACGAGTTTAGAAAACGAAACCTGAGTGGCAATGAGGCGGCTTTCGATTATCTGGACAACGAGTATCGCCAGTCGCTACGGTTCAATATTAAATACAAAATTGGCGAACTGTTTACACTCGCCAACCGTGTGGAGTGGTCCAACTTTAAAAATGGAAACAACAAAGCCGAAAACGGATATATGATTTATCAGGACATCGGATTTCGAAAACTTGGGTTCCCGCTATCTTTGAATGCCCGGCTGGCGATTTTCAAAACAGATGGATTTTTTTCCAGAATATATACCTACGAAAACGATGTGCTGTATAGTTTCAGCATACCGGCCCTGTCGGGCAATGGCTTGCGCTACTACCTGATGCTGAATTACAACATCACGCGCAACATCGAAGTGTGGGTGCGCTTTGCACAAACCAACCTGTTTGGTGTCAAAACCATTGGAAGCAGCCTGGATGAAATAAACGGCAACAAACGCAGCGAGATAAAAGCGCAAATTCGCTTTAAGTTTTAAGCGGTGGAATAGCGATAACGGATAGCCTCTAAAAGTATCTACTCGCAGCCATAAGTAAATTTCAGATTACTGATATCGTTACCCGGCTGCCTGATCAGCTGCAACGAAACAGGATTTCCATTTTCATCAAACTCGTAGTAAAAAGTGTTGAAGTCAATGTTACCACTGCTGTTGCTGGTAGTTGAACTTTTCAGTAAATGCCGGTTGGGCTTACCATAGCGGGGTTCCAGCAAATCAATGGATACATTCAAATTTGTGTTGTTCACCCGGTCGGTGTAATGATCGTAAGTGGCAATAGAACTGATAGAACTATCGCTCTTCAAACTGATAGCTTTCACCATGTCTCCATTCTCATAGGTAAATGTAGATTGGCTGATAATGGTATCATTTCGTCTCACATACGTAAGCAACTGCCCGGCAGCATTGTAGGTAAGGTAAGTGGTGTCGGAGGAGCCGGGTATCATGCTGTAGTATCCATCAGCATTCACCTGCCGCACCGCAGGAGTTCCAATAGCGGTTCCGGTGCTATCGTATGCCTGACTTGTCAGCAGATTACCGCTTTGTGTATAGACTATATAGCTACTGGAATTTGAAACCGACATTCGCTCCACAAAACCCTGGCTGTTATAAGTGTAGTAATAGGTCTGACCGCTTACTTCCCAGGTGGAAAGCCTGCAGGTTAAAGCCTCCTTATCTTTCTTGCAGGAAGATTGAAACATTACAAAAAGCAGTAAAGCCAGAGCAGAGTAATATTTATGCATGTTCATCATTTTTTAGTTAAATGGTTCTGCAACATTAAAAAAACAGCAGCAACACTTGTGGCTGAGTTTTATCAGCATAGCGTAAAACAAAACTGCGCTTGCCGCGTTTCTTAAATAGTGTTGATAAACAGGGAGGGTAGATTTTTACAATTCATACTCCTTTTTAACTTCACATTGTTCTTTGAAACCACTCTCTTTACAGAGAATGAAGATACCCCACACAGTTCGATGCGTTAGTTGGATATTTTTACAGAACCGGGCTTAAGTTGTAACGTCAATGGCGGGTCGCATCCCGATGAAAATCGGGACTTCGTCCACAAAACAAGTTAACAGCGAATTACAGCGATGTTACTAAGCCCAAATCCTGACTTAAGTGCAACTTAACGTCAGCCACTGTGTGGGTTTTTTTATTAAAAAAAAGAGCGCTGGATGTTTCCAGCGCTCTTTTTGTTGGTGAGCTACGATACCAGTTTTTTGTATCGGAAGCGTTTGGGTTCTTCGTCCGATATGCCCAGTCTTTGCTTCTTGTTCTCTTCGTAGTCGCTGAATCCGCCCTCAAAGTAGTAAACCTGTCCTTCGCCTTCAAAGGCCAGAATGTGGGTGCACACCCGGTCCAGAAACCAACGGTCGTGGCTGATGATGACTGCACAGCCTGCGTAGTTTTCCAAGGCTTCTTCCAGGGCGCGGATGGTGGAAATGTCCAAATCGTTGGTAGGCTCATCGAGCAATAATACGTTGGCCTCTTCGCGCAACGTAAGCGCCAGGTGCAGGCGGTTTCGCTCGCCACCCGACAGCACTTTAATTTTCTTCTGCTGGTCGGCTCCGTTAAAGTTAAACCGGCTTACATAGCTGCGGCTGTTCAGTTTCAGTTTTCCGAGTTCTATCCATTCATCTTCGTTGCTGATAACCTGCCACACATTCTTTTCGGGGTCTATGTTGGCGTGTGTTTGGTCCACATAGCTCAGCTTCACCGTGTCGCCTATTTCAAACGTGCCGGAGGTGGGTTTTTCCAGACCCATGATCATGCGGAACAAGGTGGTTTTGCCGGCTCCGTTGGGGCCTATGATGCCCACAATGCCTCCTTGCGGCAAACTGAAGTTGAGGTTCTCATACAAAATTCTATCGCCAAAAGCCTTGGTCACATCCTTGGCTTCTATCACCTTGGAGCCCAGGCGCGGACCCGGTGGAATATAAATCTCCAGTTTTTCTTCGGCCTGCTTCACATCTTCCTGCAGCATCTTTTCATAATTGGCAATACGGGCCTTCCCTTTGGCCTGGCGCGCCTTTTGTCCGCTGCGGGCCCACTCCAACTCGCGCTGCATCACCTTCTGGCGTTTGCTTTGTGCGGCTTCGTCCTGGGTCATGCGTATTTGCTTTTGTTCCAGCCACGAAGAGTAGTTACCTTTCCACGGAATGCCTTCTCCCCTATCCAGCTCCAATATCCAGCCAGCCACATTATCTAAGAAATAACGGTCGTGGGTAATGCAGATAACTGTTCCTTTATACAAAGCCAGGTGATGCTCCAGCCACAGCACCGACTCGGCATCGAGGTGGTTGGTAGGCTCATCGAGCAACAGCACATCGGGTTCCTGCAACAGCAGGCGGCAAAGTGCCACTCTGCGTTTTTCGCCACCCGACAGGTTCTTCACCAGTGCATCGGGGTCGGGGCACTGGAGCGCATCCATGGCGCGGTTAAGCACCGAATCTATTTCCCAGGCATTGGCCGCGTCTATTTTATCTTGCAGCACGCCCTGGCGGTCGAGGAGTTTCTCCATCTTTTCGGGAGCCAGATCGGGGTCGCCAAAAGCTTCGCTGATTTGATTAAACTCGTTCAGCAGGTCAAAAATCTCCTTCTTGCCCTCGCGCACGATTTCTATCACCGTTTTGGTTTCGTCCAGTTTGGGTTCCTGCTCCAGCAGGCCCACGGTGTAGTCTTTACTCTTGTCTATTTTGCCCTGATAGTTTTCGTCAATGCCCGCAATAATGCGGAGCAAGGTCGATTTACCCGAGCCGTTTGCGCCTATAATGCCAATCTTGGCACCATAAAAGAAACTAAGATAAATATCCTTTAAAATAACCCGGCTGGGCGGAATGGTTTTGCTAAGGCCGGTCATCGAAAAAATAACGGTATTGTCTGCCATAGAATCGTTTAAAATGAGGCGCGAATATAGGAGAAGAACTTTGTCCGCGGCATGCCTTACAGGAGCAAACAAGTTTTCTATATTCGCCCGCTCTAACAACAAAAAAAATATGGCTTCTACCGCACAACCGCTCTCCGGAATGAACTTTGAATACAACGACAACCAAAAAATGATTGCCCAAACCATCCGCGATTTTGCCGACCGCGAAATACGCCCGAAAATGATGGAATGGGACGAAGCACAAATCTTTCCGCGCGAGCTGTTTCAAAAGATGGGCGAGCTGGGATTTATGGGTGTTTACATTCCGGAAGTCTATGGCGGCTCGGGGCTCAGCTATTTTGAATATGTGACCGTAGTGTCGGAAATTGCCAAGGTGTGTGGTTCTATCGGCCTGTCCACCGCGGCACACAACTCGCTGTGCACCGGCCACATTTATTACCACGGCACCGAAGAACAGAAAAAGAAATACTTACCCAAACTGGCCAGTGGCGAGTGGATAGGTGCATGGGCGCTTACCGAAGCTAACACCGGCAGCGATGCCATGCGCATGAAATGCACCGCCAAAAAGGTGGATGGCGGCTGGTTACTCAATGGCAACAAAAACTGGATTACTCACGGAGCCACTGGCGATGTGGTGGTGGCTATTGTGCGCACCGGTGAACTATTGGACAGCCACGGCATGACAGCCTTTATTATTGAAAGAGGTACCAAGGGCCTTAAAGCCGGCAAAAAGGAAAACAAACTGGGTATGCGCGCCTCCGAAACAGCCGAGGTTATTTTTGAAGATTGTTTTGTACCCGATGAAAATGTGTGCGGTGGCACAGCCAAAATAGGCAGCGGATTTCAGCAGGCTATGCAGATACTGGATGGCGGACGTATTTCCATTGCTGCCCTGGGTCTTGGCATTGCCAAAGGCGCCTACGAAGCCAGTGTAAAATATGCCAAGGAAAGAGAACAGTTCGGGCAGCCGATTGCCAATTTTCAGGCCATTGGGTTTAAGCTGGCCGATATGGCTACCAAAATTGAAGCGGGCGAACTGCTGACCATGCAGGCTGCCTACCTTAAAAACGAGCACAAGAAAATGACCAAAGAGAGCGCCTTTGCCAAGTATTATACCTCCGAAATTGCCGAAATATCCACCGATGCGGTGCAGATTTTTGGCGGCTATGGTTACACAAAAGATTTTCCGGTAGAGAAATTTTACCGCGACTCTAAACTGTGCACCATAGGCGAGGGCACCAGCGAAATTCAGAAACTGGTGATTAGCCGCGAAATCATGAAAGGAAATATCTAAGCCCCGATTTGTATTTTTAGAATTCAATTTTACATTTGCACCTCTTAAAAAAATAACCGAACATGCTTTTAATTGACACCCGCGAATCTGACACTATTGACAAGGCCCTTAAAAAGTATAAAAAGAAATACGAGAAAGCCGGTATTCTTCGCGAATTGCGCGCTCGCCAAACGTTCACCAAAAAGAGCGTAAAGCGCAGAGGTGAAGTGTTGAAAGCTGCTTACATCCAAACCCTCCGCAGAGCCGAGCAAGCCTAAGCCCTGCTCCGTTTTATAAACCTATTTACCCCATCCTGTCCGGATGGGGTATTTTTTTTGCCATTGGGCGGAATGCGGGTGCTGCCAGGCTGTTTACTTCGGCTAAATCCGAAGGCTGAAGAAATGGAATTTTCTTTCAGTAATTAAGTCGACCGTGCAACTTACTTATAGCGAGCTTTTAACCTTCCAAACCCCTCGATCGCGCAGGGCACAATTCACTACACCCGCATGCCAAGGACACCTACCCGTAAGAAAATTAGCCAACGATAACTTTAGGAAACCTAACCAAGCCGTAAAGCGAATAGATAACAGATGTAATTCCTAGTTAATCTACAAGAGCGCTGCATGCTTACACTATTCATTCCATATATATCAATAGCACCATTATACCTAAAAAAAGCCGGTGCAAAAATGCACCGGCTCCACAAAAGCAAGGGAACAAAAAACGATTTAGTCTCCGAGCAATAATTTTTGGGTAGTTCTTGTATTATCATCGGTAAGCACGATAGTTACAAACTGTTTCGCTAAAGCCACTAAGCTTTTACTGTAAAAGCTTTTGGAGTTATACTCTTCGCTAACGAGTTGACCAAGGGCGTTGTAAATACTAACTTGTTGCACTGCCGACTTAACTTGACTAAAATGAATGTTCACGGTTGTACCGCTTGACCAAATGAGGACTGGTCCCAAGGTATTTGTGCTGCTTACACTGTTAACCACCCCCGGGGTGACTGTAATAGCGGTGGAACTCGTGGCGCTGCAACCATCTTCGTTAGTAACAGTAAGTGTGACCGTGTAAACACCTGGTGTGGAATAGCTGTAAGTTGGGCTTATGACTCCATTTAGAACATCACCATTACCAAAGTTCCAAACTATACCGGATATGTTTGGCGTAGCGCAACTAAACAATATATTCTCATCCGTGGTGACAACGCTACTGCTATTGCTGATGACTGCCGATGAAGCGCTGCTTCCGTTTATCATCACATTTTTAGCCACCACATAACCGTTGAACTCAAGCGTAAGGGTATATACCCCACCCGGCAAACTTAGATTCACCGCATGGGCAGAGTCTAACACGCCCGAAGCTACAAGGGTATTTTGGGCATCGGCCAAGCTATAGTTCCATTGAGCAAATCCGTTTTGCAATACCTGAAGAAGACCGTTTGCCGTGCAGGTGGCATCAGTAATGGCTAATTGTACTGCCGGTGAAAAGTGGACGGTAAATCGATTTGGCAAATCGGTGGTGTCGGCTGCAAAAGCATAGACCGGATTTACTCTTAAATCATAAAACTGATGCCATTTTTTATCTTCTAAAAGTATGGACACGGTGGGGTCGAAACTGTTTAGGTTTTCTGCCGTTAATGTGAATGCTCCGTTGCGTTCGGGCAGTAGACAAACATCCACCAGTGGTGTTTCTTCGATGGATTGAAAAGAGTTGATGCCCACC
Source organism: Bacteroidota bacterium (assembly GCA_016715625.1). Classification (GTDB taxonomy): domain Bacteria; phylum Bacteroidota; class Bacteroidia; order Chitinophagales; family LD1; genus Bog-950. The sequence goes on from JADJZU010000001.1 coordinate 173,290, forward strand.
CATCGCGCATCATTTGGTATTTGCGAGTAGAGCGTAGGCGCACCTTGCTGGCTTTTAAACTTGGTGGCATCGGCTAGTTTATCAAACGCTTCTGTAGCATTTGGCATAAAGCGGATACGGGTACGGTCGCGGCCCTGGCTGCCTTCAGCTACCAATTGCAGTAAATTAGGCGCATTAGTTTTATAGAATACCGGATTATCATCTGCGCTGCGCTCCGCCTGACTAAATGCAAAAGATTTAGTGGTGTTCAAATCCGGGTTAAACACATAAAAACCCTGAAACGGTGCTAATTGTGCTTGAGTGCCGGCAGTGCCCATTAGTTCGGGGTCGAAGGTGCCGGAGTAGGCACCTGAAGGATGATAAATTTGAATTTGTGCATCGAAACCCTCGGTGAGCATGTGTACATCGGAGGCAGCTGTATTTAAATCTAAGGCGCTGGGGTATGGGTTGCCGACCAAATTCCAGCCTGACTCATACATATCTCCTTCTAATGAAACCGATGACCAGTTGGTATTGGTCAGATTACTGACGCTCACTACACCGGTGTTGGGTATGCCTTTTACATCATACACATCACCGGCATTCATGTAAATACTGTAGCCTTCGCCATTTTGCAAAGTACCGGATGAACGAACTTTCCAATTGCCCATAAAGCAGCCGTATGTAAGCGGTCCGCTGTCGTCCCATTCAAATACCTGACCGTAATTCCCCGATGAGCCATGCTCGGAGCAGTTAGGCAGTGGAGTGACATATACATTGTTTGCACCGGTGGCGCCCGGGTATATATCCTGTACCAATGCATTACTGATAGGGGACGACACAAAGTGCTGAATGTTTCCACTGCCTGTGGCATAGCGTTGTGCAGTCAAACTGCCAACCAAACTGCCGGTGTACCCCGCACTAAAATCGTTGAGGTAAGCGGTTAAGGTATCGGAGGAAAGCAGGGTGAGCGTACCGCTGTTAGTTCTTACCGCTCCGCTTTGCAAATTCATTTGCTTCACTACAGCTACATCTGCAGCGGGCTGAAACCGCACGCTGTCCGTTCCGGTATTGACAGTTAGTTTGTAAAACCGTGAAGCGCCATACACTTTGTTGCCGAAGGGTCCGCTGAGAACTACTGTGCCGGTACCCTTTACCGTGCCGGTGCCGGTGCCTCGACTGCTCCATACTCCGGTTACGTTTACATCGGCATTCAACGTAAGTAAACTGCCGTTTTCTAACAGCACATCGTTGATAGTAATCGGTGTGCTGCACACGGCACTGTTGGGTGTGCCGTTGGGGATGATGACATCGGTATTGATGCCGTTAGGGATGCCATTGGGAGTCCAGTTGGTGGGCATAAACCAATCGGAGCTGGTGATACCATTCCAGATAAAGAGCGTATCAAGCGGAGCGTGGTAGCCGGGTGTGAATTCGTAGCCTCCGGTAGTAGTGGTGGTATCTGCTAATTCTTTACCCAGGGTGTAGCTAATCGTGTAGCCTCCCATGGTATCTGTGCCACCGCCAATGGTGAAGGCAGTTTTAGTGAACTCGTATTGCGCAGCGCTTCGCAACGCAAAGAGCAATATTGCCAGCGTGAATAATTTTCTCATGGCTTTAGTTTTTAGAGGATGAGAAAATTAGTTGCTGCTACGTGAAAGTTCAACCCATGCAAGTCCGTCCCAGATAAGCGTGATACTATCGCAAAGGTCGGGATTCCAATTGCCATTCAAAGCAGTGCCTAAACTGAAAACTCCGTCAATCAATCTTAAAGGCATTTCTCCATCGCCTGCGGTATAGCAGTGGCGCTTTAGTATTAAAATTTGCCCTGCTTTAACTCCATCGGTTAACTCAATATAGGTTACAGGTGGGGTGGCTGACCAGTTTGAATTGAACGCAAATTCAATAAATGACCTGTCGCTTACGGTAATGACATAGGTGCCGCCTAAAGGTATAGTTATAGATTCCGAAGTTTTAGATACACCTAAAGCGCCATTCACATCCAATGCCACAGCCGGGTTCGGTTCTTTTATACCCACTTTGCCATTGCCGGCTACCGAAAGGATGTTTCCCCCGATATTGTTATTGATATGGAAACGTGCCAAACCGGAATTTGCACCACCATAGCCGGCTACCGTCCATTTGGTGCCTGCACCGGAGTTATTGAACTGTATTCTGGCATAATCATCAGCCATTTCATAGAGATTGAGATGAGGTTCTGTGCCTGAGTCGTAATCAATTTCTACTTTACCAACCGGGGTGGCATTGCCACCAATGCCTACCTTGCCGGTGGCATTTACCGAAATTACATTTCCGGCTACGCTGTTGTTTAAATTAAAAACAGATTGAAGCGGGTCTGAATTAGTATTTGCAGCCAATGTCCAGCTATCGGCATTCGGATTGCTGTTTTGGAATTGCAAACGCGCAAAGTCGTTTTGGTTTTCAAATAGTTTTAGTTGTGGAAAGTTGCTCGATGAGTTTGCAAAAATTTCTGTTTTAGCACGCGGTGTTGTGGTTCCTATACCGATTGTGCCGGTGTCAACCAGCGTCAGTATATTTCCGTTTATCACCGGTGTTTCGAACGATAGTTTAGTAGAACCAAGTAAAGATGAAAACCTGGTAGATATGCGAAACTGATTGTTAGTAGTGCTATCGTTCGTGAATGCTAAGCGAGCACTGGTAGCCATCGTAGCACTGATGGTTGCTTGAGACTCCAATACTCCGGGAGCGCTGTGCACGGTAAGGGGACTCTGTGATACTGTGGTGCCTATAGATACCCTTGGCGTTGTGGGATTGGGGTATACTACGGTTCCATTTGTTAACCACCCGGCATCTGCCGACATCAGCGATTTCCAACCCGGGGAGTTACCACCGGCATATCCCTCAAATTTAGCTGTTTGATTGTTATATCTCATTGTTCCCGGATTGGTGCCATTGGTAAAACCAATTCGAGCACCACCGGCTACATCCAGCATTTCTAACGGTGAAATAGTTCCGATACCTGTATTTCCCATAGCTATTAAAGCAGGACCTGATGCAGACACAAACAGTCCCCCTGCACTTGCACTCGATGCTCCAATCACACCCACATTGTTATGCGAATAGCCATACAAAGCTGGTCTGTTTACAGCATAAGTTGCATTGCCTGATTGGGTGTAAGCCTGAAACTGCTGAGGAATAGTAACATTCAAAAAGTTTCCGAAGGTGGTTTGTACACCGTATAAATCCTGCTCGTTCAAGTTTATAAAATCCACTCTACCTCCTTCCACGCGCAGTTTGCTGCTAATTGTAGCACTCATGCTACCTATACCTACATTACCTGTGTAGTTGATTCCTCCTTGGGCATTTGTCCAAAACGAACCACCTCCACCGCCTTGTGCAGTAAGTGAAAGCCATGAACCACCCACTCTGCCTTCAAAATCGGTACCGGTGTAACGGATAGTGCCATCATTGGCATTTGTAGTAGAACCTAATTTTACCGCACCGTTTACATCGAGCTTTTCTGCAGGCGTATTAGTGCCTATACCCACTTTACCAGCATTAGCACTTGACATATCGGTGCCTGAGTTGTTCCATTGCAAACTGCGCTCAGACACTAACGCATTGGGCACAGAACTGATGAGCTGGGGAGTTGTAGAAATTACGGGGTTAAAGGGATCGGGTGAGTAGAAAACTACGCTGCAGTATTTATCACCCGGGCTTGTAATAGCAGAAAAAGTCCCCGATGTAACAGTGCCGGTACCTACTCTCAGGTTAAAAAAGCCATTGGTGATAACGGCATTTGTATGTGATTCTCTATAGAGCAGTGTTCCGGTTGGCGTTAAGTTCCGTATCTCAATAGATAAATAGTAGGTTGAGTTGCAGGTAAAACTAAATGGTATCCCCCGCACGGTCATATTACCCGAAAAATTAAAACTCTGCGGCACGCTTTGCGCCCGCGAAACAGCTGCTGTAAAACTGAGCAGCGCAGTTAAGATGTAGATTTTGTTCTTCATGTTTTTTGCTTTTGTGCTGCAAACATGCCCCCTCACCCACCCTGTGGCAATCCGATTTTTTTAAAAAATAAAGGTTCTGAATGGAGCCGCACCGGTGCCGGTACTGTAAAAGCCGGATAGAGTTTACATATTCACCCATCTAACACATGGACCCACTTCAGCAAATCATCCACTCGCTTACCCCGCCCGAAAAGCGGTATTTCAAAATTTTTGCCTCCACCTTCAAAACCGGCAGTGATTTAGTGCTGCTGTACGATGAATTAGAAAAGGAAAAAGAAGCAAACGATAAACAACTCAGCGCGCTACTCGGCATCAAAAACATTGCGGTGGCCAAAAGCAACCTGCGCGCACTCTTACTGAAAGCCATGCGCAATTTTCGCGAAGAGCACAATGTTGGCGACCGCATCCGCTCTTCCCTTTCCGAAATAGAGTTTCTGACCAATAAAAACCTGAAAGCGGAAGCACGAAAAGAAATCAAGAAGCTGACCAAACTCGTGAACGATTCTGAAATGCACTACGCCAGTGCCGAACTGGCTATGCGCTCGGTGCTCAACATGGAGCCCATCAAAGACCGCGAAGCGATGTTTGCCTTTTTCGATAAAATGGAAGCGCAAATCAGCACGGCCGCTACCAATATGGCCGAAATGTATGTAGCCGTGCTCTTCCACTCGCGCAACACACGCTACATGAACACCTTTGATTACGAAAACCCGGCCCTGCGTAAAACCTACAGCGATGCTTTCTTAAAAGAGGCGCTTCAACGCATAGATTCCGTTACCTCTGTCCGTGCCCGCGTGGTATACACAGAGATGGCGGCCGCACACTACAATACCCACGGAGAGAAAGAAAAAGCCGGTACCCTCTACCAAAAAAACATGCAGGCATTTCAGGATAATCCCTCGCTGCTCGAAGCGCCCAAAACTTTCTTTTTCAGCAGCATTTCCAACTATATTGTTTTCTCGCTCGATACCAACCAGCCCAAACTGACCGCCCAACTGCTCGCCAAACTCGAAAAATGGGTCGCTGATTCAAAAGCATTTTTTGTCACCAATCCCGATGTATTGATCCGCGTACAGTACCGCGTGCTCAGCACAAAGATTTGGCTCTGCAAAGTATATCAGCAACCCAAAGAAATGCTGGACCTGGAGCCGGAACTGGAAAACTTATTGAACGCTGCCGGCAACGAATCGCAACCCACCCTGCCGGCTATTATGACCATCCGCTTTGCCAGCGTACTGGTACAGCACAAACTTTTTGAAAAAGGGCACTACTGGCTCGAAAAATATTTTGCCCTGCCCACCGCCAAGCACGTAAAGGTCATGTATCACACGGCACGCCTGCTCGAGGTCATGTTGTTTTACAACCAGGGGCAACTGGATTTAGCCGATTCCAAAGCCATCAATTTTTACAAGAGTATAAACGATGCAGGTATCGAAGACCCTTTCTACATTCTGCTGGGCAAATTTCTGCGCAAACTTTGTAAGTGGCATTTTAAACAGCCGAAAGATGCCGCAGAATGCAAGGCCCTGCTTTCAGAAATGGAAGCCCTGCTACAACAACGGCAGGACAGCACGGCCGGTCTTTTTTTTGAAATCTTCGACCTTCGCACCTGGTGGAAGGAACAACTGAAGCAAGCCTGATAGACCTTTCGCTTTATCTTAAAGCAACGGGCAACAGCGCTTTTGCGATTCGGGGCGGAAGCCTGCGGAGCGAGGCATCCTGCCTTGCATAGACCACATTATTCAAACCGGGAGCATAACCATAACTAAAATTTCATGCGGGTGAGGATACCCACCTGTAAATGAATCTACGAATTGGAGCTAGCAAAAAAAGAAACAGGAACAAATGGAAGTCAAGAGCATCAGTGTTTGATTGATGATATTTACGTTTGGCAGATTTCAATCAATTAACCGGAAAAGACCCTTACTTCTTAATATGCGAGAAACATCAAAATTTCAAAAACGAGTTTGTCGGAAAGGAAGACCTACAAGAATTTGAATCTGAGGAAACCGTCTTACTTAAAGAAAGACTAACTACTACTGTTCATCTTACGAGTGGAACCCACAGCTTGTATTTTTTAAATTTAATTTTGTAGGGATGGGAGAAAAATTCATATTTCTATTTACATAATGAGAACTAAAAAATAAAATAGGATTTCATGATGTCTTTCATACAAAAATTACTCAAGCCTCAAGATAAACTAGAGGTAATTAAGTTGGCAGTAGATAATTCTGCCGAGGGGGTTATTGTCACAGACGTTAAACTGTTTGATGGTGGAATAGTTTTTGCCAACAAAGCATTTTATGAACTTACCGGATACTCCCCCGAGGAGGTTATAGGCAAAAACTGCAGATTTTTACAGGGACCCGGTACGAATAAAGAGAGCATTGCCGAAATGAGACAATGCGTAAAAGAAGGCAGACGGTATTACGGAGAACTTCTTAATTACAAAAAAAATGGTGAGGAATTTTGGAACGCACTTACAATAATGCCCATTTACAATGCGGCAGGAGAACTTACGCATTTTACAGGTTCTCAAACCAATATAACCGCCAGGAAAAAAGCTGAAGAGGAAGTGCAACGCCTGAATACCGAATTGATAAAAAATATTGAGCAGTTACAAAATGCCAACAAAGAATTAGAAACCTTCAGCTATACCATTTCGCACGATTTGCAAAGCCCCTTGCGCAATATGAGTGCGTTTTCGAAAATTTTACTCAAAGACTATAATGATAAGTTGGACGATAAGGGCAAAGTGTATCTAACATTTATTGACAGTAGCGCCAACAGGATGAGTGATTTAATTCACGACCTGTTGGCATTTGCCAAGTTGGGCAAGGTTAATCTTAATAAAAAAGAGGTTAACATGAATGAAATAGTAAATGTGGTACTAGATGAAATAAAGTTGACCTCGGCAAATTTTCGTACTGAAATAATATTGCACCCGCTTACGAGTGTACAATGCGACCCTTCTTTAATCAAACAAGTTTGGGTAAATCTAATAGGAAATGCAGTAAAGTATTCCTCCAAAAAAGAAACACCGGTAGTCGAAATAGGCATACAGCATATAAATGAACAGCCTGTTTATTATGTAAAAGACAATGGCGATGGCTTTGATATGAAACATGCCGAAAAACTTTTTGCCGTATTTCAACGCCTGCACAGCACCGATGAGTTTGAAGGCACTGGTGTGGGCTTAGCTATGGCAGAACGTATTGTTGCCAAACACGGTGGGCGTATATGGGCAGAAGGAAAAAAAGGGAAGGAGGCAACGTTTTATTTTACCCTTCCAGGTTAAAACCCTAAATTAAAATTTAGAGCCTTTCCACGAGTTTGGAACACCATAAAGTAAAACTTAGAGCACTTCCACGATTTTGGAATACCTTAAAGTAGGGCTAATACCGTCCAGAAATGTTTCCGACAGCATAAAGCTTTACTTAGACTGTTAAACACTACCTTACATTCCGCTCCCAAGCGCTCAAGCGCATTTGGTCAGCCCGCATTCTTTTATACATTCGACTATCCAAAAAACAGCATGATTTTTTATCGTCTCCGGTCCTTTATAGTTGGTATGTTGCTGCTGGCGGCAGGCGGTGGCTGTTTGCCGGGCTGCCAGAAACAGGATTCGCTGGAGGTAACTTACCACCGCGAATACTATCCGCTGGCCCCGGGGCATTACATTACCTATCAGGTAGATTCCATTCAATACAGTTTTTCCGAAAACCCCGACACCTATGTGCGCGATACCATTCGCTACCAGCTCAAAGAAATAATCACCGATACGTTTTACGATAACGAAAACGAACTGAACTACCGGCTGGAGCTGTACAGACGCTCCGATACCCTGTCGGCTTTCAGCACCTGGAAAATATGGTATGTAAAGGCAGACGACTACAACGTGCAAAAAACAGAAGACGACATCCGGTTCATCAAGCTCATTTTTCCACCCAAAGAAAACGAGTCATGGAACGGCAACCTGTATGTGCCGTAAACCGACATTTACCGCATCTTCCGCAACTGGAACTACACGTACTCCAATGTGCATGAGCCCTATATTGCCGGGGGCTTAAACTTCGACAGCACCTTGACTGTTTTGCAGGTAGATGACGAAGATTTGATTGAGAAAACACTCCGCAGAGAGGTGTATGCCAAAAACATTGGGATGGTGTATCAGGAATGGGAATACCTCACCAAACAGAAGGTACAACTCAACTGGCAAAACGGACCCGAAAACGGATTCCGCATACGCATGAAAGCCATTGACTGGAATTAATGAAGCCCAACCCAAGCCTCCTTTTACTTCTTCAACGTGCCTGCTATGGCGGCCTGTTGATTTGCCTTTTGGCCACTTCTACCCCGGCCCGCGCACAGCAAAACTACTACTGGGTACAGTTCAAAGACAAAGGCTGCAGCCTCAGCGCGCTTAACACACCCGAGCAGTTTTTATCGCCTGCTTCGCTGCAGCGCAGGCAGGTGCAGGGCCTGGCCGTAACCGATAGCGACCTGCCGCTCTGCCGGGATTATATCGACAGCCTGAGTCCCTACATCAGTTTTTTAAAGCATCGCCTCAAATGGTTTAACCTGGCCGTGGTGCAGGTAAACGTGCCGGCCTATCTCGATAGCATCCGGGCCTTGCCCTTTGTAGATAGTGTGGGTCCTATCCGGCTAATTCCGCAGGCGAACAAGATAGATAAATGGGCCGCAGAGCTCCCCGAACCGGTAGTGGACCAAAGCATCGTGTATCCCAACCGGTATGGCGTAGGCTATAACCAGCTCAATATGCTCAATGGCGATTTGCTGCACCAGTTAGGCTACAAGGGCGACAGCGTGCTGCTGGCGGTGTTTGACAATGGATTTGTAAACGTGGACATTATCCCCGGTTTCGATAGTGCCCGCAGCCACGTAGTGGCCACCTATGATTTTGTTCATCACGAAGAGAATGTATACGAAGACGGAGGACACGGCACCAACGTGCTCAGCTGCATTGCCGCACAGGTGCCCAATCGCATGGTGGGCTCGGCCCCGGAGGTAAGTCTGCTGCTTTTGGAGAGCGAAGACGATGGGGCTGAATGGGTGATGGAAGAATACAACTGGGCCGCTGCCGCAGAATATGCCGACAGCATGGGCGCAAAAATCTTTTCTACCTCCCTCGGCTACACCACCTTTGATGGCGACTCGGGCAGCCATACTTATGCCGATTTATCGGGCAACAAAACCGTGATTACCCGAGCAGGGAATATGGCCTTCGGCAAAGGCATATTGGTAATTAACAGTGCCGGAAACTACGGGGCCAATAGCTGGCGCTATGTAGGTGCCCCGGCCGATGGCGACAGCATCTTATCCATTGGCGCGGTAGATTCAGCCGAGGTGATTGCCGGCTTTAGCAGCCGCGGCCCCACCAGTGCCGGAAGAATAAAACCCGATGTTTGTTCGCAGGGTGTAAAGAGTGGAGTGCTGAGCACACAGGGCGATGTGAGCACCAGCGGAGGCACTTCTTTCAGTTGCCCGATACTGGCAGGCTGCGCAGCTTGCCTGTGGCAGGCCTTCCCGCAAAAGACCAACCGTGAAATTTTTGATGCCATCGTTATCAGTGCCGACCGCTTTTGGACACCCGGCAACGATTACGGCTATGGCATCCCCAATTTCTATAATGCGTATCTGGTGCTGAAGACCGATTACAATGCCAACATTTTAAAGATAAACCGCGAGGCTGCTGTATTCCCCAATCCCTTCTCCAGCGAACTGAATGTGTCTGTTTTCTCCGCACAAAACGGCACACAAACCATAGAGATTTTTGACGTGGCCGGCAACCGGGTATTGCAGCAATCTTTCTTTTTGCGCAACAATACGTTTGAGGTATGGAAACTAAACGGAGTGACGAACCTGCCTGCGGGAGACTATGTTTTGCGCCTGAACTACGATAAAAATACTACTGTAAAATTGACCAAGCCTTTTTGATATGAATCTGTACATGATTGAAATTAGTCTGCCGGCCTATCTCAGCCACGAACTGATAGAACTGATACCCGCGCAGCGCGCCCACATTGATAAACTACTTCAGGAGAACACCGTGCTGAGCTATACTCTGGCGGCAGACCGCAGCAAACTTTGGGTAGTACTATCGGCCAAAACGCCACAAGAGGCCGAAAAAACGGTATCCACCTTTCCTATTGCAGAATATGTGCAGTGGGAGATTACAGAACTGGCTTTTCACAACTCGGTGAAGGTGATATTGCCCACCATGTCGCTGAACTAAAGAATACTCCGATTTACTTTTCGGTGCAGGTGAGGCGGTTGCCGCGGTTGAAGTAATTAATGTAGTTTTCTTCACCGGGTTTATTCACACAAAAATCATAGGTGTAGGTGGGGGCTATAGAATTACAAATGTATCCGAGACCGGTATCGGCACTGATGGCCGCGTTATAATCGGCCGTGGTGGCAAAACTGTCTTTGCACAGCACATGCGAAAAAGTATTGGAGTTAACGGTGATGGCACATTGCACACATTCGTTGGTGCAGGTGTAGCACTTTTTGCAGGAGGAAATCGCTGCAAGGAGCAACACGGGAGCAAGCAGAATCAACTTTTTCATGGATATGTTTTCTATGGCTAAAATAGAATTAAACAAACGCCCGCCAAGAGCCGTTTCCATTCAAAATAATAAATTTCGGCCGCTAATACTTTTCAAGTGGGAAAAATATACCTGGATAATGCTGCCACTACGCGCATCTCGGACGAAGTGCTGCAGGAGATGATGCCTTTTTTAACCGAAAACTTCGGGAACCCTTCCTCCATTCACAGCTTTGGACGGGTGGCCAAATCCACGATTGAAAAAGCAAGGCGCACAGTAGCCAAATACCTGAACGTATCCACCTCCGAAATTTTCTTTACAGGCAGCGGCACCGAAAGCAACAATACAGCCATCAAGTGTGCGGTGCGTGATTTGGGCGTTACCCGAATCATTTCTTCGGCTATTGAACACCACTGTGTATTGCATTCGGTGGAAGCCGAGGCGCGTGCAGGGGTGCAGGTGGAATGGGTGCAGCTCGACCACGAAGGGCGCGTAAATCTGGCGCATCTGGAACAACTGCTGGCACAGCCCGCAGGCAAAACGCTCGTATCGCTGATGCATGCCAATAACGAGATTGGCACTATCAACGACCTGAATGCCCTGTCGCAACTCTGCCAAAAATACGGGGCTCTTTTGCATTCCGACACGGTGCAAACCATCGGCTACGTGCCTTTTAATTTGCAGGAAACAAAAGTGCAGTTTCTAAGTGGCTCGGCTCATAAGTTTCACGGGCCCAAAGGCGTTGGCTTTTTATACATACAGGGCGATGTGCATATCCATCCTTTTATTGACGGAGGCTCACAAGAGCGCAATATGCGCGCGGGCACCGAAAATGTGGCGGGCATTGCCGGCCTGGGCAAAGCGCTGGAGCAATCGGTGGCCGAAATGGAGGCTAACCGTGCTTTGGTGAGCGGCTTGAAGAACTACATGATACAGCAATTAACCGAGCATCTTCCCGCTGTGCAGTTTAATGGCGACATCAGTGAACAGGGCGGAAATTACAAGGTGCTCAATGTGTCTCTGCCACCACATCCGAAAGCGGAGTTGGTCTTGTTTAACCTCGACATGGCGGGCATTGCCGCCAGCGGAGGCAGTGCCTGTACGTCCGGCTCCGAAAAAGCATCGCACGTGCTGGAGGGCATCCATGCCGCGCCCAACCGCAAAGCAGTTCGCTTTTCGTTCAGCAAATACAACACCCGCGCAGATATTGACGCAGCGGTGCAGGTATTATCGAAAATGTATGCCGGGCAAGCTGTAGAAGGCTAAATCTTCCACACCAAACCGGGTCACTTGACAAATCTTCACTTCTGATGTAGATTTGTGCCCGTATGAAATCCCTGACCGTCATTCACCTGATATTGGCGTGCGTGTTATTTACCTCCTTCAAAGGCTACGAGGAAGAGAAAAACCCGGGCGCATTCTACGCCACCATCGATGGCAAAATGTTCAAGCTGCGCGAAGACCAGTTGTTTCGCGGATTACTGATGACCAAATCAGCCAGCATGGATGGTCGCACCCCCTCCAAAACAGTTATCAGCACCACCTTTAACGGCAGTTCTTATGATAATGCGGACGGCAGATTATTCAGCGAACTGGCGCAGTTTGAGATTGGTTATGATGGCGAAAAAATCGGAGTGCCATCCAGCTATGCCATTGCTCTGCAGTTTGATGCTACCAACTATTTTATGCTCACGGATGGCAGCCAACTCGAGATTACAAAATTTGAATGGGAAAGCGACAAAAAGCATTTTAATCTATCGGCCGATTTTAATTGCAAACTACGCTCGTTTGGTTACCCGAACGATGGCAAAAAAGATGTGGTTTTCAAAGGCCGAATGAGCGACATCCGCATTACAGTCCCAAGTTGGATTGCGCATAAGAACTAAGCGCGGCTCCTCTCCTTTTTTAGCTTACTCAGTATTAGTGGCATGTTTGTCTGCGGCTGCTGCGTTTTGCTGAGCACGGGCGCGTTCCAGGCGCTCAAAGAAGTGGAGTTCATCCTCATCGTCCGGTTCCACTTTAGGCAAATTGATATAACGCGTGAAATAGGCAGCTACAATTCCGCTCAAAAAGCCAAACAAGTGCGACTGCCAACTCACCCCTTCTTTTGGTAAAAATCCAATCACACTACTGCCATACAGCACCGCAACTAAAGCGGCTATCAGCAGCGAAGTGCGGTCTTTGCGAAACAAGCCCGAAGACAGAAAAAAACCGGTAAGTCCATACACAATTCCACTAATGCCCACATGCATGGTGCCGCGAGTGCCAAAAACCCAAAGCAGGCCACCACTCACCAACTGGATAAACAGCCATATAAAAATGGTGTGTCGGGGAAAAGTGTGCAGCAGCAAAGTAAACAGCAGTAGGATGGGTAGCGAGTTGCTCAGCAAGTGCATAGAGACTGCGCTATTGGTATTGCCGTGCAGAAAGGGCGAAAACAATATGCCAGGCAAGCCTTCCACCTTTCCGGGCATGTTGCCGAGATGATCAAAGTTGACCAGATGGAAATACTGCAGAAAGTGGATGGCCCACAACACCAGCAGCAGCAGGCTCACAATACCTACACGTTTCCAGAAAAGAAATTTTTCATCTGCCATGGTCCGAATAAAAGGTTTTTGCGGAAAGACATTCCCGTTTGCCGGCTCTCCACCGAAAGACGAGACGATAAAAAACACAAAAAGATTTTCCACTTTTTATATTCACTCAAAACTTACAACGTGAAATATATTTCTTTCTTCATCTCACTGGCAATTACGCTGGCTTTGACACTGGCCCTGAATACCAAACTGGGCGTGGCTCCGGCTTTCGGAAAATTCCTGAATCCCTTTGGCGGGTTTGGCAAAATGCCGAAAACAATCAGCGGTGGAAAGATGGGGAAGAAAACCTGCAGGGATTAAAAGAACCGGTGCAGGTTTACTTTGACGACCGCCTGGTGCCGCATGTTTTTGCCAAAAACGATGCGGACCTGTATTTCATGCAGGGCTACATTACGGCCAAGTATCGCTTGTGGCAAATGGAAATACAAACACATGATGCAGCAGGAAGACTGAGCGAGATAGCCGGAGAAAAAACACTGGAAAAAGACAAACTCACCCGAAGAATCGGCATGCCATGGAGCGCTGAAGCGGCTGAGGAATACATTAAGAAAGATGAGTTTAGCCGAAATCTGATAGAAGCTTATTGCAAAGGAGTGAATGCTTATATTCAACAGCTATCGCCCAAAGACTACCCATTTGAGTATAAGCTGCTCAACTACGAACCCGAAGAATGGAAACCGATTAAAGTAGCGCTATTGCTCAAGAACATGGCCAACATGCTATCGGTGTATGAGTATGATATAGAGAACGCCAACTTCATTAGCAAGTTTGGCGAAGCGGAGTATCGCAAGCTATATCCGGATTGGGTGCAGGATGAAGAACCCATTGTGCCCAGCGGCACTCCATGGGTACAACCGCTCAGCGCCAAAGAACTAAGCACATCAGAGCATCGCACTTCCCTATCGGCTATGGCACACATTACCAAACCCGATGAGATTACGGGCAGCAACAACTGGGCAGTGAGCGGCAGCAAAACCAAGAGCGGCAAACCCATTCTGTGCAACGACCCGCATCTTAAACTTTCGCTGCCGGCTATCTGGTACGAAATGCATTTGGTATCGCCCAACATGAATGTGTATGGCGCTACTCTGCCCGGCTCACCGGCTGTTATCAGCGGCTTTAATGATTCTATAGCCTGGGGAGTAACCAATGCCGGTCGCGATGTACGCGATTGGTATACCATTCAATTTAAAGATGATTCACGCAATGAATACCAATACAACGGGCAATGGGTAAAAAGCGAAAAACGAATTGAAAAACACTACGTGCGCGGCAAAGGTGTGGTGGAAGATGAAGTGATTTACACCCGATTTGGCCCCGTAGTATTTGACAAAAATTTCGGTCAGGCCAGTTCTACGCAGAATCTGGCCATGAAATGGACTGCGCATATTCCATCCAATGAATTCAAAACATTTTATCTCTTCAATTGTGGCAAAAACTATGATGATTATATAGAAGCATTGAACCATTACACCTGCCCGGCTCAAAACTTTGTATTCGCGGCACGGAGTGGCGATATCGCTATTAAAGAACAAGGAAGATTCCCCATCCGAAATAAAGCGACTGAACAGGGAAAATTTCTGAGCCAGGGAAACTCCGCAGTGGATGAGTGGGTGGATTTTATTCCGAACGAAGCCAACCCTACGAGCAAAAATCCGGCTCGTGGTTTTGTGAGCTCCGCTAACCAACACCCGACCGATTCCACGTATCCTTATTACTACCCGGGTGTAGGGGTGTATGAGAATTACAGAAATCGGGTAATTAATCAACTGCTGGCCGACAATAATGCGATAGATGCCGACTTCATGAAAAAAATGCAGGACAACAATTTTAATCTTCAGGCAAAAGAAGCATTGCCGGTGATGCTGAGTTTATTGGATAGCTCAAAAATCAATTCTGCATTTTATCCGGTGCTGGAACAGCTTCGACAATGGGACTGCTACAACAATCCTAATTCGCTGGCCGCTTCGTTTTATGAGCAATGGTGGACCACACTTTACGATTGGCTGTGGGATGAAATGAGCGACCCGCTTTACCCTATGAAAAAACCGGGAGCCTATATGACATTAAAGACATTACAAAACGATACGGCTTCGCAGTTCTTTGATGTGAAAGCCACCCGACCCAAAGAAAACATACACGACTGCGTTACCTTAACCTTCAACCTGATGGTAGAAAATTTAACGGCCAAGTATGGCAGTTTAGAATCGGTGCCTGTGTGGTCTTTGTTTAAAGACACAAGGGTGGAACACCTATCACAGCAACCGGCCCTGAGCGCTCTGCATGTGATGAACGGAGGAAACCGGGGAATTATCAATGCGACCAACTCTACACACGGACCATCCTGGCGCATGATTGTTGACTTTGGCGATATGAAAGGATATGTGGTGTATCCAGGAGGACAAAGCGGAAACCCGGGCAGCGCTTACTACACCAACATGGTGGACACCTGGGCAAAAGGAGCTTATTACACCGCCAACTTTATTAAAACACCGGAAGAAATGGGTGGTAAAAAACTATTTTCCACTACCTATAAACCTTAACAAGTATGAAAAATTTTATCCTGTCTACCGTAGCTACCCTTGCGCTATGCGGCTTACTACAACTCTTTTTGCCTTGGTGGATTATTGCGGTTGTAGCAGGTGTGGTAGCGTTTTTTGTGCCGCAAAAACCGGGCTTCGCATTCTTGTCGGGCTTTGTTGCCGTGTTTGCGTTGTGGGTAACGTATGCCTATTTACTTTCCAGCGCTAACAATCACTTGCTGGCCGAAAAAGTAGCGGTGCTTATGACCGACCTGACCAAAAACAGTATAAGAATGTTACATCTGATTACAGGACTCGTAGGCGGACTAGTAGCCGGATTTGCCGCCTTGAGTGGTTCGCTGCTGGTGAAACTAATCAAGTAAACAAAGCCTTGTATCTGTTCTGCTATGGCTTCAGAAATTGAACAACTTCTCTCCTATATCCAACAGCATCCGGGTAACAGCCGGGAGGTTGTAAATGCCTGCAATAAAATCTCGTTGCTCTATCTGGAAAGTAAACCCGAGGCCGCGCTGGATTATGCTTTACAAGCCCACCGCATGGCAATAGTGCTAAAGTATAACACAGGTGCTGCTATGGCCTTGCAATATGCCGGCATGAGTTGCAGCAGCCAACGGAAATTCAAAGAAGCTCGGAAGTATTTTAACGATGCCCTGGCGCTGCAAGAATACACGGGCGAACAGGAAAACACGGCTAACCTGCATGCCAAGTTGGGCAACACACTCCTGCATGATGGCGAATATACATTGGCGCTGAACCACTATGAAAAGGCTATTGCACTTCGTAAGTTAATGAATGATTCGCTGGGAGTAGCCGACTTGTATACCAACTCCGGCATTATTTACGGTTTGCAGGGCAGCCATACTCTGGCCTTGCGCTCGCACCTGCTGGCGCTGAAAACCTATGAAGAGCTTCAGGAAGAAAAGCGAATAGCCAGTTCCAGTGCCAACATAGGTTTGATTTATATGGGGCAAAAAAACTATGAGGAGGCTTTAAAGATGTATGAAAAGGCGCTGGGCATTCGCAGGAAAGCCCAGGACCTGAAAGGTGTGAGCGATATGATGGTGAACATAGGTAACGTGTATCACGCGCAGGAAAAATATACCGAAGCACTCGAGATGCAGCTGCAAGCGCTGCAACTGCGCAAAGACATGGGCGATGAGCTGAAGATGGCCTCTTCCTACAGCAACATTGGCAACTCGCTTAAGACTTCAGGAAACTATACCGAAGCTCTGGACAATTATTTCTTATCGCTTCATCTCTTTACAAAGCAAAACGACAAGCGAGGAATCGTGCAGTCCAATGTGAATCTCGGGGAATTGTATTACGAACTACACGACCACCCAAAGGCACATGAATACCTGGAGAAGGCAATTAAAATGGGCGAAGAAACAGGCTTAAAAAATCTGGTGCGAAAAGCATATGAATATCAGTCGCAGTTGTTTGCCGATGAGCGAAAATTTGAAGAAGCATATACCACTTACCTGAACTATAACAAACTGGATAAGGAAATATCCAATACCGAAACCAGCCAGCAGATTGCGCAAATGAGTTTGCGCTATGAGATAGAACAAAAAGAAAGAGATGCGGAAGCTGAACGGATAAAAAACGCTGAATTGACCAAAGCCTACAGTTCGTTAGAGAACGAGAAAAAACGTTCAGATGAACTGCTGAACAATATTTTGCCGGAAGAAGTAAGCGAAGAGTTAAAGCAATTTGGCAAAACAAAGGCGCGCAGTTTTGATATAGCAACCGTCATGTTTGCCGACATTCAGGGTTTTACCCGCATCAGCGAGCAACTGTCGGCCGAAGAGATAGTTAGTGGAATTGATGAATACTTTGAAGCGTTCGATAAAATCATTGAATCGCTGGGGCTCGAAAAGATAAAAACCATTGGAGATGCCTATTTGTGTGCCGGTGGCATTCCGGTGGCGGATGAACAGCATGCCGTAAAAACTGTAAAGGCTGCGCTGGAATTTCTAAAGGTATCAGAAGAGCTGAGAAGCAAACGCAAAGCAGAAGGCAAGCAGAGTTTCGACTTTCGGATAGGCATACACTCCGGAAAAATTGTAGCGGGAGTGGTCGGCATCAAAAAATTCGCATACGATATATGGGGTGATACTGTGAATACCGCTTCGCGGATGCAAACCAGCAGCGAGCCGAATCAAATCAACATTTCAGAAGCTACCTACCGCTTGATAGCCAATCAGTTTCCCTGCGAATACAGAGGCGAAATAGAGGTAAAGAATAAAGCTCCCATGAAAATGTTTTTCGTATCACAGAAGGAAAAAGATATTTGAGCCGTCCAATTCATCATAACACTAAATACTACTTACATGAAACACCTGACTACACTATCTCTTACAGTTGCCCTGGCTTTGATAACACTGACGTCACAAGCACAAAAAGTAAGAGGCACCGAAAGCATCGGCTACGATGAAATCAGCGTAATTGAAGTGGCCAACAATGGCGATATATGGGCGGGATCCCTTTCGCAAGGGGTCGCTTCTTACAGTAGTGCCAACGGAACCTGGGAATACTTCAACAAGGCGAATACATCTAAATTCAAAAGCGATACCATCACGTCTATTCAAATCGGAGTAATAGGCACCGAACTACACGCCATTATCGGTACTTCGTGGGGAATTGCCTTAAGAAGAAATCTGGTGTGGGATACCTTAGGCCCCTTACCCAACAAATATGTAACCGGTGTATTTTGGAATACAGGCGACACCATTTGGACCACCACCAGCCGCGGTGTAGCCACCTTCGACACCGCATCGCTGGTTCGTTTAGACACCATTACCACCTTTAATTCCAGCATTCCGTTCGACAGCATTAGTTGTATTCAGAGAGGAGGCAAAAATTGCGGCAATGGTTTTACGGCCGGCACCAACAACGGTGTATTCTTTACAGAAGATGGCGTTACCTTCAATACTATTTCCACTTCGCTGTTAAACCTGGTCGACAACCGTGTCAACTGTATCTTTCGCGAAAACAACTGCCTCCGCAGAATCATAGGAACCAAAGGCGGCCTTTCTTATTGCCCCGATGGTTTAAACTGTCAGAACTTTACCACGGCCAATGGCTTGCCCCAAAACGACATCATTTCGCTCTCTCAGGATTGTAAAGGAAATATTTGGATAGGCACCAAAGACTCGGGCCTGGTAGTGCACAATGGCGTTCAGTTTTTGCGAATCACCACCGATAACGGGCTCACCAGCAATTACATTAAGTCCATTGCGTTTACCTCCGATTGCGAAGCACTGGTAGGCATGGGCGATGGAAATATAGCCGTGGTAGATACTTCCAGAAATGTATTGAACATTTTGAGCACTGTAGGTGATTTAGTCAATCACTTTTCGGTTCGTGTATATCCACAGCCCGCTCATCAACAAGTGCATTTACAATTCAGCGAATCGTTATCAGATGCATATCTGACCCTTACAAGCCCAGCGGGTCAGGTGGTTAAACAGATAGCTACAGCAAATACAAAAACGGTAACCTTATCGGTAGAAGACCTTCCGAATGGCATGTATTTTTACACTGTAAAAAACAATGAAGCGGTTATTAAAACCGGCAAGCTCCTGATAGAGTAAATCAGACTACTTCATGTTCCATCTGAAACCGGCAAAGGCCATCGCGCCCCGAACCGGCCCCCAGATCATAGACGCATCAAACTGATTGCTGAAAGGCGCATCGTTCATCACAATCGGGTTTTTCTGCGTAAAGTTCAACATGTTTTCGGCACCGGCATATATTTCCCATTGCCGAATGATATAGGTAATTTGCGCATTCCATTGAAACCAGTTCTTTCCGCTGCTTTGGTAAGCAAGGTCGGGAGTCAACCGATAATCCGGCACGCGCGTTTTGCCAAACCAGTTGAGGCTGCTGTTAAATCGCCAGTGCTTGTCTTTGGTAGCATAGGCAATGGAAATTAAACCTCGGTGTTGCGGACGAAAAGGAATCAGCTTTTGCCGCTCTTATACTGTACGGTGCTCAATTCATATTTGTACGAAAGTTTTACGTCCAATCGTTTCACTGGCTCGTAATTGACATCCACCTGCAGCGCATTGGCCGATGATGCCTTGGAAATGGCATAAAATTGCAAGTAGCCCGGCTGCTCTATATCAGGAACCACCTGTCGAATAAAATCTGTTCTGAAATAATCTACGGTAATACTACCGGGCCTGAAATTCAAATCGAAATCATACACCAATCCGGCACCACAGTTCCAGCTCTCCTCAATTCCCAAATTGGAGGAAACCATCACCGTTCGGTTGTTAGCCAGCCAGCCAAAATTTTCGGCAAAAAGAGTGGGTACGCGGTAACCTCTGCCGGCTGACAGGCGCAGATTTAAGCCATAAATAATTCTCCATTTCAAATTAACCCGCGGTGAGGCGAGCGCGCCATACAGGTTGTGATAATCTGCCCGAACTCCGGCAGTAAACATGACTTGCTTTTCGACTCCAAAGTTTAGGTTGGCCTCGCCAAACATACCGGGAACTATCTCCACTCGCTGCAACAATATATCGTTCAATTGCTCGCGAACACTGTTTAGCTGCAGTGAAACTCCGGCTTTCAGTAAATCCTCCGTATCGTCTATCTCATGCTGAAAAATAAAATTCAGGTAACCGAAATGCTCTGTGGCATCATAGCGTTTTAGACCTATGTCGCCTCGCTGATGATGATAGGTGTATTTATATTGAATGCCTACGCTTTGTCCATCCGCGAAAGTAAAACCGGTTTTGGCAATGGCATCTATCTTATCGGTTCGCAATCGAATGCCCCAAGCTGTGTGCGCGGCATGCTTATCGGTGTAGGGTTTGTAATGAACCGAACCGCCTACCCGGTCTTCTATGTTCACCGATACCGCTCCCACAAACATCATTTTGCCGGGATTTTCATACGTAAATCGTTGCAGCGAATTGCCGTTCATCACCAACTGATTGTCAATAAAATGATCGTGGTTCATATCCATCCGCAGCCAGTTATAAAACCCATGGTAGGCCCCGAGGTAGCTCCAGCGTTTCTTGATTTTATGCGTATGAATAATATTCAACTCGCTTCTGGCATCCTGATTCAGAAAGAAGTTGACAAACAACTTATCGGCAAATTGGGGCTTTTTAAATTCTACGTTAATCTGCCCCATCATACTTTCATAACCATTCACCACACTTCCACACCCTTTATTTACCTGTATTGAACTCATCCATGGTCCGGGGATATAATTCATGCCAAATGTATTCCCCACCCCCCTCATTCCGGGCATATTCTCTACCAACACTTGCGCGTATGCGCCATCCAAACCCAGCATGTGTATTTCCTTTGCTCCGCTTACTGCATCACTGTAGCTGATATCCACCGTAGCGGTATTTTCGAAAACCTCGCTCAGATTACAACAGGCATCCTTTACCAAATCGGCAGAGGATATCACCTCTACATCACCCACCGACACTTCCCTTCTGTTAACACTGATTACGGCTTCCTGCAGTTCCAGAGGCTGCATAGAAATGGTAGCCATGGTATTGCCGTTCAGTGATACGGTATCTTTCTTATAGCCAAATGCAGCAATGACTAAGCTGTCAAATTCCGGATTAACCCGACTAAGCGTAAAATAGCCGTTGCTATCCGTTACAGCATATTCGGTTGAGTTTAGCACAGCAACCACCGCATTCGAAATGGCAAAACTTCGTTTGTTTGGAGTTTCCTCAATAATGTAACCCTGAAAAGCCTGCGCGCTGCATAGCGTGGTCAGGCACAAAAACAGATGCATTAATATAATCCGCATATCATTCGATTAAATGAAAAAAGACTGAGTTCAACCTGGGGTGAACTTTAGTCTAACAGCGGATTACAGAGGTGTATCGAAAGGAATGCTTAGCGAGCGGTGGAGGAAAATTAAAACCTGGTGAGGTTGAACACGGAGAAACTGATTCGGCTATCCATAAAGGACGAATATCCGGCAAAGTGGCCACAGGGCAATCAGCGGATTCCTCTTCTGATTTTTCAAAGACAAAGTTGCATTTAAGATACGTGGACTTCACTTCGCAGCAGCTGTCTTTTTTTACCACGCAATGCATCTGTTGAGAGCCTTCGCCACAGCAGTGTTTCTCGGCTACAAGGCTGTAATGTGTGTGTTTCGATTTCAGGCAGGTATGCGCAAAGAGCTTCAACCCGCTATCGGAAAGCAGCAGCACGAATACGAAAAACAAGGATATCAGCCGTTTTAAAAACATGTTCTGTTACTGTCGTATTATTTAACCAGCGTCAGGCTTCCTACCTTCGGCAATTGTTTGTTATCCAGGAAGGTGATGTTGGCTTCATACGTAAACACCGCAGGATTTTGCAACACCGCCTTATATGTTCCATCCCAGCCGTAGTATTGATTATTGCTGTCGAAGACCTTAATACCCCACCGGTTAAATATTTTCAAATCAACCGTCTTAATTCCTTCTCCATATATGAAGAAAACATCGTTGTTGCCATCGCCATTCGGAGTAAAGGCATTCGGGATATACACCGGCAAATCATTATTCACCAGTACTACCACCGAACTGGAGGCGACACAAATATCGTTGTAGGTAATGGTCAACGTGTATTCGGTTTGTGGCGCATAAGTAGTCACCACCGGGTTCGGACAATCCATACAACTCAAGCCATCGGCCGGTGTCCAGGCATACGATACAATGGTTGAATTCGGATAAGGACCAAAGCTGGAGAACAACTGTATCACATCGCCCAGTTGCAGGGTGGTGTCTTCGGGCGAAATGTCGGCAATGCCTTCCACCGGCTCGGGCACAATGGCATAGAGCTCGGTTTCGCAGCCAAAATTATTTACCGCCAATACGGTGTGGCTTCCCGCACTTACATTAAAGAAATCGCCACTGAACTGCAATCCACCTCCATCTACACTATACTGATAAGGCATGTTATTCACTGTTTGCCCTTCCACATGAATTTGTCCGTCATTGTAATTAGGGCCATAGCATGAAGTGGAATCGGTAGTCAACACATAAACATCCGGCACCGGTGCGGGCACAAATGCCGTATCAACATCGGTGCATCCGTTATAGTCAGACACAATGACGATGTAATAGCCCGATGCCAAACCGATAATGGAGGTAGTAGTCGTATAATAAAAATTGGCTCCATCCTGAGTGGCTGAGTACGTATATGGAGGGGTAGCTCCACTAGCGGTTACGGTGATGGTGCCGTCCTGTTCGCCCGGGCAGGTTACCTGTGTGGTAGCCATAGTGAATGTCAGTTTGGTAGGCTCATTGATCAGCGCGGAAGCTGACACGGTGCAACCGGTAGCATCCGTCACAGTCACGGTATAGGTTCCGGTGTATAAGGGAGAAGGCGGTCTGTGTGGTTTGTGCCGAAGGATCGCTCCACAAGAAACTATAAGGCGCATTGCCCCCGCTTGGGTTGGCATTAATTTGTCCGGTAGGCGATTGGAAGCACAAGGCATCGCTTGCCTGCGGATTTAGGAGTAAGGCTGCTGGCTCGCTCACAGTTAGAGTGGTGGAGGCCGTGCAGTTGTTGTTGTCTGTTACTACCACTACATACGTATTCGCCAATATATTGCTGAAAGGATTAGGACCCGCCACACCATTCCAAGTGTAACTGAAACCACCCACGCCTCCGCTTGGTGTTACTTCTGCGCTGCCGTCATTCCCTCCATTGCAACTCACATCGGTAATAACCGGATTACCAAAGGTGATAGCGGTCGGTTGTGTAATCGTATAACTGCCCGATACTGTGCAGGAGTTCGCATCTGTCACCAGCACCGTATATCCACCGGCAACAGCACCAGCGATGTCCTCGGTAGTTGGTCCGCTATTCCAGGCATAATTGTAAGGCGTAGTGCCACCGGCTATCGCAATATCAATGGCACCGGTAGCCTGCCCGTTACACAATACATCGGTTACCGAGGCAGAGGTAATACTTAAAGCAGCTGATGGCTCTGTTACGTTGTAAGCGTTGAGCACAGAGCAGTTATTGGCATCCTCCACTGTTACGTTATAGAGTCCGGCTGTCAATGGTGAATTGGTAGCGCTATTGCCGCCAGGGCTCCAGGTGTATTGATAAGGAGAGGTTCCTCCGGCAGGGTTTGCTGTAACGCTTCCATCATTTCCACCAAAGCAGGATACATTCACAATCGTGGGTGCATTCAACACCAGTTGTATTGGTTCAATGACGGTGAACGATTGTGTGGCTGTGCAGTTATTGCCATCGGTTACCACCACATCATACAATCCGGCTGCAATGTTCAATAAATCCTGAGTCACTTCACCGTTTGGCGACCACAGGTAATTGAGTGTTCCGGTTCCGTTTGTTACCGATAAATCGATAGCGCCATCCGACACACCAAAACACTTCACATCTGTCACTACACCCGCCAGCAAAATCTCTTGCGGCTGACTGATAGTAACTGCAGTAGATGCGGTGCACAAACTGTCGTCTGTCACTTGCACGGTATAAATCTGCGCAGTAAGTCCTGTAGCGGTAGCCGTGGTTTGAGCAGAAGGTGTCCACAGATAAGTATAAGGCGCTGCTCCTCCGGCAGGGTTCACAGTACCACTTCCATCAGCCGCACCAAAACAGCTGGCATCCGTTACGGTAGAATTTCCAAATGTTATTCCAGAAGCGGGTTCTGTGAGGGTATACGTAGCGGTTACGCTGCACAGATTATTATCATAAACGGTTACATCATAAGTGCCTGCCACGAGCGAAGAAATTGTTGCAGAAGATAAGCCGCCCGTCCAGTTATACGTGTAAGGGGTGGTGCCACCGGCCGGGTTCACGGTTATCCAACCATCATTGCCGCCAAAGCATCGAACATTCTTGAATGGTGCCGATGCAATGTTGAGCAAAGTAGGTTCACTCACCGTAAAACTACCGGTCGCAGAGCAGTTGTTTACATCTGTAATGGTAATCTGATAAGACCCTCCTGTTAAGGCATAGGCTGTATCGTTATTGGGAGCAGCGTTGCTCCAGGCAAAATTAAAGCCTCCGCTACCACCACCGGGCACTACGCTAATCTGCCCGTCATTGCCACCAAAGCAAGAAACAGATTTCACTGCATTGGTAAACGTAATAGCGCTGGGCTCGGTGAGTATCACCGTATCGCTACCCACACAGTTCAATGCATCGGTTACCGTTACAATATATGTTCCCGGAGAAAGATTAACCGCACTATCTATGTTGCCTGTTGCTGCATTGGCACTCCAGGTAAAATTATAAGGAGCAGTGCCCGATGGAACCATAACAATTTTTCCATTAGCTGCCCCATTGCAGGTAATGGCGGTCACTTGTGGAGTGATACCCAAAGCACCAATTGATACAGATACCGTATCAAACACAGGGCATGGACCACCGTTCATGCGCACCACGTAGCTGGTAGTGCCTACAGGGTTCACAGTAATGTTAGCGGTATTGCCAATTACCGTATTCGCTGGCAGCACTCGCCATTCGTATTGGAAGGTGTTTCCCGGAGTAGGCGAACCCGATGATACGGCTTGCAGCGGAATGGCATTGCCACTGCAGAAACTTAAATCAGGTCCGGCATTTACCTTTACGGTGGTATCTACGCTCACAGTTACAAAGTTGCTGCCCGCACATCCGTTTTGCGATACCGATACCTGGTAAATCTGAGTGGATTGCGGATTAGCTGTGGGATTACGGATAGCCGCATTCGACACGGCATTGGGGCCTGTGTTCGGAGTCCAGTTCACCACAAAGTTGTTGTAGTTCGGCTGGTTTAATCGCAACTTTAACTTAGGTCGCTGTGCAAACACAATCGGCACAGTTCCCGAACACTGGTCGGTGGCACCCGAAGAATACAACACCGAGCCGGGCACATTGGAATACTGCATCATGTTATTGAAGTTGCCGCTGGTCACCGCGTTGAAAAAACAAACTTCTATCACCAGGTTAGAAACTCCATCCCAGTCATACAAAGAATCCAGGAAGTGATTGTTCCAGTTGGCTCCGGTTACAGGTGTATAGGTTTTGGGGCCATACACCGTCTTCATATTGGTTTCCCAGTTGGAGAGTGAAGTAACGGAAGGCGACACGCATTTAATCCGGATGGTGTAGTTCTGCAACGAAGCATTGCTATTGTAGGTACCCACCCGCCAGGATAGTTCTTTAATGGTGCCACCCGAGTTACCGAACAGCGGGGCCAGTTCGGCAGCGGTATATAACATCTGCACTCTGCGGCTTTTTACAAAGTTCCCATATAAGGTAACGTTTGCTGTAGGGCTGCCGGTTTGTGTAGCGCAGGATGCACAAAGCGAATCCACATCATCGGTACCAAAAGCGCCAATCAGGTTGACACCACAATTCACCGGGCTGGAAGTAAAATTCAGGTTCACCAAATCGCCCGGGCATATCAGCGTAGGACTGGCCGTAGCTGTTACCTGAGGGCCCACCCCACTCACAAAGATGCGCACACTATCCTGCAGCGAGCAGCCGTTGGCCGAGTTCACCGTTAAGAGATAAGTGGTAGTTTGAAGCGGTGTCACATTCGGGTTGAGGGTGGTATTGGCACCGGCTCCCATGTATTGGTTCGGAGTCCAGGAATAGGTATAGGGCGCAGAACCCTGTGTAACCACGGGCTGCAGTGTTACCGTTTCGTTGGCACATACTGTATCGTTCGGCCCGGCATCTACCGTAAATCCGGGGGCGCTCACGTTGATGGTTACATTCGTTTGCGATTGGCAACCGCCCACGGTGGTGGTTAACTGGTAAGTGGTGGTAGCTGACGGTGTGGCGGTGGTTATCTGAGCGTTCGGGCTGCTGAGTGTGCCGGGTGGAGTCCAGGTATAGCTAACGCCTCCGAGTCCGGTGAGCGTGGTGCTCTCGCCCTGGCAGATGTTGTAATCCGATGCAGTAGCTATACAGGTCAGGGTATCCTGAATAAAGAGCGTAGCACTGTCGTAAGGTTGGTTATTGCAGGGATTCAGCAAATAAATTTTTACCGATTCGTTGCCTTCCGCTAATCCATCGTTCAATGCATTGATGGTGATGGTGCCCAGGCTATCACCGGCCGGTATGGTCAATGAATTAGCTATCGCGGTGTAATCGGTGCCGTTGGTGGCGGTGCCGCCTACTGAATAATTAATCACATAAGGATCGGTAAGCACCGGATTAATCGCAAAACGGAAAGTGCCGTTGGCGCAGCCTTCCACCGCATTGGTAAAGCCTCCGCCAAATGCAGAGGAAGCAGAGATAGTAGTGTTGGTGGAGCTAAAAGACCGGGCTTCCAAAAACACACCCGAATCCAGAATATCATCCGGAGCCAGGGCAGAGCCCACATCGGCAATAGCGAGTTTCAGGTGGTAGCTTACACAAGGATTCACAGCCACCTTAGCCGTGAGTACAGTAGTAAACCCATCGTAGGCGATGTTCAAGCCGTTGTTGTTGACGTAGTATTGCGTGTTGTTGAGTATGCAGGGCGTGTTGGTGCCGCTGGAGTTTCCACCGTTTACCGAGTTAATAGCCACGGGTACGTTGGTGTTGGGCACCAGGGCAATGTTCTGATTGGTGTAATTGCCGCCCAATGGATTGGGGCCGCTGACAAAAAAGCCAAACACATCGGTGTATTGTGTGCACACATAGCTGGTGTATTCTTCGGAGCCAAACACGTAATCGAAACGGATTGTGTCTCCATTGGGTATAATATCAAACTCCAAAACACAGGCATCGCTCGTAGCCAGCGTAACGCCCGGTGTGGTGTTGAAGTTATTGATGAGGGTGGTGAGGTTGGCATCGCCCCCGGTGCCGTTTCCGGTGCTGGCCAGTGTGGTGGCAGCGGCATTCACCAAACTGCTGTTGCCGGTAGTTAGAATTACTCCTTGATTAAGACCAAGTGTAGTCAGGTTTCCATTGTTAAACGTACCCAGTGCCGTGGCGGTGCAGTTGACGGTGGGGTTGGAGATGGTAACCCCGCTACCGGCCAGGGTTTGCACCAGCTGTGCTGCGTTGGCATTAGGCGTAATGGTAAACTGTGCCAATGATATCTGGGCCATGCCCATCCATAACAGTAGCGTGTAGTAATAATTCTTCATGTATAATTCAGATGTTCGGTGTCGTGCAAAAATGAGGGGTGAAGATAAGCGAATAATCAGGTATTTCAACAGTAAACAAGACTACAGAAAGCATTCGGGTGTTGCATCCCGTTTTCTTTTATTTACCCACATGCCGCAGGGCCCGGTGAGCCACTCCCCTACCCTTGCTCTTTGTCCATTAAAAAACGATTATTACTGTCTAAAAATTATTCTCGTGAGCATTCTATCGCACAAACCCACCCGCCTCTACCTCGGCCTGGGCTTTTTCTTTCTCACCAATGCCATTGTGGCGGAGTTTATGGGCGTCAAAATTTTTTCGCTGGAGCAAAGTCTCGGCATTTCCCCCTTTACCTTTCGGCTGTTTGGCGAGCAGATAGAAGGCTTCAGCCTCACCTGCGGCATTTTGCTGTGGCCCTTTGTGTTTGTGATGACCGATATTATCAACGAATACTACGGCACCCGGGGCGTGCGCTTTTTATCGCTGCTGGGCGCGTTTATGATTGGCTATGCCTTTCTCATGCTTACGCTGGGTATGAATGTGGCCCCGGCCCCCTGGTGGATTAGCAGCAGCGATTTTGGCACCGCGCTCCACTACGAAAACGCCTACGATGCGGTGTTTGGACAGGGAGCAAACATTATTGTGGGTTCCATTCTGGCCTTTGTGCTGGGGCAGTGGGTAGATGTGTATGTGTTTCATTTTATTAAACGCCAAACGGGGGAGCGATACATCTGGCTGCGGTCTACGGGGTCCACCATTATATCGCAGTTTATAGACACGTTTGTGGTCTTGTTCTATGCTTTTTATATCTCCAAAATGGGGCAGCCCAACCAATGGAAAATACAACTGGTGCTGGCGGTGGGCCTGGTGGGCTACTTATATAAATTTGTGGTAGCGCTGCTCCTTACGCCTGTAATCTATGCCGTGCATGCCTTTATAGAGCGCTACCTGGGGCACGAGGTAGCCGCAAAGATGAAACAGGAAGCGCTGGGGCGGTAGGCAGTGGGTAGCGGCAGTTTTACAGATTTACGATTTACTGAAATACGATTTGCGGGTTTAGCCGGTTGGGGTTTATGAGCGCAGGGGCAAGGGAGAAAAAACCCGACTTATTGGTCGGTTTCTGTTTTTGTAAGTCGATATTTAGTGAGGGTTGTGCACCTCGTCCCGCTGGGTTCTCCCGAAGCCGAGCCTGCGAGCGAGCGTGAACCCTGGCAATGGTATATCATTGCTTCGGGGTATCCTGCGGGAGACCCCAAAGCGACATAGTTGGCGATTTATACCAATTGGTTCGCGATTTATCCTTTTTAGGTCGCGATTTGTCTGTTTTAGGTCGCGATTTATCCTTTTTAGGTCGCGTTTTGTCTGTTTTAGGTCGCGATTTATACCAAAAAACTGTTACGGTTGGTAATAAACAGAGCATTTCCCGGTGCAAAAAAGGGCCGTCCCATTTATGGGAACGGTCAGGCAGGGCGGGCAGGGGCAGTTTTTGAGTAGGCAGGAGGCCGCGGATAGACAGACCACATTCCTTTTCTAATGCCTTTGGCCATGGGCTTCATCCGAAGGAAACAGCCCCTAGCGTGACCCATACCAGATGCTTCGCTCCGCCAAGCCTCCGCTCTGCATCACAGTAGCACTATTGTTTATTGTTCATTGCTAATGGATAATTGTATGGCGGCTTTAGCCGCTCATCAACAGATAATCTTCCTCTTATCCTGCACCCGCCTTTGGCTTTAGCCAAAGGAAATAGCACGAATGAATACCGCTCTTCAAAAAAAACCTACAAACACACACTTTCTGTGAACAAGTAAACGTTGTATGGTGAACGATTAACGCATGCTTCTTTACATCTTAGTGGCAGATTTTACAGACATGGAAGACATCAAAAACACATCGGGCAAAAAACCGGCAGCGGGGGAGGTATTTACCGAGCCCAAAAACGAAAAACCCCTTCGCGAAAAGAAAGCCGCGCCCCGTAAGCCCAAAGAAAAAACCGACTACACCGACACCGAAGAGGTCAACCTGCTCACCGATGGCCGCTTGTCTAAAATTGGCGGGCTGTCGCTGATGCTTTTAGCATTTATGCTGCTGATTGCCTTTACGTCCTATCTGTTTACCCTGGCCGAGGACCAAAGCGAAATACTGAATCAGGGCGCAGCTGCACTGGGCAATCCGGAAGTTAAAAATGCACTGGGCAGTTTAGGAGCCTATCTGGCCAACCTTTTTATCAATCAGCTGTTCGGGCTATCGTCCTATTTGTTTGTGCCGGTGCTGGGGGCTATTGGGTTTAACCTGCTGGTGCAAAAAAATGTGTTCGCCATTCTGCGCTTATCGGTCTACAGTTTTTTGGGCCTCATCTGGTTGTCGGCCACGCTGGCCTTTGTCAACTCGCTGGTGCAGCCCGAAAGCATTTTGCAATGGGGAGGGGCCTTTGGCAATTACCTCACAGGCCCGTCCGGCTATTTGACCAATCTGGTGCAGGTAACCGGGGTGGCGGCCCTGCTCAGCGTGTCGGCTTTAATCTTTGCGGTGGTGGTGTATAACATCAACTTCGGGTTTCTGCTGTCGCTCTTTGCCAAAAAAGAAGTGGCCGCTCCTGTGGCTGCAGCCCCCGCGGCTGCGGTGGTGAGCGAATATAAAGACACCGATGAAAACATCTTTGCCAAAGATAATCTGCTGGAACCCCTCACCGCCACTCCTGCGCCCCCCGTGGAGCTGGACCTGACACCCACCAGCGAGGAAGAAGAGGAAGAGCCCATGGAACTGCTCACCGCCCACCAGGAGGAGGAAAGCGCCCCGGATACGGACCTGGAACTGGAGGTGGCCGAAGTGGTGGAAGAAAGCACCGTCAGCCCGAGCCTGGGCAAGGTGGGAACCAATTTTGACCCCACTTTAGATTTATCAAACTATCAGTTCCCCTCGCTGGACCTGCTGGAGGAGCATGGCAGCGATAAGGTAAAAATTGACTCGGAGGAGCTGGAGCGCAACAAGAATCAAATAATCAGCACGCTCAATAATTATCAGATTGAAATATCGAAGATAAAGGCCACCATCGGCCCCACCGTTACGCTCTACGAAATAGTGCCGGCCCCGGGGGTGCGCATTTCCAAAATCAAAAACCTGGAAGACGACATTGCCCTGAGCCTGGCCGCTCTGGGCATCCGGATTATTGCCCCCATCCCCGGCAAAGGGACCATTGGTATAGAGGTGCCCAATGCGCACAAAGAAGTGGTGAGCATGCGCTCGCTGCTGGCCTCCGAAAAATTTCAGCATACCAGTGCTGAGTTGCCTATCTGCCTGGGCAAAAGCATCAGCAACGAAATATTTGTGGGCGACCTGGCCAAGATGCCTCACCTGCTTATGGCGGGGGCCACCGGTCAGGGAAAATCGGTGGGTATTAACTCGATACTGGTGTCACTGTTGTATAAAAAACACCCTTCTCAGCTCAAGTTTGTGTTGGTAGACCCCAAGAAGGTGGAGCTGAGTTTATACGAGACCCTGGAAAAACACTTCCTGGCCAAATTGCCGGGCGAGGAAGATGCCATTATCACCGATACCAAAAAGGTGGTGACCACCCTCAACGCGCTTTGTCTGGAGATGGATGACCGCTACAATCTGTTGAAAAAAGCTTCGTGCCGAAACCTGAAAGAATACAACCACAAGTTTTTGAACCGCCAGCTGAACCCGCAGAACGGGCACAAGTTTTTGCCCTACATCGTGCTGGTAGTAGATGAATTTGCCGACCTGATAATGACGGCCGGCAAAGAAGTGGAAATGCCCATTGCCCGCCTGGCTCAGTTGGCCCGGGCCATTGGCATTCACCTGATATTGGCTACGCAGCGTCCTTCTGTAAATATTATTACCGGAACCATTAAAGCCAATTTCCCGGCTCGTATTGCTTTTAAAACCACGTCTAAAATTGACTCGCGCACCATCCTGGACCAAGGCGGCTCGGAGCAATTGATAGGCCGGGGCGATATGCTGCTCTCCATGGGCAGCGATATGATTCGCCTTCAATGCGGCTTTGTAGACACCCCGGAGGTGGAAAAGGTGCGCGACTTCATCAGCAGCCAGCAGGGCTATGCCACTGCTTTTGAATTGCCGGAATATGTGGACCCGAAGGAGAAAGACAACGGCAGTGACGATTTCTTTATAGAGGGCGAGCGCGATGATTTGTTTGAAGATGCCGCCCGGGTGATTGTGCAAAATCAGATGGGTTCCACTTCGCTCATTCAGCGCAGATTAAAGTTGGGCTACAACCGGGCAGGGCGCCTCATGGACCAGTTGCAGGAAGCCGGAGTGGTGGGCGATAATCTGGGGACCAAATCGCGCGAGGTAAAGTTTAAGACCGAACTGGAATTGGAACAGTATTTGCAAAAGCTGAGAGAGAAAACGAACTAAACCTGTCCCCATACCATGCGATTGTTACTCCCCCTGCTGTTTACCTTTTTGTCTTCCCTCGCTTTTTCTCAAACCGGTAAAGGCATCAACGACCCCGAAGCCGCTGACCTGCTCCGGAAAGTGAGCGACAAATACAAGACCTACAAAAATGTGTCGGTGGCGTATAAACTGCTGATACAAAAACCCAGCCTGAAGCCCACTGATGATGAACGGAAGTTAATCGATACGCTATCCGGCAATGCCTTGCTGGAGGGAGGCAAATTCAATATTCAAATGAACGGTCAACAGACTTTTTGCGATGGCAAAAACATTTGGACCTACATGGCCCGCGAAAAAGAAGTGCAGGTCAATTACTACACCGATGAAAACGACATCTTCTCTCCCACCCGCATTTTTACGGTCTACAAAGACGGGTTTAACTATCAGGTAAAAGAAAAGAAAAGCGTAGGCGGCAAAAACCTGACGGTGGTAGAAATGGTGCCCACCGCCAGTGCTTCTTATTTTAAAATAGATGTAACCCTCGATGCCTCCACCCTGCAGATTCTGGAGTCCAAAATATATGAGCGTAATGGCACGCGCTATATTTACAAACTCAGCAAGCAGTCTTACAATGTAGCCACCACCCCCGACACCTTTAGCTTCGACCCCAAAACACATCCGGGGGTAAAGGTGACCGACCTCCGCTAATTCATTGATGCATCGTCCCGCGTTTATATCGCATCTAATGGGGTAGTCGTTTATATTCACTTCATAATTTTTTAACTGATGAGAAACCTTCTACTCCCCGGGCTTTGCCTGTTGGCTTTCGCATTTCATAGCCATGCACAAAACAACGTA
The DNA here is from genome assembly GCA_016715625.1 of Bacteroidota bacterium. Lineage (GTDB taxonomy): Bacteria > Bacteroidota > Bacteroidia > Chitinophagales > LD1 > Bog-950. The sequence goes on from JADJZU010000001.1 coordinate 206,280, forward strand.
GGGATTGGCACGCCCAATCCGGATGCCAGTGCTATTCTCGATTTGCAGGATAACGCCAAAGGACTGCTGGTCCCTCGTTTAACGTCCACTCAGCGACAAGCCATTGCAGCCCCTGCCAATGGCTTGTTGGTCTATGATATTACGGTGAATTGCTTTTACTATTTCAGCAGCGGCACAGGATGGAATTCGCTGTGTCAGGTAGCAGGAGCCCCACGGTCCACCGCCTTGCCAAGGCACACCGAGATTACCCAGGGCATACCGGTGCCGATGGCAATACAGGCCCGCAAGGGCCACAGGGAGTGGCGGGCGCAGCCGGACCTGCAGGACCCACCGGTGACACCGGCCCTGCAGGTGCAAATGGCGCAGCCGAGCCGCTGGCCCGCCAGGCAACACCGGCCCCATCGGAGATACCGGGCCGCAAGGTTTGCAAGGCATTCAGGGCATTCAAGGAGTGCAGGGTATACAAGGGGCAACCGGAGATACAGGCCCACAAGGTATTCAGGGTATTCAAGGGGTAGCAGGTGTTACCGGAGATACAGGCCCACAAGGTATTCAGGGCCCGCAAAGGCATACAGGGAGTACCCGGAGCCACCGGCCCGCAGGGCATCACCGGCCCCAGCGGTGCTACAGGACCTACCGGCCCCAACTGGAACATCACCAATTTTGCCTATAACGCAGATGGCTCACTCAACCTGACAACGAGTTTGCCGCAGAATCTTAATACCACTACTAAGGCATGGTTACTGTCGGGCAACAGTGCTACTACTCCTCCCACCGACTTTATCGGCACCACCGATGCGCAGGACTGGGTTATTAAAACGAATAACACCGAGCGGGCCCGAGTGCTTTCTACAGGCAATGTGGGTATAGGAACTGCCACCCCGATTCAAAAATTGCACCTTTCGGGCACTTATAGCGCAGCAGCCGTAGGAGCGGGTCAATTACGCCAGACTAACTTAACGGCTGCCGGGGGCTATGGTGGTGCAGTGGTCAATCCGGCCTTTAATATCCAACAACCGACCATTCGTGTAGATGCTTTTGGAAACGCTGCCGGTTTTAATCCCGCAGCCACCTACCCTACCAACTCGTATCCGCGCTAATAGCGAATTTGGATGCCAATGGCGACCTGCACGTGATGCATCCCCGCACAGAGTATTACTACGTGGTGCAAACAGCGGGACGCTTAGCCGTTGCCAGCGGAACCTTTACCGTGAACCCCAACATGACCCAGACGATTACCGTGCCGCCAGGCCAAACAGCCGAAGTGTATTTAACGGCTTCTATCGGCATGTCGAATACAGCGACCACAGCGGGCCTCATCAATGTGGTGGATGTAGCTTACTTTATTGACAATGTGCTGATGCCATACGGAGGGTTTGCGCGCAAATCGGTTATCAATTCATCTACCGGTGGCAATGCTTTCGAGAATGTTTCTATTGTAGGTATGGCTGTGCTGGGACCCGGAGTTCATACCATAGATTTCCGCTCCAGAAGAAACGGAGGAACAGCCGGAGCCAGCGTAAACATTGGTGGCGATGGATTTGTGGATGCCACAGCGGGTGCTATGAACTTAATCGTTACTTACAGATAAGCCGCTATGAAAAAACATTTCCTCTTACTATTCGGCTTTATTCCCCTGCTCTTTCACGCGCAAGATGATTCTTCGTTAAAAAAGAATGCGCATATACAATCGGTAAATTGTGTTACTGCCTCTTCAGCCACATTAACTCCACTCACATCGTCTAAGAAGACATTTGTAGCAAAGCCCGTAGTTCAGGAGCAACCATCGGCCGATACCTTGAGCATTATGCATAGCCGAAAACAAATTTACCCCGATTAGTAGACTTTAAATCAGTTCACTCAGGCGCAGCGATTCTTTGTCGCGAACTCCACGCTCTGTGTTTTGCAAAGAACAGAGTTCGGTAATCGGGTCATGCTCAAAGAAGAGTAGATAATTACCGGTAGCCGATTGGTCCAGCAAGGCTTTTTTCTCATTGAGTGTCAGTAGCGGGCGGGTATCATAAGCCATTACATAAGGTAGCGGTAAATGCGCTTTACTCGGAAAGAGATCGGCACAATAAACAATGGTATATCCTTTATAGGCAATATGTGGCACAAACATACTTTCGGTGTGTCCATTCACTGTTTTCATTTGTATGGAAGGATGCACATCAAAACTATCGGTAGCGGCAAACCGGAGCTGCCCGCTCTGCTGAATGGGCAATATATTATCGGACAGGAAAGAAGCTTTTTCGCGTGCATTGGGGACCGTGGCCCACTGCCAATGCTGTTCGTGACTCCAGTAGGTAGCATTGGGGAATGCCGGAATCAGTTTGCCGGAACTGTCTCTTACAATTGCACCACCGCAGTGGTCAAAATGCAAGTGCGATAAAAGGACATCAGTGACATCCGAAGCGGTAAACCCATGCTTATTCAGCGACTTTTCGAGCGAGTCATCGCCATGAGGTTCATAATAGCTGAAAAATTTAGCGTCTTGTTTATTCCCCAAGCCGCAATCAATTAATATCAATTGCTTACCGTCCTCTATCAACAGGCAACGCATAGCCCAGGTGCATAGGTTATTGCTATCAGGTGGGTTTAACTTTTGCCAGATGGTTTTGGGCACCACACCAAACATGGCGCCACCATCCAGTTTAAAATAACCGGTGTCTATTGTATGTAGCTTCATACGGATTGCTTAATAGCGATAACTTTTAATGCCGCCAAGGCACACTCCACTCCTTTATTGCCATGTCTGCCACCAGCCCTATCCAGCGCTTGTTGTTTGTTGTTGGTGGTAAGCAGTCCAAACACAAAAGGCTTACTTCTTTCTAAACTCAGTTTCATAAGCCCATCCGCCACAGCATGGTTGATGTACACATCATGGTCGGTGTCGCCTTTTATCACGCAACCCAGGCAAATAACCGCATCGCAGTCGGCTCGGTCGGCATATAGCGCAGTAATAGGCAGTTCGTAAGCTCCAGGGGCGTGATACACCCTGATGCGGTCTGCCGTCACACCGGCCTGCAAGAATGTAGACTGGCAGCCCTCGCTCAGTTGTCCGGTAATATCCAGATGATATTCAGAAACGACAATAGCTATGTTCACGCTGCTAAAATCGCCTAAGGGTATGTCCAGTTTAGATAAATCAGTATTCATTTTAGATTGCTTTGCTTGAAATGCATAAATAAAAAAAGCCTCGCAAATGCGAGGCTTTCGTAATAACCATGACTTGTATTAGTCGATATTTTTTCCGGTCTTTTTAGAATACCGAACGGCTTTGCCTTTTTCGTCCTTTCTACCGATGCGGGTTGGTTTATTATCGCTCAGCAATTGCACATTCGAAATGTGGATTCCGCCCGGTGTTTTTACAATACCGCCCTGAGGATTCTTCGCATTGGGTTTGGTGTGTTTGCTGTTCAGGTTGAGTCCTTCTACCACTACGCGAGATTTTGCACGATCCACCTCAATAACTCTTCCTTTCTTTCCTTTATCGTCTCCGGTAATCACCAGAACCGTATCGTCTTTTTTAATACCTAATTTCATCTTTATTGTTTTTTCGATTCTTACTTAATCTGATTAGCAATTACAACACTTCCGGAGCTAATGAAACAATTTTCATAAACTGCTTGTCGCGAAGTTCGCGGGCTACCGGTCCGAAGATACGTGTGCCACGAGGTTCATCCTGATTGTTTAACAACACCACAGCGTTGTCATCAAAGCGGATGTATGAACCATCTTTTCTGCGAATGGCTTTTGCCGTTCTTACTACCACAGCTTTAGAAACCGTTCCTTTTTTTACACCCCCGGTAGGTAATGCTTTTTTAATGGTCACCACCACTTTATCGCCAATGCTGGCGTAGCGTCTTTTAGTGCCTCCTAAAACACGGATAACAAGCACTTCCTTTGCTCCGCTATTGTCTGCCACATTGGCTCTTGATTCTTGCTGTAACATCTTCTTCTATTATGAATGATTATGAATAATGCTATTCTTAGTAATTACTTCGCTCTTTCCACTACTTCCACCAGTCTCCAACGCTTGGTCTTGCTCAAAGGGCGTGTTTCTGATAAGACAATATCTCCAGCTTTGGCATCATTCTTTTCATCATGTGCTTTAAAGCTTTTGGTTTGCTTTACAAATTTGCCATAGATAGGGTGCTGCACCTTTCTTTCGATGGATACAGTAATGGTTTTATCCATTTTATCGCTGGTCACTACACCGGTTCTTTCTTTTCTGAGATTTCTTTCCATGATACTTGGTATTATGCTGATTAGGCCTTGTTTCTTTTGTTAAGTTCTGTAAGCAATCGTGCTACATTTCTTCTTTTGGTGCGGATAGACAATGGATTGTCGAGCGGAGTCACATTGTGACCGAACTCCATACGCTGCAACTCTGCTTTATCTTCAGCAATCTTAGACTTTAAATCCTCGGTTACAAACTGAGAAACGTCTTCGTGGTTATATTTTTTGTTAGCTCCCATGGCTCTTATTTTTAAGCTTCTACCGCATCTCTGCGAGTGATGAATTTAGTTTTTACAGAAAGTTTGTGTGCTGCCAGTGTCATAGCTTCTAAAGCCACTGCACGTGATACACCATCCACTTCAAACAAGATTCTACCTGCCTGAACGGGTGCTTCCCAACCCTCCGGGTTACCTTTACCCTTTACCCATACGAACCTCTAACGGCTTTCTGGTAATTGGCTTATCCGGGAAAATACGAATCCAAACTTTTCCTTCTCTTTTCATAAAACGGGTGAAAGCCACACGGGCAGCTTCAATTTGCTTGTTGCTTATTTTACCGCTTTCCAGACTCTTCAAGGCAAACGTACCAAAAGCAATTTCTGCTCCACGGTAAGTAACATCCGCTACTCTGCCTTTCTGGGTTTTTCTCCACTTGGTTCTTTTAGGTAATAACATATTACTGAGAGTTAATCTTTAATGGTTATGCTGATATTAATTGTCTTTGCGACCTCCGCCTATGCGACCCGGCCCTTTTGGTCTGCGCTTTTCTTGTTTTTCTTCGCCTGCAAATGCACCGGTCAAATCTTTTTTACCGTATACTTCTCCGCGGCATACCCATACTTTGATACCAATTTTGCCATATACTGTCAATGCTTCAGAGATAGCGTAGTCGATATCTGCTCTCCAGGTGTGAAGAGGAGTTCTGCCTTGCTTGTATTCTTCTGTTCTGGCTATATCGGCACCTCCGATACGTCCACCAATTCTGATTTTGATACCTTCTGCACCCATGCGCATAGCAGAGGCGATAGCCATTTTAATAGCTCTGCGGTAGTTAATACGCGCCTCTAACTGTTTGGCAACTGTTTCGCCAACAATAGCAGCTTCCAACTCCGGTCTGCGAATTTCAACGATATTGATTTGAACTTCTTTTCCGGTCAGTTTTTTCAATTCTTCTTTAATTCTATCTACCTCAGTGCCACCTCTTCCTATGATAATTCCCGGACGGCTGGTGTGAATATTGACAGTTACGCGCTTCATTGTTCTTTCGATAACAACGCGCGAAATGCCGCCTTTATTAATACGTGCTTTCAAATACTGGCGGATTTTTTCATCTTCTACCAATTTAGCAGCAGCATCTTTACCACCGTACCAGTTACTTTCCCAGCCTCTTACGATGCCAAGACGGTTTGCAATAGGACTCGTTTTCTGACCCATGAAGTGTTGTTTATTACCTTGTTATTTTTTAAAAAGGAGTGCAAATGTAGCCTTACAACTCAAATTTGCAAATGTGTGTCGCATAATTTCTGTGTCAAATATCCACCTCCTTTGAACATCAACGTCTGAATTAATATAAAAACTACATTCGTTCCCTCTTAAAACCACAAGAATGAGACATATCTGGACGCTACTTTTTCCGGGTCTTTTTACCGTAAATATTATCGCACAAAACAACGTGGGGATTGGAACCGCTGCCCCGGATGCTTCTTCCATTTTGGATTTAAGTTCTAGCAATCAGGGCTTTTTAGCGCCAAGAATGACCCAGGCGCAGCGGTTGGCAATTGCCACTCCTGCAGCCGGACTACTGGTTTTTGACCTAACAGATGGCTGCTACTACTATTATAACGGGCAATGGAACTCGCTTTGCCAACTAACCAGCGTTACACCTTGTCCTGCAGCCACTTCGGGGAACATTTCCATGTTTACCTCCCCTACCGACCTCTGTAACTCCGTTTTGTTTCAAAATGGTAGTAACGTGGGCTTGAATACCACCACACCTACCGTCTCGTTAGAGATTAATGGCACAGACGCCATCGGTGTGCCTGCCGGGACCACCGCACAACAACCGGCAGGGGCTCCTGTGGGAGCATTACGTTATAATACCACGCTGGGTGTAATGGAAGTGTTTACAGGAACCTGTTGGCAAAACATAAACACCCCACCCATTGGTGCTACCTATATCCAATGGTTTAATGCTGCAGACCCTAACAACCTCTATCCATGCACCCAATGGGTAGCTACAGACCTTGCGAACGGAGAATTCATAAGAGCCAGTGGCGGTGCCTCTAACGTAGCAGCCGGTGGTGCGCTTACCGGTGTGTTGCAAGCCGGAGCTATCGAAGACCACGCACTCGGTAAGCGGAACTGCCAATGGCAGCGGGAATTTAAATACATCGAGCGATGGTGCCCATACGCACGACTGGGGTGGCTGGTGGAGCAATGATGATAGTCGCGATTATACCACCAATGCCGGAAACGGTGATGGAAATGGCAATACGCTGAGCGATAACGTTTTTTGGTGGGGTGGCAACCCCGGAACCACCGGCAACCCGAACCCCGAATTTGCTACCCGGACTGGCTCTACCAGCGGTAACCATAACCACACGGGCACCACCAGCGGAGCGAACACATTTTCTGGAAATATTTACATCCCCTATGACGATAACCTGAGCGCTGATGTGCGTGATTTAAGCATGAATGATAACCCTACGCAATGCGGTGCTGGCTGGGACGGAAGGCATACGGTTGGAAATTTTATGGGTCGGCTTAGTGATGGCTGCATGGGGCAACCACAGCATTCTGACCGATGGCAACCACAATCACTCCATTGATTTTTACGCGCATCGCCATTTTATCAAATTGAGAGCCACCAGCAGCAGCGGGGCACATACGCATACCATTGCAGACCACACCCATACACTGCAACTAAATGGCGGTAATATGCTTACAGGAAGTGCCGGAACAGAAACAAGGCCCGATAATGTTGCGGTGATTTTTTGGAGAAGGACGAATTAGTTACTTGCGTTGTTCCTTCTTTTTCTTCTTGTCCTTCTTCTTAATGAGCAATTCGCTTGGCTTATCAAACTCCTTTCGGAACGAAATGCCCAACCCGGTCCGGTTATTGTTTCGCGAGTTGTAATAATCGTAATTGGTACGGTTGAAGGCTTTGGCGCGCCATACTCCGTCTTTGGTTAAAGCATATTCAATTTGAAAATCTCCGGTTGGTATTACACTCCGTGATGTGCTGCCCCCTTGCACCACCTGAGAATTTCCAAAATCAATATTTCCGCCTGCGTTAATGGAAAGTCGATTGTTCAAAAACCTTTGCGACAATTCTAACTGTAACTCTCGTCTGATGTCGTTGGTGGCATTAGGATTAGCGGTAGTACCGCTGGTCTGGTCGTATTGGCGATAGTCAATATTGATATCGAGGTTATTGACATTGGCATAACCCAAGAGGCTCGACAAATAGTTGGATAACTGAGAGGAAACAAACTCGCTTACAGTATTAGCTGCGGTGCCTCCCAAATTGGTATTCGCCACCGCGTTGCCGAATGGCGACTGGGGCAGAAAACGATTCATCACCAACAAACCAAACACCTGCTTATTCATTTCATTGTCGTTGGTTTTCAAGATAGCCAGTTTCTGCTCCACATAGCTTTTAATGGCCGGGTCGGGATCAATAGCCCGTATATCAAAGCCGATGTTGGGTCTTTCCAGCACACCGGTCAACTTCAACGCTAATCGAGTGGGAACGCGGGTGCGTGCTGCAGCAGCCAATTGAGATTGTGTATTGCCGCTTTCTGAAATCAAATCGCTGATTAAATCGGTCATTGAAGTACGCACCTCATACACCGCATCCACATTTAACCCTGCTTTGTAAATATCACCACCGAAATTGATAGTGCCACCTCGGGTAATTTCAAAACGTTTGTTGATGATATTCTGCAAAGTAAAAAGATAGCTCCCCCGCTCAATCTCGTAAGTTCCATACATACTGATATTGCCCACTTTCGGTATCTCAATTTTTAAGTTTCCACGCCCATAGGTGGTCAAAATATCGCCTGTTACTTGGTTGTCATGATATCCATGCGCGCATCGGGGTCACATCAGATCTAATTGGAATGTACTCCATTTAGCTTGAGTTGATTTTGGGGGTGCGAGCAAGTGAATCTTGCCCATTACTGAATTTGTAAAGAATATTTATTGGTTTCGTAACTGCGAATGGGTAATCGGCAGTAAAGAAACCCGGCTGAAGTCATAGCATAGGCTTTAATTACGGGTGAATTGAACGGCCCGTTGAATGATACACTGCCCTTCCCAAATACTACTCCATAGAAATAAGGGCTCAGTTTGTCGTTTGTGTTCAAAAACTGGGCGTCTTCTGATACGACACCACAAGCCAATTCCCATTTTTTGAATGAATCGTGATTGATACGACCGGAAGCGGTGAGCTGCTTATCGCGCACATCATAGGCGTTTAGATTACCAAAGTCGAATCCTTTGCTGTCAAGTTTTACACGCTGATTATTGATATGGTAGGTGGTATTGAGGAAAGAAACTGTTACTGTGTCGTTTACGAGCACTACATATCCGCCCAATAGAGGTTTACTCAATGTTCCATATACGTTCGCTTTCACTACCGCATTGCCACGCACATCCTTCACATACCGCTCAAAGAATTTATAGTTCAGGAAATTGAGTCCCAGTTTTGGCGCATCCACATCAATATTGATTTCGGGCTTACCTGGTTCCAGCGAAATGTAACCGCGCGCCTCCAGATAGTTGTTGATACTTTTTACAGAAGAATACACCAATAATTTTTTGCCACTTTCATCCAGCCTGCTTTCAATATTAATATCTCCAATCAACTGATTGCCCAGATAAAACTCGTTCACTACAAAATCGGCAAATACTTTAGGCTTGTAAAAAACATCTTCCACGGTCAGCTTACCGTTTACGGTGCCAATAAGGTCGCGCATTTTGGTGGTAAAGATTCCCGTAAAATCTGAAATGCTGGTATTGTCAAGGGTGAGTTTTATGGATGTGGAGGTATCGTTTTTTAGATAACTATCGATGTATATTTTCTGCTCGGCACTTCTGAATACCAATCCCTGTGATGTAATCTTTTTTCCTTGAACAAATATGGCATTGCCTGAATCAAAATGCCATTTATAATTAGCCAGTTTGATGTCGCTGGGCTCCAATCGAATCAGGGTTTTGTCTGTTTTGGGAGTAATAAATGCAGTAATATTTGCGTAGTTAAACTTACGTTTGTCGGCAACCAACAAATCAAACCGAAAATCTTTGTTCGCAGTAGTTTGTGTAAGCATCTGCAGCGTATCAATCCATAGACTATCTCCATTATACACACGGTCTACATTCATTTCAAAGTCAAAAAATCCGCTCTCGGCTATCGCTTCCAGGTCCATGCTTTTTGCCTTGAATTTCCCAAACTGAAAATCGGGGATGTAACCGGTGAGATTTACGAATTGATTTTGTGTACTGAAATCGCCTTCAATGTGAGAATTGCGAATCAGTTTAAAATCAGGGTGAATGATGCGCGTAAAATCATTTGGTTCGAAAATTCGGATATCGAAATGAAAATCCTGATTAGCCAATGTTGCAGTGTCTACATAGTCGCGGGTAAACGTTTCTTTGGCAAATCGAACAAATGCCTTTGGCAAATCTTTATAGTTGAAATTACCATCTACCTCCCCTTCCAGAAAATCCGACTTGATTTCAAATAACTTTTTATTGCCCGGCAAAGATTTCACATCAATAGAGGCATAGTTTACATACGACTCTATGGTGTCGCGAGTCAAAATCACATTGCTGAAATCTACACGCCCCAGAATTTCATCCACTTTTAAACCGGCAAAGTCAGACTTTATCTTTCCGGATATTCTGAAATCGTTCTTCAAAATATTCAAGGCTTTAAAGTTGATATACTTTACATCCGCATTGAACTTAAACTCCGGAATCTCTTTAGACAAATCAACTCTACCGGTAAAATCCATTTTCAAATTATCGTCATTCAAATGCAAATCACCACTAAAGGACTTTTTAAGAACAAACCCGTTAATGTCAATGTCTTTATACTGATGATTAAGCAAGGTGATGGAAGAAACCTGCCCCTCTAATTCTGCACGTAAACTTTCCAGAGTAAGTCCACCGCCTTTAATTTTTGTTTGTAGGGAAACGGTTCCGAAGTTCTTCTCATCATAAAAGTATTTGCCCAAGTCGAAACTATTCAAACTCAATTTTCCTTGATAAGCACTTTTATTGGTGACTTTATTGTAAGCAAAATTGACATCCGTAGTCGCACTTCCTATTTGAGTTTCCAGTTTACCATTACTCACAAAATCAGTAACAAACCCATCAAAAGTGCCGGAGTAGCGAATGAGGCCAAGCGTTGAAAGATTGGGGGGCAATTTTACAGGCGGATAGATTGACTTTACATCTTGTGCTGTAGTCGACAATTTTTTAACGCGTACGTTCAGCGAAGTTTCAAAGATGTTGGGAAGTCCGCGGGTAGAAAAATCGCCTGCAAAAAATGTGTTAGCCGCTGTTCTAATTTCAATATTTCGACCATCTATCTCGCTCACTGAGCCTTTAAAGCGGCCATTCACTCTAAATGTATTATGCTCGACTTTCTCCATTCCCTTCACAAAATAGCTTAGATCTTTGAGCGAAAAACGAGAGTCTGTCAACCGAACATCCATTTTTACTCCATCCAAAAACTTCTTGAACTCGCGAAAGTGACTGTATTTCAGTGAAAGAAAATTACCTATCTCGCTATGGGGGGTTTTGATGTGAAGTTGATTCAGTGTTATATCCTGAACACTCACTCGTGCTAAAGCCGAAAGTTCTTTCAACTCCAGTCCGCTTCTATCGCGAGCAGTTAGCGACTTTACATCGGCAAATATGGTATCGTCTACAATAGAACCTGCCGATGTAAGCAGGTTTATATTAGCAATATCCAGATGCTTAAAGTCAATTCCTTCAGGCTTTATAGAATCTACATTCCTATCGTTCAAACTAAAATGAGCATTAAGCAAGGCAAATTTTCTCCACTCCACTTTCAATACATCTTTGAGAAAGTGGACTTCAGTAAGCGAATCTTCCTGCTTTTTTGCACCGCGCTTCAGCAAATTAATGTTTACATCGGCTCCGCTGATAACTGCGGATTTCACTGCAATAAGTTTATTTGGCAGGTCTAGCTTCTCCAAATCAAAAATGCAGCTTGGGACCCATACACGCAGGTCCAGGTTTGTTTTCTTGTCTAAATATTGAAAGTCTGTTTGCGTCAATTGAACCGTTTTTAAATCAATCTTCCATTTGAAAGGAGACGAAGCAGTATCCTTTGCTGCACTGGATTTAAAAACACGGAACAACTGCGCAATATTGGTTCCTAAAGAATCCCGTTTCAAGTGCACCTTTGATGCATTCAGATTTATCTCCTGAATATTTATCGTTCTATCAAAGAGCGCAACCGTTTTAAAATCTACATTTAATTCCTGGGCATAAATGAGTGTGTCGTGCTCCAAATCTTCCATGTAAAAACCCACCAAATCAATTTCATCAAAAAATACAACGCGGACTTTTTCGATAGAAATTTTTGCGTTTAACTTCTCCGATAAAAAAGAAGTGGCTTTCTGTGCCAGATAAGTTTATGCAGATGGGTAGCGCAAAGACAACAACAATCCACCTGCCAATAGCAGTAAGAGGAGTATAATAAGAAGAACTGTTCTGAAAATGGGTCTAGCCAAACGCGCTGAAATTTGTAAAACTATCGACACATATATAATGTAAACTACGACACCCGATTAGGATAACGAAAATGCTTTTAAATATTTTTTGATTTTTACACCATGTCTGTCACCATTCTTGCTATTGAATCTTCCTGCGATGATACTTCGGCTGCCGTTTGCAAAGATGCCAAAATTCTATCCAACATAATGGCCGGACAACTCATTCACTCTGCTTGGGGAGGCGTGGTCCCAGAACTTGCATCGCGCGAGCATCAAAAGAGTATAGTACCGGTGGTGGATGCAGCATTACAAGCGGCCAAGATTTCGAAGTACGATATTCATGCTATTGCTTTTACTAGAGGACCCGGGCTTATTGGTTCTTTGTTGGTTGGAGTCAGTTTTGCCAAAGCAATGGCACTTGCGCTGAATGTACCGCTCATTGAAGTAAACCACATGCAGGCCCATATTTTATCGCACTTTATAGATAATCAACCTTCATTCCCTTTTTTATGCCTCACGGTTTCGGGGGGACACACGCAAATCGTTCTGGTCAAAGATTATTCAGAAATGGAAGTAATAGGTGAAACGCTGGATGATGCTGCCGGTGAGGCTTTTGACAAAACAGCCAAGTTACTTGGCCTTCCTTATCCCGGTGGCCCACTCATTGATCAATACGCCAAATTGGGAGATAAAAATCGATTCCAGTTTCCGGAACCTAAAGCCGGGGATTACAATTTTTCGTTTAGCGGCTTAAAGACTTCTGTGCTTTATTTTCTGCAAAAAGAAAAGAAGCTAAACCCCGAGTTTGTGGAGCAGAACAGGAATGATTTGTGTGCGTCTATCCAGAAAAACATTATAGACATACTGCTCAAAAAGTTATCGAAAGCAGCGGTGAACTTAGGTGTGCAGGAAATTGCATTGGCGGGTGGGGTATCTGCCAACAGCGAATTGCGAGTACGATTTCAGCAATTAGGACTCGACCACGGATGGAAAACGCACATTCCCAAAGTGGAGTATTGCACCGATAATGCAGCCATGATAGGCATTACTGCTTACTATAAATTTTTGAAACAGGATTTTACCACACAGGAGACGGAGCCGCTGGCCCGCTACAGTCTTTAACTATGCTTTTTTCACAAAGGTTCTCAAATCGCTCATGATTTGATTGCTGATATTATCGGCTGTGGTTTCGCTGTTGCTCTCGGCATAAATTCGCACGATAGGCTCTGTGTTGCTTCTGCGTAAATGAACCCAGTCTTTATCAAATTCAATCTTAATGCCGTCAATTGTATTTACAGGGTACTTGCTGTACTTATTCTCCAAATCCTCGAACAGTTTTTCAACGTTGACAGAAAGATCTAAATCAATTTTCTTTTTAGCGATATAGTAATTGGGATAAGTAGCGCGCAACTGCGTTGCATTCATACCACTTTTGGCCAGATGTGTCAGAAATAATGCAATACCCACCATGGCATCGCGACCGTAATGAAGCTCCGGATAGATAATACCTCCGTTTCCTTCACCGCCTATCACAGCCTTCACTTCTTTCATCTTCTCCACCACATTCACTTCTCCTACAGCGGATGCGAAATATTCCTGGCCATGCTTTTCTGTCACATCTCTTAATGCACGAGTAGAAGATAAATTAGACACGGAAGCCCCTTTCTTCTTCCCCAAAATGTAATCGGCTACTGCCACCAGCGTATACTCCTCGCCAAACATATTTCCATCATCACACACCAGTGCCAAACGATCTACATCAGGGTCTACGCATATTCCTAAGTCAACGTTGTATTTTTTTACGGTATTAGCCAGCTCAGTAAGATTTTCGGGGAGTGGCTCCGGATTATGCGGAAACAAACCGGTGGGCTCTGTGTAGAGTTCCAGAATATTTTCAACGCCCAGCGCACGAAGTAACTTAGGAATAGCTATGCCCCCGGAGGAGTTGACACAATCTATAGCCACTTTATAATTCTTGGCTTTAATAGCTGCTACATCTACCAGTTTTAGCTTTAGAATCTTTTCGATGTGGCGATCAATATAAGTATCGTCTTGCGTATAAGAACCTAAAGAGTTGACATCCTCAAATTCAATCACTCTATCTTCTGCTATACGCAGCACTTCTTCCCCGGCCTTGGCCGATATAAATTCACCATGGCTATTCAACAACTTCAAAGCATTCCACTGCTTGGGGTTGTGCGAAGCAGTAATGATAATTCCACCACCGGCTTTCTCTTCATGCACAGCAATTTCAACCGTGGGTGTTGTGCTCAGGCCCAGGTCCACCACATCAATACCAATGGATTGCAAAGATCCAACCACTATGTTATTGACCATGGTTCCGCTTACTCGAGCATCGCGACCAATCACTATTTTCCGGTTGCCTTCCTGCTCCTTAATCCAGGTGCCAAAGGCAAGCGTAAACTTCATTATATCAGTGGGTGTAAGGTTGGCGCCCGGAAAACCACCAATGGTGCCGCGGATTCCGGAAATAGATTTAATTAGTGACAAGAGGCTTATTTTTTGAGGACGCGAAACTAAAAATTTAGGTTATTTGCCCAACAGTTAATATTCTATGTCTGATAAATCGTGGTTCGAAGATTGGTTTAATTCTCCTTTCTATCACATCCTTTATGCCAACCGAAGCGAAGCGGAGGCCGAATTGTTTATTGAAAAAATCGTTTCGTATTTGAACATTAGAGCTGGGAAAAAGGTGATTGATATTGCCTGCGGCAAAGGGCGCCACGCAAAAACAATGGCCAAACTTGGGCTGGATGTAACCGGAATAGACCTTTCGCCTAATAGTATACGTGAAGCGAGTATGTCCGCTTGTGAAAACCTGCGGTTTGCTGTGTGGGATATGCGTAAAACTTATCGTGCAGATTCCTTTGATGTAGTATTTAACCTGTTCAGCAGTTTTGGTTATTTCAAAGAAGACAAACAGGACCTTGCGTGCATGCAGGCATTTGCCGATAATCTGAAAAAGGGTGGTTTATTGGTTTTTGACTATCTGAACACGGAGTGGGCTGTTAAAAACATGAAGCCACGCGAAATTATTCCGAGAGGAGAGATTCAATTTCACATTGAGAAAAAACTAGAGGACGGATTTATAAAAAAGAAAATTGATTTTCTGGCGAATGGAGAGAACTACAGTTTTCAGGAAGAACTCAAAGTCATGAATGCCTACAAACTGAAGAGCATGCTACAGGAAAGTGGATTTACTATATTACATTTATTTGGCGATTATCAGCTGCAGCCTTTTGAAAGTGGCACATCGCCACGATTAATCATAGTAGCGCAAAAACAATGACACTTCAAGAACTGGATTATTTCTTGTTTCAATTGATTAACCAGCAACTGGCGAACATTGCGCTGGATATCATTTGCCCGGTGGCGCGCGAAAGGCTAATCTGGTTTCCCATTTATGTGCTTGTTGCATTTTTTCTATACAAGCGGTATGGTAAACAGGCCATCTGGATTGGAGCATTGGCGGTGATAACCATTCTATTGAGCGACCAAATAAGTGCCAGCCTCATAAAACCTTATTTTCATCGCCTGCGGCCTTGTAATAATCCGGAAATTAAACAGCAGGTAAGGTTATTGGTAGATACTTGCGGAAGTGGCTACAGCTTTGTTTCCTCGCATGCTACAAACCATTTCGCGCTGGCTGTCTTTTTAAGTTTTGTGACTGTGGAGAAAAAGAAGTGGCTCCCTATTCTCTTTGTATGGGCATCTTTTATTGCGTTTTCGCAAGTATATGTTGGGCTGCACTTTCCTGCTGATGTGGTTGTAGGTGCTTTACTAGGAATGGCGATTGGTCTTTTGACCGGTTTCATTGCCTACCGACTGGTTAATCGTTAATCCTTAGATGCTGTTTACTTTTATCCTCCGTTTGTGCACTTTTGGCGTTCGGATGAATCATGTAGAACGCATCATAAATTTCTTCTAGGCTGTAGTTTTCTTCTTTCAGAATGATAGGGAGCCCTTCGGCAATCACTTCCATTAAGCCTTTAATATCTTCATAAGACTGGTGGCGGGTAATGGTAATCCGCAATCCGCTGTTCTTGGCAGGTACTGCCGGAAAGGCAGCCAAATGACAGTAGTAGCCATGATCCATTACATACTTGCACATTTTATATCCTACTTCTCCCTTGCCGGTGGCTACAAAAAAGATAGGCGTCAATTCTGTGTTCACAATTGGAATTGACATTGATTTTGCAAGCCCTACAAAGTATCCCATGCGCTGTTCCAATTCATCTTGTAAAACCTGTATCTCATCGCTCAAATGAATTTTTGCGCTGGCAATACTAGCGCCCAGCACAGCCGGTTGCAGCGGACCGCTGAACAGGAAAGAACTGCCACAGTTTTTAACAAGTTGCAATTGCTCTTTATCATTAAACACCAACACACCTCCGCAATTCGCAAAACTTTTGGCCAGGGATGTAGCCAATAACATACGTGGGTGATGTTTCATTTCGCGTAGCACATAACCGCGGCCATGCTTTCCGGTCCAGCCCATGCCATGGGCATCATCGATGTATAAGTGAAACTGCTCATACTTATTCAAAAAATAATCGAGCTGCTTCATCGGTGCGGCATCACCAAAAATGGAGTAAATGCCATCTGCCATGTACCAAACCTTCTCATACTCGTTTCGCAAAATCTGAATTCTGGTTTCCAGATGATCCATGTGGCTGTGACGGAGCGTTTCAATATAGGTGCCATTCGCTTTTGCCAATTGCGATGCGTTTTTAACGCTATTGTGTACCTGATGGTCTAGGATTATGGCATCTCTTTCATCGACCAAAATAGGCAGTGTGGAAATGTGACCCAAACTAGTTGTAGGAGCCAATAGTGCCGGCTTTTCAAAAATTTCGGATAGCAGGTATTCCAATTCGTCATATTGACCAAGTGAGATACACGAACGCGCACATGAAAGTTGCGTTCCATATCTGCGTACCGCATCCACTGCTGCTTCTATTAACCTTTCGTCTTTTTCTAACCCGAGATAATTGCAGGAGCCAAAGTTGAGATACTCGCGTCCGTTCATGGTCACTATCCGGCCATCCAACGTTTCATCTTGCGTGCTTAAATGAACAATACCTAGCTCCACACTGCGGTTGATGACTTTATTGATAAGCGTAGTAAACTCCTTTTTCATAACTTTTACGAAATAATACTAATATAGAGTTCGAATAAAAGGAGTTATCCATAATAGGCCGTTCAAATACCCTAAATAGTACAAACAGAGGCTTCATCGGCCCACAGGAACCCCCACTCAACCACTATGATTTTATCCATCATCAGGCAAATACGATCTGAACAGTTTTGGAAGGAACGTCTGATTGCGGGGATTATTACAATCACTTACCTGATTGGAAATGTGATTGAACTGGTGAGCGAAAAAATTACGGAAGACCCCCCGGTGCTATGGGTTACCGCCATCATTCTTGGAGTTTTAGTGCAGGTAGTTTCGGTCAGCAATTTTAAAAAGTATACCTCCTATTTCTTTTATGCCTTTTTGATTTGGATAAATATACATACAGCGTTCTCCTATTCCATGGGGACTATAAAACACCGTGAGGCGGAAGAATTCTATCTCCTCACCTCTTACATCGTATTCATCATTATATCGCAAATTATAGAATCTAACCGAGTGCTCATCCTATTTTGCGCGTTCGAAGTCATTATCTTTTCTATTGCGGTTTACTACGTAAAAGATTACGACCCGCTTCTCCTTCGCCCCTTACAGTTTTTAATGGCGCTTTTCATTATCGTTGGTAGTTACGCAGTCGGATACATAAGGATTATGCGTACGCAGGTGAACCCCAACAGCGATATTGAGTTTAAAACAATCAGTGAAAGTGCCAGAGATGGACAGGTGATTATTGATACGAAAATGCGATTTGCCTATTTGAATCCAGCGGCATCTACCATTACCGGTTACAGCAACCAAGAGTTAATGAAAATAGGTATTGCCGACCTGATTCATACGGAGGATGTGAGTGCCGTGAAAAGTGCATTAGGCTCTATTTTACATGGTAATGCCGACCGACTGAGTGTAGAATATCGTGTGGTAACTCCAAACAACAAGGAAGTGTGGGTAGAAAGCATTCTCAGTAGATTTGTAACCGGTTCATTCCGGCAAAACAAATTTGTCTTTGCCGAAACGCGCGATATTTCTCAAAGAAAAGTGTTGGAGTCCGAGATTCAGCAACAGCTATTAGCCGAAGAATTACTGATTAAACACTCTAACCGATTCATCAACTTAGACAGAAATGAGATTCAGCCTAATATTGACATAGCACTCAAAGAATTTGCCGGCATCATTAATGCCGATGGCATTTTAGTTTATAGAATGTTTGGGAAACTGAGTGAAGAGTTTCGGTCCACTAATCAATGGTTTGCCAAAACGGAAGATTCAGTCAAAGACAAATTCAATCTGGTTGTAAAAATCAATCAACCGCTGATAGCTTTTCTCCGTCACTTAAAAACAGAAAAATCCTCGCGTGGTATTTTCGTAGAAGCCTCGCAACTATTCGACATACAAGTGCTGCGTGTGGCTATTGCTGCCGGGAAACGGTTTTATCTGGTACCACTCCCTAGTGGCAATGTGGTAAACGGTTTTATAGCCATTGTACTGGACGAAATGAACGAGCCCAAGCAACCGAATTTCTTCAGTCTCATTGGCAATATGGTAAGCAATGCATTCACTCGTTTGCGAACCGAAACCAGACTGCACGAGGTGCAGTTGACCAACGAGTTTATTCTGCGCGCCCTGCCCGATTGGTTATACATTATCGACAAGGGAGGCGAGTTTACCGGCATCAACAATTACTCAAGTTTGCAGTCTTATCTCCCTGACTACAACCTGGTGGGTAAAAAAATCCAAGAGATCTTACCGGAGGATTTGCATCTGCTTTTTAAGGACGCACTGGATAAGATCATAGAATCCGAATCCCCTCTTTCTTTTGAGTACAAGGACTCCGCTATCTACAAGGGACGCTATTTCAAAGCTACTTTAGCTCCATTCAAGACCAACGAATACATCATCATCATTCGTGATATTACGGACCTAAAAGAAGCACAAAGCGAATTGGAAACAAAGGCAGAGAAACTGGAGAAGTCGAATCAGGAACTGGAACAATTTGCCTACATCGTTAGTCACGACATGAAGCAGCCTATCCGTTCCATCATCTCCTTCTTAGGGCTGCTGAAGCGAAAACACGGAGTGAACTTGAGCGAAGAAGCGCAAGAGTATATCGGCTTTTCAATTGAGAGCGCTAACAAGATGGACAATCTGATAAAAGACATTTTGCAATACAGCCGATTAGACAGACAAATCGAGTTTGTGAACGAGGTTGATTTGTCGACAGTTACAGCAAACGTATTGCGCACATTGACAGATATTATTGCCACCAGCAATGCAACTGTAACCATTGAACCACTGCCTACTGTTATTGGAAACGAAACCATGCTTACAGAGTTGTTTCAAAACTTAATCGAAAATGGAATTAAATACAATACCAGCTCGACTAAAACAGTCGAAGTAAGCGTGAAGGAAGATGGAGATTTTTGGAAGTTCATGGTTAAAGACAATGGAATCGGCTTCGACAAGCAACACAGCGAGCAGATATTCAAAATTTTTAAGCGACTGCATACAGATGATGAGTTTAAAGGCACCGGCATCGGATTGACTATCTGTCAGAAAGTGGTAGAGAAACATGGAGGAACTATTGTAGCAGATTCGGAATTAGGCAAAGGCAGCACCTTTACATTTACACTTCCTAAAAAGACTGTTTAACTACCTAAGAAATCAAGAGTATGTTATAAAAAAAAGCCGCTGAAATTCAGCGGCTTTTTTTATAACAGAGGTATAATACTTGGATTAACGCAATACGGTCAAACTGCCTTTAAACACCTTCTGGTTCTTGCCATCCAGATGGACAATCTTCATTACATACACGTAAACATCCGGCTCTACGATCTCTCCTTTATAAGTTCCATCCCAGCTAAAATCAGCACTCTCCCCTTCGAAAATCTTTTCGCCCCAACGATTAAATATCATGATACTCAAATATTTAATGCCGGCTTTGTTTCCGAACAACTGAAACACATCATTGTTGCCATCTCCGTTCGGAGTAAATGCATTAGGGGTAAATACAGTATGATCTGCAATTACTTCTACCACTACTGTGTCTTGTGCCACACATCCATTTGTATCTACTGCCACTACCGTGTAAAGAGTTGTTTGTCCGGGTTGCACGGTTACAAACGCACAATTACTACAAGTCATTCCAAAATCAGGCGTCCAGTTGTAGGTAGTCTGATTACTTCCGGTGGAAACAGCATTCAAATTAGCAGTTTCGCCAAGCGTAAGTGTAGTGCTGCCGGTGGCGTCAACAGTGAATAGATTTTGATTAGTAACATTGAATACGGTATCAAAAACACATCCGTTGTTATCAATTACAACTACACTATAATTTCCGGGGGTGATGTTATGCAGATCTTCGGTATCAGCTCCAGTGTTCCAATTAAACGTGTAGGGTGCGCTTCCACTCGAAACCATCAGGTCTATTCCTCCCAAGTCCTGAGCACATACTAATTGATCTACGTTTGCACTGACCATCATGGCGGGCAACGTATTTACAAAGCCGGAAGCGATTTGAGCGCATCCGTTGGCATCGGTGACGGTCAAAGAGTAAGTGCCGGCAACTATGCTGGCTAAATCTTCGGTTACTGCACCGTTACTCCAAACAAAAGTATAACCGGGGTTACCTCCGCTTACGCTCACATTCACTTCGCCATCGTTGCCTCCAGCGCAGGATACATCTGAAACAGAAACTCCCACCCCGATTAGTGAAGGATCTGCTACACTAATTGCATTCAGCGAAGCCTGACAACCGTTGGCATCTGTTACGGTTACATTGTAGTTGCCAGCAGTTATATTATTTACAACCGGTGTAACAGGTCCATGAGACCACAAATAAGAATACACCGGAGTGCCTCCGGTAACCGAAACCGTTATAGAACCATTACCACCGGCATTACAGCTAGGCATGGTGTGCACCTCAGTAATAACGATACCAGCAGGCATTACTAAAGATGCTGTGCCGGATGTAACACAACCGTTTGCATCGGTTACATTGACGGAATAAGAACCAGCGCCCACCGAAATTAAATCCTCTGTGGTGCTACCGTTGTTCCAACTAAAATTCATAGGCCCTACACCACCTATAACTATTAAATCAACAGAGCCGTTATTCACTCCATTACAAACAGGATTTGATGCCAACAGTGTAGCACTTAATGCTGCTGGCTGTGTCACCACAAAAGCAACAGATGATTGACAGCTATTTATATCACTCACTGTCAAGGAATAATTACCGGCTACCAAGGATGCCAGATCTTCGGTATTAGCACTATTGCTCCATAAGTATTGATAGCCCGGCACCCCTCCCGTAACTGTTACATCTATACTACCGGACGAAGCACCCGCACATGCTACATCTACTTTTGCTCCAGAAACACTTAAAGCGGTAGGCTGATTGATTATAGCAGCAGCAGACATGGTACAAGAATTCAAATCAGTAACAGTGAGTGTATAGCTATTGGCAGCTAATCCGGTTACAGACGGATTAGTTAACCCATTGTTCCAAATGTAATTGTATGGAGCCACACCACCGTTGACTACAGATGTGACCATACCATTGCTCAAGCCATTACAAGTAACATCCGATTTACTAAGCACCACACTGATAGCCGTGGGTTCTGTAATCAGGATTGGCTGACTAATGGCACAGGCATTCAAATCATTCACTGTTATCTGATAAGTGCCTGAAACAAGTCCGGTTCTATCTTGAGTAGTAACACCATCGCTCCAGCCGTAAGTAAACGGAAATGTTCCACCTTGAATAGAAATATCGATGCTACCGTTTGAACCACCAAAACAAGACACGTTGGTGTGTGTGTTGGTAACCACCACCAGGTTATTCGGCTGTGTGATGGTAACATTTGCGCTGGCAACACAATTAAACAAGTCGCGAATAATCACATTGTAATTACCGGCTGTAATGTTTGATAAATCTTCGGTAATAGCACCGTTTGTCCACTGATAGGTATAACCCGGAGTAGCTCCGCTCACCGATAAATTTATACTGCCATCATTTCCTCCGTTACAAGTTACGTTGGCCGAGGCAAACGAAATGCTGAAAGGAGCGGGCTGAGCAATGGTGACTGCCAACGAAGATGTGCAGGAATTGTTATCGGTGACTGTGACCGTGTAAGTATTGGCCGCCAATCCGGATAAGTCCTGATTATTGTCTCCATTACTCCACAAATAGGCATAATTACCGGCACCACCGGTTGCTGTAATATCAATGATGCCGGTAGATGCTGCATTACACTGCACATCATAATGCGTTTCTGTAATGGCTATGGCACTAGGCTGTAACACCACTGCCGAAGCAGAAGCACTGCATGAATTTAAATCTGTGACAGTTACCTGATAATTTCCGGCTGCCACAGCAGATAGAGCAGACGTAGACTGAGCATTGTTCCAAACATACGTGTAGCCGGGTGTTCCGCCATTTACCGATGTATTAATCGCTCCGGCTGATGCCCCATTACATAAGTTATCAGTTGCAGTTGCAGTAATCTGTAAAATAGCAGGTTGGGTTATCACAGAAGATACCGTAGCCGTGCAAGAATTGGCATCGCTAACTGTCACAGCGTATGTGCCTGCAGCCAGCCCGGTTCTATTTTGAGATGTAACTCCACCGCCCCAATTATAATTGTAAGATGGAGTTCCCCCTGTTGTTGAAACCGTAATGGAACCATTGCCGGCATTAAAACAAGAAACATTAGATGCTGAAGATACAGCAACCTGTAAGGGGGCTGCTGGTTGAGTAATAACAGCAGAAACTGTTGCTGAACAAGCATGGGCATCTTGTACCGTCAGCGAATAAGTGCCGGCAGTAAGCCCGGAACGATCAGGCGTAGAGATACCATTACCCCAATTATAAGTGTAGGAAGTTGTGCCGCCAACCACCGTAGTTGTAATAGCACCATTTGAACCTGAAAAACAGGAAACATTTGTGGTAGACGCGATGCCGGGAACTAATAAGGCCGGTTGGGAAATAGTAGAGGTAAGAGTAGTGCTACAAGAATTTGCATCGGTAACAGTAAGTGAGTAGGCACCGGCTGACAAACCAGCTCTATCCTCGGTAGTTATCGCATCATTCCAATTGTAAGTATAGGAAGTAGTTCCTCCGCTAGTTGTTACATTAATAGAACCATCGTTTCCATTAAAGCATAACACATTAGATGTGGATGAAACCACTGCACTTAAAGCAGCTGAAGGTTGCGCAACCGTGGCAGATAAAGATGCTGAACAGTATTGTGCGTCTGTAACGGTAACTGTATAAGTTCCTGAAGAGAGTCCTGCTCTGTTTTGAGTGGTTATTCCACCACCCCAGTTATAAGAGTATCCTGAAGTTCCACCTGCTGGTGACACATTAATACTTCCGTTAGTTCCACCGTAACAAGATACGTTACTTAAAGCAGACACAAGCACGGTAAGCGCTGCAGCGGGTTGGGAAATGGAAGCAGTCGCTGCTACACTACAATTCACTGCATCTGTTACTGTGAGTGTGTGTAGGTTCCGGCAGCTACAGAACTTCTGTTTGCAGTAGTTACTCCATCGTTCCACAAGTAGGTATATGGTGCAGTACCGCCTGAAATATTCATATTAATACTACCGGTGTTTGCTCCGAAACACCCCACATTCACCACACTACCTACTGTTGCGCTTAACGCAGCCGCAGGCTGTGCTACAACCGTATTGACAGATGCAGAACAAGCGTTGGCATCGGTAATAGTTACCGTGTAGCTACCTGCCGGTATGTTCACCCTGTCCTCCACTATTACTCCACCTCCCCAGTTATAGTTATATGGGTTTGTGCCTCCGAAAACAGTCAGATTAATGGCACCGGTTGCATTGCCATAGCAGAGCACTTGTGTTACCGCTGTATTAGCAGCTATTGCGTTAGGCTGGATGACTGATGCATTGGCTGTAACGGTGCAAGTGTTTGCATCAGTGACTGTTACTGTGTAGGTGCCTGCTGTGAGGTTTGATCTGTCCTGAGTAACAATTCCACCTCCCCAATTGTAAGTATAGCCCGAAGTTCCTCCGCTTACAGTTAAATCAATTGCCCCTGTATTACCATTATGACAACTCACATTGGTTACAGCAGTAGAAAGAACAATTGCCGAAGGCTCAACAATGTTGACCGTTAATGTGGTCGTGCAATTGTGACTATCATAAACGGTTACAGAATAACTGCCGGCCTGCAGGCTGGATACTGTTTGGGCATTTACACCGCTGCTCCAGTTAAACATGTAAGGAATAACCCCTCCACTTACACTCAACTGAACACTACCGTTTGTTCCACCAAAGCAAGATACGTTAGCGGTAATTGTAGTAGCCTGCAAAGGCGCAGGTTCACTAACTGCCGCGGTATGGGCCACTGTGCAACCATTAGCATCTGTGGCTGTCACCGTGTAATTACCAATCATCAAGTTGGCCAAATCTTCCAAAACACTTCCGTTTGACCAATTGTATGTATAGCCGGAAGTTCCACCCGCTACAGTCAAATTCACAGCTCCATCATTACCACCACTGCAAAGAACATCTGTTGCAACAGAACTAGCTGCGAGGGCCGTTGGCTGCACAATGGTTGCTGATGTAGAGGTGGTGCATGAATTGGCATCTGTAACGGTTAATGAATAACTGCCAGCACTCAATCCGCTGCGGTTAGGAGTGGTAACTCCACCATTCCAATTGTAGTTGTAAGGGGATGTTCCACCAGTGGTGTTGGTAGAAATAGTTGCATTACTTCCTCCAAAGCAACTTACAGGAGTTGTAACAGTGGTAACAGATAATGCAGCAGCAGGTTGACCAACAACAACAGATATTGTAGTGCTGCATGAATTGATATCCGAAACTGAAACTGAATAGTTACCCGCTGTAAGCCCTGTTCTATTTTGCGTATTAACTCCACCCCCCCAATCGTAGGTGTAAGGAGAAGTACCGCCAGATGCTAAAATATTGATAGCACCATTCGAGCCGTTAAAGCAAGAAACATTGGATACAGAAGTTACAACAGCAGATACCGCAGCAGCAGGCTGCGTAATTGTTGCTGAAACTGTAGCAGTGCAAGCTTGCGCATCTGAAACCGTAAGTGTGTAGGTTCCTGCAGTTAAATTAGTTATATTGGGTGATACAATACCACCTCCCCAGTTATAGCTGTAAGGCGCTGTGCCTCCCGATACGACTGTATTAATAAATCCGTTATTTCCACTAAAACAAGAGACATTACCGGTAGATGATACTAGGGGTGCTAACGCAGCCGAGGGCTGTGTCACGACAGCATTTACACTTGCGGTACAACTTTGAATATCGGTAACGGTAACACTATAGCTGCCGGCTGAAAGGCCTGTGCGATTCTGTGTAGTTATCCCTCCACCCCAATTGTAAGTGTATGAAGGAGTAGCCCCTGATATTGATATGGTAATACTTCCATTATTACCTGCAAAACAAGACACATTAGCTACAGAAGCTACAGCCACATTTAAACTTGTAGGCTGAGACACCACTGCTGATGCAGTAGCAGTGCAACTATTGATATCTGTAACGGTTACCGAATAGGTTCCTGAAGATAAATTAGATAAATCTTCACTGAGCATACCGGTATTCCAATTGTATGAGTATGGTGAAACACCATTTGAAATAGTCAAGTCTGCAGCACCATTTGCACCAGCGAAACAACTTACATCAGTAACTGCAATAGTGGCTGAAATAGGTAGTGAGGGTTGAGCTATGGAAGCAGCACCGGTGGCAGAACATCCGTTATTGTCCAATACGGTAACGCCATAGTTGCCGGCTGCAAGATTTGTTCTATTCTGAGAGGTAATACCTCCGCCCCAGTTGTAATTGTAGGGAGCCGTTCCTCCGCTCACGTTCACATTTATGGAGCCGGTAGAGGCATTATAACAAAGTACATCGGACACTATTAAGGTGTCGATATTGATTAAGGTTGAGGGTTGATTTACAGTAGCAGAAACGGTAGCAAAACACCCATTCTGGTCCGTAACTGTTACAAAATATGTTCCTCCTAAAATATTACTTCTATCCTCAGTGGTCACACCATCGCTCCAGTTAAAAGCATAAACCGGATTGCCCCCGTTTGCTGTGATATTGATAATGCCATTGGCATCGCCATAGCAACTCAGGGTATTGGTATTATTCACCACTACACTTACAGCGGTAGCAGGTTGAGCTACAGTTGTAGAGGCAGTAACTGAACATCCATTGTCATCGATGACGGAAACGGCATAATTTCCTGCTAACAGTGTAGACCGGTTAGCGTTAGTATTTCCATCATTCCAGGTAAAAGCAAATGGCGCGGTGCCACCTGTTATAGAGGATATAATACTGCCATTTGCAGCACCAAAGCAGAGTGCGGCAGTTGGAGTTAGCGAAACTGCCAACGAAGCAGGGTCCAACAAAGTATATGTAGCGGACGCAGTGCAGAGATTAGCATCCGTCACCGTTACAGCATATGCGCCAGCCGGAATTGAATTTCTATTTTGAGTAAGTACACCACCGCCCCAGTTGTAACCATACGCTCCAGTGCCTCCGGTTACGTTCAACTGAATGGAACCATTGCTAACACTGTTACAAGAAGGAGCACTTACGGCAGCTGATATATTGATTGCGTTTGGCTGCGCCACTGATACTGTGGTTGTAGCAGTACAGCCATTGGCGTCTGTCACCGTCACAGTGTAGGAACCGGAGGCAAGTGTATTTCTGTCCTCTGTAGTTACGCCTCCACCCCAGTTGTAAACATACCCTGTGGTTCCTCCGGTTGCCGTAATATTAATGGCTCCGTTAGTGCCTCCATTGCAAGTTACATTCGTAACAGAATTAGACACGGCTAAAACGGCCGGTTGTGTGATTGATGCCGACAACGTGGCTGTGCATGCATTAGCATCGGTAACAGTCACCGTGAAGCTCCCCGGTGCCAATCCAGTTCTGTCTTGTGTGGAAATTCCTCCTCCCCAATTGTATGTAAACGGAGATGAACCTGCAGGGGTCAAATCAATTGCTCCGGTGCTTGAGCCAAAGCAGCTCACATTTGAATTTACAGCGGTCAATTGTGGGCGAGCATTTACCACTATTGTCCGCACAACACTATCCTCACAGAAACCGCGTACTACAATGTGTGTAACAGCATACGTACCGGCACTCGCATAAGTATTAAGCGGATTATTTAACGATGAGGTAGCACCGTTTCCAAAATCCCAGAAATGGGAAATGATATTAGAAGAACCCGTATGTGTGAATGTGACAGCCGCATTCGGACCACATAAAGGAGAGGTATTCGTAAAGTTTGCATTGGTATTATTTCCCGAAAGCCCTACCGCCACAGCAGCAGATGCGCTGCACGAATTGGCATCGGTTACGGTAACTGAAATATTGCCTGGTGCCAAGCCATTCTGTGTTTGACTATTCGCCCCCCCATTACTCCATACAAAATTATAGGGTGCTGTGCCTGAGTTATTAGTTACAGCAGTGGCTGTTCCGGTTGGATTTAAACATACGCTGGTGCCACTGTTCATCGTAAGCGTTAAGGCAGACGGCTGAATAATGGTAGCGGAGTGAACAGCATTACAACCATTACCATCCGTTACAGTCAAACTGTAAGTACCAGCCGACAAACCATTTCTATCTTCAGTGGTAACTCCTCCACCCCAGTTATAAATATAGGCTCCTGTCCCACCAATCGCTGTAACGTTTATAGCGCCATTGTTTCCACCATTACATAGCACATCCGTTTTAGTTGAATTAATAGTAATGGCACCAGGCTGTGTGATAGTGATAGCAGCAGATGCGCTACAAGAAGCAGCATCATTTACGGTAACAGCATAATTACCGGCTGCCAACGAAGTTCTGTTAGCTGTGCTAATGCCTCCGCCCCAGTTGTAGGTGTATGCTCCGGTTCCTCCGGAAACAGTCGTATTTATTGCTCCTGAACTTATACCATTGCAGTTTAAGTTAGTAGGGGTCAATGTCACATTCAAAGCCGCCAACGGTTGGCTTACATTACCCGAGGTAGTAGCGGAACAACCATTGCCATCCAACACGGTTACCGTGTATGTGTTGGACACAACATTGCTCAAATCCTGACTGATGCTACCGTTGCTCCAAGAGTAGAGATAACCCGGAGTGCCACCAGTAACCGTTAAATCAACTCCACCGCTGGCAGCACCAAAGCAAGATACATTGGATACCAGCGTAGAAAGATTTAATGCAGATGCCGGTTGCGAAACAACGGCAGAAGCAGAAGCCGTGCAAGAATTTGCATCGGTCACCGT
This sequence comes from Bacteroidota bacterium, assembly GCA_016715625.1. Lineage (GTDB taxonomy): Bacteria > Bacteroidota > Bacteroidia > Chitinophagales > LD1 > Bog-950. The sequence goes on from JADJZU010000001.1 coordinate 234,709, forward strand.
AACATTATATGTCCCCGCTACAACGGCCACTCTGTCCTCGGTAGTAATTCCTCCACCCCAGTTATAGCTCATTACTCCTGTTCCACCACTTACGGTTACATCAATATTGCCGGTTCCGGCACCAAAACACAATACATTAGTTATCGTTCTTGTTATCTGGATAGAAGTAGGCTGCACAATATTATTGGTAGAAATAGCTGAACAACCTAAACCATCAGTCACAGTTACACTGTATGTAGATGCCGATAAGGAAGCTCTGTCTTCAGTAGTAACTCCACCGCCCCAGTTGTATGTAATAGGAGCAGTGCCACCGATTACTGTAATATCAATAGCTCCATTATTACCTCCAAAACAAGACACATTCGTAACGCCCGATGAGAGTGAAATACCAGAGCCTATTTGCGTTACAGCTATTGGTTTTGAAACAGTGCAGCCTGCATTGTCAGTTACGGTCACCGTATAGGTGCCGGCAATTAACCCCGTTCTGTTTTGCGTTAAAATGCCACCACCCCAATTGTAGGAATAAGGAGCACTACCCCCTGAAACGGAAAGCGTGATACTACCATCGTTGCCTACGGCACAACTAGCATTTGAAACCAATTCTGTGATAGCAATAATTGCCGGTTCAGTGATGGAAGCGGAACCCGAAACAGTACAACCTTTGCTATCGGTTGCAGTAACGGTATAAACCCCGGCTGTTAATGCGGCTCTGTCTTCTGTGGTAATTCCACCTCCCCAATTGTAAGTATAAGCCGGGCTGCCACCGGATACGGTGATATTGATACTTCCATTACTTCCTCCATTACAAATAACGTTCACTTGTGTTTGCGACAAAACGAGAGCCGCTGGTTGAGCCACTATTGCGGAAGACGTTACCGAACATCCGGATGCATCGGTTGCCGTCACCGAATAGGTGCCGGCTGATAAATTAATTCTATCCTCCGTGATAACACCCCCCCCCCAGTTATAGGAGTAAGGAGTATTTCCCCCGGATACGGTTAGATTTATGCTGCCGTTGTTGCCACCATTACAACTTACATCTGTTTTAACATTCGATGCAGACAAGGCAACGGGTTGATTGATGGCTGCAGATGCAGTGGCAGTACAAGCCTGAGAATCTGTAACAGTCACCGTATAAATACCAGCCACCAAAGATGTTCTGTTTTGTGTGGTAACTCCACCGCCCCAATTGTATGAATAAGCAGATGTTCCTCCGGAAACAGAAAGATTTATGCTTCCATTGTTACCCCCATTGCAGCTTACATTTGAAGGTACTGCAGTAGCAGACAATGCAGCAGATGGTTGAGTAAGTATACTGCTTGCGGATGCAGTGCATCCACTGGCATCAGTTACTGTTACGGAATAGGACCCCGCAGCTAAGCCCGTTCTGTTTTGAGAGGTTATTCCGCCTCCCCAATTATAGACGTATGCACCGGTCCCTCCGGTTACAGTAAGAGTTAAGGAACCATTTGCGCTACCAAAGCAAGAAGGATTTACGGAAGAAATAGCAATACTTAACGCTGTAGGTTGTGTAACGTTTACAGAACGGTTAGCGGTGCAGCCGTTACCATCTGCTACAGTTACCTGATAAGTACCTGCGGGTAGATTTGTAATGTCCTGTGTGGATGCACCATTGCTCCATGCATAGGTGAACGCCCCTACACCACCACCCACAGTTAAGTCAATGCTGCCGGTGGAGGCTGCGTTGCAAAGTAAGTTCACTTGCGTAGAGGATGTGGTGATAACTGCCGGTTGAGAGACAGTAACGCTACGCAGAGCCGTGCAACCGTTGAAGTCGGTTACTGTTACAGTGTAAGTGCCTGCAGTAATATTGTTTAAATCTTCTGTAGTGGCGCTATTATTCCACAAATAGGAATAAGGAGAGACCCCGCCATTGACGGTTAGGTTGATGCTACCATTATTGCCTCCAAAACAATTGACGGTAGTATTGGTAGCAGATGTTGTAAGGTTGGTAGCGGGCTGTGTAATAATATATGTAGCGGTAACAGAACAACCAACCGTATTGCTGGCAGTAACCGTATAGGTTCCGGCAGCCAGATTTGTTCGGTCCTGTGAACTTACACCACCACCCCAGTTGTAGGTGAATGGCGCATTGGCACCTGTAACAGTAATGTCTACTGCTCCATTGTTGCCCCCTACACAACTTACATTGGTAGATATGCCGGATATACTCAGATTAGAAATAGTTACGCTGCGGGATGCAGAAGCTGAACATCCATAGCTATCGGTAGCTGTAACGGTATAAGTCCCCCCCGCCCCTATAGAAACACTGGAGGAGGTGGATGCGTTGTTCCATAAATAACTATAGGGCGAAACGCCACTGGAGGGAGCTGCCGAAAGCACCACATTTCCACCATTACAAACAACACCGGCAGGTGCAGCATTTATAGTCATGGATGGATTGCTAACATAAACAGTAGCGGAGGCTGTTTTTACACAAGCTCCCCACTGCATGCTCACTGTATAGGTAGTAGTAACCAAAGGTGTCGCAATCGGATTTTTTGCAGTAGTACTGCTAAGGCCGGTCGGAGGTGACCAAGAATAACTTACTCCCCCATTCGCAATCAATTGTGTAGACTGCCCCAAACACAAAGTACTGTCTGATACGGAGATGGTAGGAGGTATATCATCGCGAATAGAAATGGATGCGCTGGATGAAACATTACCCGTGCAAGGGTCTAATACGGCTACGGTTACGTTCTCTGCCGGCTCTGTAATTCCATCAGCCAGAGGATTCAAATCTATATTAACAACAGTAGTTCCGGCTGGAAAAAATACAGTAGCAGGTATAGAGGTATAATCTGTACCATTAGTGGCTGTTCCTGATACCACAATGTTAGCATAAACATCTGTCAACTGTGGCTGGTTAAGCGTAAGGGTAAATGTGCCTCCAACGCAACCTTCATAAGCAGATGAAAAACCGGCATAGTCCAGAGCCGATGTGGCCGATACGGATATAGGATTAGAAGTAAACGAATAAGCTTGCAAAAACACTCCGGAATCGTAAATCCTATCGGCTACGTCTGCTATGGCAATTTTGAGATGGTATGTTTGGCAGGGAGTCACGGCCGTAATTGCCGAGAGCACAGTTGTCATTCCATCGTATACAATGTTAGGATTCAGCGGAGTCTGATTATTGACGTAATAGGAACTATAGGCAAGCGATTGATTAGCTCCGTTACAAGTGCCCCCACCGGCATTGGCTCCCAGGCTTCCCCCATTCACCGAGTTAATGGTAACGGGCAAAGTAGTATTCGGAATTATAGCTAGATTTTTGTTGGTGAAGTTGCCTCCTCCTGGATTGGGGCCGGAGATAAAAAAACCAAACACATCATTGAACTGAGAACAAACCCATTCCGGATATTCCTCCGAAGCAAAAACATAATCGAATTTCAAAATGGGTCCCTGAGGAACAATATCAAATTCCAAAATGCATTTATCGTAAATAGTGCCGGTGGTAAGGGTCGAAAGCTGAGCATCGCCATTATTGGTAAACTGGGTAGAAGCAAAAGCGTTGGCACTATTGGGAATACTGCTCACGTTACCGGAAGCCAACACAATACCCCCTGGAACGCCCAGATTAGTGCCGGAGTTGGTAAACGTACCGGTTCCATTGTTGGCGCAGGTTTTGGTCCAGTTGCTTATCGTTACACCATTTCCCGCCAGCAATTGTGCAAGCGCTTGAGTGTTGGAATTTGTAGTTACTGCAATCTGAGCAAAAGCAGCTTGGCTAAGCAAAAGCAAAAGCAGTAGGGCCGATATACTTCTTCGGGTCGCACGTTCCATAATGGCCCCAATACTCTGGCGGTATCTGGAAACGTATTTTTCATTGTAGCAGTGTTTCATAATCGGGAGGTATTTCTATTGTATCCCATACGTAAGTCAGATAAAAAAGTTCCAATCCAAAATTTTCAAGGAAAAAACAGGGTGGAAAACTAAGTGCACAAACCTGAATTTAGCAGGGAAAGTGCAATTTATTCAAACTGGGGAGTGTTGGTAGTTTTTCAAGGCCATTTTTAGACAGAAAAGGCAAAAAGTAGCCTACCTAGTATAAAACTACTTTTTTATAAGCGAGGTAGTTGTCAAACTGAGCAGCCAACAAATAGGTGGCAGGAGGAAAATCAGCAGTAAAAATCCTGTTCAGCTTCTCGGGTTTACGGCTTGTGAAAACCACCCTACCTAAAGGATCCATGATTCTTACAAATCGAGGTAGTTCGCCCTTAAAATCAACCCATATGCTACCGGAACCAGGGTTAGGGTATACCTGCCAAAAATCGTTCAATTCTAATCCCGATAAAGAAGATGGCAATATACAGCTTGAAGTATAATTACAATCAACGTTGCCGTATGTTACATAGCAGCCTGCAACTTGCCATAAGTTACTAAACACAGAATCACCGCCTGCCAGTAGATTCCCGGTTCCGCATTCATACCATTGGTAATTAGAATACCCGGCAGGGGCATGAACGGTGCCATTCTCTGTGTAAACCAATGTATCAAATGGTTTCACCAGCAAATGAAGCGTTATTAGTGAATCACAACCAGTCTGGTTTGTCAATGTATCTAGGTAAATACCACTGCTTGAAAGCTGAGAACCATGGAAGGCATAATTTTCAAAGGCACAAATGGTATCATTAAAACTGAAAGAAGTGGAAGCACCACTAATCACCTGAATTTTGTAAGGCGCTGTAAAATAGAGAGAAGTGCCTCCGAAAAGCTCAAAATTGGCGGTGTAAAAAATGGTAATCGAATAGATGCCCGGAGCTGCGTTTACCGAGCCAAAAATGGATACACAGCCTCTTTCGCCACCGGCCATACTGCCGTTGCTCGGGTTGGTAGAGTAAGTGAGTCCGGCAGGCAAATCAGGGATGGAATCAAGTTTTACATAATTGACGGCATACAATCCGCCACCAACGGATACTGTATCGGGAGCATAAATCTGAATAAAATCTTCGTATTGCGAGCCGGCACATGCCACCCCTAATATACTGCCTGTGTCGGGATGGAAACCGGAAGACTGAATAGAATAATCAATCATGCATTGTGCACATGATAACTTGGTTACAACTATAAGCAGAACGAGAAGAGGAAATCTGTGCATGCTAAAAATGATTTTATGAGACTGCAAATCAAAGAAACCAGCCAAAGCAAAAAAAGGGCTTGCAGGTAAATTTATTTATACTTTCTTCGGTAAAGTGAGGGGTATGAGGTAACTTTTTTGGGTTTGAGTAGTAAACAACAAAGTGTAGTACATATTTTTAATCTATGTCGGACAGTTTAAATGCGAATGAAATTAGTTTAGTGGAGGATTCCTCCGGTTTTGAGGAGCGTGTATTGGCCAACAATCAGAACCCCCTTACCTCTACATTCAATGCGCTCTTAAATATAGGTGCTAATGCGGTAGATCACCACAATCAACAGAAATACATTCGCATCACCAACTTCCTTGCACTCAACACCTTTGTAGGCACCTTCATTTACCTGAGTATTGCTTTGTTTTGGGAAAAATGGTATTGGTTTTCATCGCTGGCAGCTTTGTGTATCCTGAGTTTGGGCGTAATCGGGCTCAATGCCTTGGGTAAGGTCAACGTATCGCGAATCATCTTCATTCTCTCCATCAACTCATTCGTATTTTTAAATGCACTACTCGTAGGCCCGGCTGGCAGCGTTCAAAATTATTTCATGGTCTTTGTCATTGTGCCGCTCCTGATTTATGACATTAGAGAAGTAGGCGTGGTTTTGTTCGGCATCTTGCTACCGGCATTGCTTATCTATTTTTACGACTTTGCTTCTCCTCTTTTCAAAGAACATAACTTTTTACCCGAGCAGCAGTTGCTGCTACACAAAATTGGAGTAGTGATTCAAATGCTTTTAACCCTATTGGGGGTGTATCAGCTGGCGAGATACAGTAAAATTACAGAAGCAGATTTAGAGGCTTCTAATGCGCAAATGATGCTGCAAACAGCTGAACTCAAAAGGTCTAATAGTGATTTGGAACAATTTGCTTACATCATTTCGCATGATTTAAAAACACCGGTGCGCAACATCAGCAGCTTTATGAACTTACTGATGAATAAGCATAGTGCAGAGCTAAACGCAGAAGCAAGAGAATTTGTGGGCTACTCTCACCAGGGTGCAAAAAGACTGGAACGATTGATAGACGATGTATTAGCTTACTGTAGAATAGGCACCAACCTACCCAGACCCATTCCGGTTAACCTGAACGATGTAGTGAACACCATACGGTTTGAAATGCGTGAGCGATTAGCCGGAGTAAATGGAAAAATCAATATCAATAAAGAGCTGCCCCAAGTCAACAACGTTCATGCTTCGCTCATTTATCACATTTTTCAGAACCTGATTTCCAACGGTTTAAAATTCAACAAAAGTGATGCTCCCGAGATAAACATCAATTGGACCAACTCACTGAACTATTACACTTTCTCGATTCATGATAACGGGATTGGCATCTCGCAAGAATACTCCACCACGATCTTCCAAATGTTTAAGCGACTGCACAATGAAACCGACTATGACGGAACAGGTATTGGGCTTGCCATCTGCAAAAAAATTGTAGAGTATTATCATGGCGAGATATGGTTTGACAGCAGCGAACAGAAAGGGACTACTTTTTATTTCACAATTCGAAAATTTTAGCCACTCCCCTATTTTTGGTACAACTAACATTGCAGTAAGAGAAAATCGCAGGCTCATAGCTGCCTTTATCAGAAACCTCTGACTACTTTTAGCCGTGATTCTATAAACGTCCTCAAATAGTAGTAGTGATGAAAAAAACGTTACTCGCAGTTTGTTTGCTGATGGCAAAATTTGTTTGCTCTGCACAAGCTCCCCAAAAATTCAATTATCAGGCGGTAGCACGCGATGCATCAGGAAGTGTGTTGGCCAACCAAAATATCAGCGCTCGATTCAGCATCCGCGATATTTCTATTACCGGCCCTATATTGTATCAGGAAACACATCAATTGCAAACCAACAGCCTTGGTTTGTTCACTACTTTCGTGGGAACGGGCAATGCAACGCTGGGTGACTTTGAAACAATAACATGGGGAAATGGTGCAAAATTTATTCAGGTAGAATATGACCCGCAAGGTGGAACTAATTATCTGGTGGTGGGTTCCACACAATTAGTCAGTGTACCCTATGCATTATATGCTGAGACTGCGGGAAATGGAGGCGGTGGTGCCACCGGACCAACAGGAGCTACAGGACCCACCGGAGCGATAGGGTTTACAGGACCAACAGGTCCCGCTGGATTAAACGGTAACACCGGAGCCACGGGTCCACAAGGAAATACAGGACCTACCGGAATCGCTGGTTCAACTGGCGCACAAGGCAACACCGGAGCAACAGGTCCCGCAGGTTCACAAGGGGTAACAGGATCTACGGGTGCTACCGGAGCAGCTGGAACTACAGGCTCAACCGGAGCACAAGGCATTCCGGGAGCAACCGGCTCACAAGGCCCTACCGGAGCAACCGGAAGCACTGGTCCACAAGGACCTGTCGGAGCAGCAGGTCCTACGGGTGCAACCGGAGCACAAGGTCCAACTGGAACGGTAGGTGATACCGGCCCACAAGGCAGTCCCGGCATAACAGGACCTACCGGAAATACGGGCGCAACTGGCAATACAGGACCTACCGGATTTACCGGCCCGCAAGGATCAACAGGTGCGGATGGTGTTACCGGGCCTGCCGGTGCACAAGGGCCAACTGGTCCTACCGGATTACAAGGAATTACAGGAGCAACCGGAGTGACCGGTCCCACCGGCCCGGGAGTGGCTATTGGTAGCTTAAACTATGTTGCCAAATTTATTCCGGATAGCATCTCGCTTGGCAATTCACGAATTATTGACAATGGAACAAATGTCGGTATTGGAATAGCCACACCGGCTGAAGATCTTCACCTGCATGGCGATAGTCAGACGACTATTTTAATCAGTAACGCCATTACCGGAGTTTCTTCCACAGATGGATTTGCCATTACGCAACTCAGCGATTCCGGTGCCATCGGATTAATCAATTATGAGAACGAATATCTCACCATAAGCACTGCCGGAAACGAGCGAATTCGTTTTACCAAAGATGGATTAGTAGGTATAGGAACGGCATCACCCACTCATGATCTGGTATTGATAACGCAATCCGGATTACCCACCACGCTCCAAGTGGCATCGGTGCTCACCGGACAAACGCTGACGGATGGCTTTGTCATTGGTCAAAAAGATGTTTTTGGCACAGCCTCCGTGATGAACATGGAAAATAAAGCCATGCTACTGGGTACCAATGCCACCGAACGAATGCGCATTACCGAAAACGGAAAAGTAGGGATAGGCAACACTACACCACTACGTGAGTTAGTTGTTAGTAATGGCTTCGATACTGCTGCCATTCAGATAACATCTTCTGTAACCGGTTCCGGAATAACAGATGGTTTTGTGATAGGACAGCGAAACAACGTAGGTGAAATTCAATTGATGAATTACGAAAACAGCGATGTTACGTTTGGTACCAATGCTACTCAGCGCATGGTGATATCGCAGGATGGAAAAGTGGGTATAAATGTTCCATTTCCGGTAAATGATTTTGTAGTAAAGAATGCTGCCGATGGATTGACAAAATTGCAACTATCAACATCCGCTACGGGAGATGGTTTGCTGGATGGTATCACGCTTGGCTTCACTGATACGTCCGGTGCCGCATCTCTTTTGAATTATGAAAACGCTGGCTTAGCTTTTGGAACTGCCGGCACCCAACGGATTGGCATTACCAACCAAGGCAACATAGGAATCGGACTCACACCCCTACAGCCGGTTTACAACATTGATATCGCTTACCTTGGCGATGCTTACGTGAGAATTAAAGGGCAAGGAGCAGGTTTTAATCGTTCCGTTCTGGTGCTTGAAAAAACAGATTCTCTCACTGATCAAAGTGCCATTCAATTTAATCTGGCAGATTCTGCGCAGTGGTTGGTAGGAAGCTTAAACAATAACAACCTCCGCTTTTTCAACTTTAAATCCGGTGACGATGCCATCACCATTCGCTACGACAATGACAACGTAGGCATAGGAACACCCTCTCCTACAGCCAAACTGGAAGTAAACGGTCAGGTGAAAATAACCGGAGGCTCACCGGGTGCTGGAAAAGTGCTTATTTCAGATGCTACAGGTTTAGCCACGTGGGGGGTCGACAACCCAAAAATCGGATTCAATGCCCACAGCACAGCAGGAGCTGTCAGCATTCCTTCGGGTGTTGAAAGCAAGCTGGTGTTTGATAATACCTTGTTCAATGAGGGAGCCTACTTTGATGGTTCACTATCAACCTTCAACATTTACTCTCCAGGTGTTTATCACTTTGATGCGCGCGTATTGTGGGACGTTTTTTCAGCCGCAGGTGATGTGGTATTAGGAGTACGTGTAAATGGCATCATAGTAGAGCAAGTAAGACAGACCGTGACGGCTGGAGTAGGAGCTACCTCACAAAGCATACAGGTGACGCAGCAGTTATTTGCAGGTGATGCAGTAGATGTGGTAGTAATACAATCTTCCGGGGCAATACAACAACTCAATCTGAATGCATTGGAAAGTGTATTCTCAGGATATAAAGTTTTCTAGGGCACAACTTATCGCTGGTAGTCTGTATACCATTGTCGGAAATCAGAAAGCCGATCAGTGTTTATCCAGTCTACACCGCTTTCCAGCAACAATTTCCAAACCGATTCATGGTCCGGTATGTGATAAAACCTGACTTCCTTATTGGAGGCTTGGGCGCGCTTCACCAGATTCTCCAGTCGAATGCTATCCTGCTTAGAAATTTCTCCTTTCCCATTCCAACTAAAGTGTGACGACCACGCATCGCTGAGTCGAGTGCATACGCGGAGTTTCAAACTATCCTCCAGCGTTGAGAGGGGAGCATCCAATGTGGCATAACTGCTATCGGCATGTAGCAATTGCACCACAGGACTTTTACCGGATATGAGCACATTAACCGGTCGCTGTATAAGTACCGAATCGGCCGAATACGATGTGAGAATATTGGCATACAATTTCAAAATCTCATTAATCACCTTATAAGTAGATGCCGGCTCCGTTTTAAAATCTATCATGAGCACAATAGGCGTTTTGTTCCCGGCAAACACATTACCACCATTTAAGGCAATGCGCTCTTGTAGCGGAATCAGATATAACTCTTCGAGTGTTTTCCTGGTGCGAAGCGAAACAGGTAGATGAGAAACCCTTAGCTGACCATTGTGCAAGTAAACATCCACTTCTATACTGGTGAATCCATTGTCTAAAGCATCCAGAAGCGGGCGCTTATGAGCATAGTCGTTGTGTGCATGAGCATGTTTCAATGGTGCTGTTTGTGCATAAAGCGAAGTATGAAGCGTAAGCAGCACCATCAGAGATATCGATATCTCTAACGGGTAAAATATAATGGATAAAAAGCGGGTAATAATCATTCGCAAAAATTAAGGTCAAACCTAATTGCCATTTCTATATTCGCTATACCAAAATACAAATTATGAACGGAGGAGAAATCATTGCTAAAGTGCTGCAAAAACACGGTGTAAAATATCTTTTTACACTCTGCGGTGGACACATTTCACCCATCTTTGTTTCGGCACAGAACCTGGGCATACGGTTAATTGACACGCGGCATGAGGTAAATGCTGTGTTTGCAGCAGATGCAGTTGCAAGATTAACGGGTATACCGGGCGTAGCTACCGTGACTGCCGGACCCGGTTTAACGAATACCATTACAGCAGTAAAAAATGCAGCGCTCGCACAGTCGCCATTAATTCTGCTGGGTGGCGGTGCAGCCACTATTTTGAAAGGGCGTGGCAGCTTGCAGGATATCGACCAGCTCAGCATTATGAAAGCAGTTTGCAAATGGAGCACTACCATATCGAAGGTAAAAGAGATAATTCCCACATTAGATAAAGCATTTGCGGTAGCACAAGAAGGGGTTCCGGGGCCTGTTTATATTGAATGCCCCATTGATGTATTGTTTGGCGAAGAATTGGTTCGTAGTTGGTATGGTGCCAAGAGCAAAGAAACTCCTCCAAAAAATTTTCAGGAGCGCATCGTGCAATGGTACATTAATAACCATGCAAAAAATTTGTTTGCCGGTAAGGACTCTGTCAACTTGAACACACCGAATCAACCCTTCCGTTTTCCGACACATAGCTCTTCACAAGTAGAAAAAGCCACGGCCAAAATTAAGGAGTCTAAAAAACCGCTGCTGCTAGTGGGTAGCGGTGCCATGATGAATCCGGCTAAGGCGAATGAATTGGCCGTAGCGGTATCTAAATTGGGAATTCCGGTATACCTCAGTGGCATGGGTCGTGGCTTACTGGGCAAAGAGAACGACTTGCAAATGCGCCACAACCGGAGAGATGCAATTAAAGAAAGCGACTTGATTATACTGGCCGGGGTGCCCAATGATTTTCGGTTGGACTATGGCAACCACATTGGAGGCAGGAAATTTATTTCCATCAATCGCAGCAAGGAAGATTTATTAAAAAACAAAACACCTACCGTGGCTATCCATGCCGACCCGCAAGAGTTTCTGATTGCGTTGGCTGAAAAATTCCAGGGAAATTACCCGGACTGGAAAAGTGCATTACGCACCCGCGATGAAAAACGCGAAGCCAATATTGATGAACAAGCCGGAGCCCCTACGCATTTAGGTGTAAATCCAATAAAACTTTTCAGAGACATGGATCCGCAACTCAGCGACCAAACTATTCTGGTAGCAGATGGTGGCGATTTTGTGGCCACCGGGGCTTATACCCTGCGTCCGCGTGGGCCACTCAGTTGGCTCGACCCGGGTGTATTTGGCACATTAGGAGTGGGTGCAGGATTTGCACTGGGCGCTAAGCTGGTATTCCCGGAAAAAGATGTATACATCATTTACGGTGATGGTAGCGCGGGATACAGCTTAATGGAGTATGACACATTTGTGCGGCACAACCTGCCGGTGGTTTCTGTGATAGGAAACGATGCCTGCTGGACTCAAATTGCGCGCGACCAGATAGAATTTCTGAAAAGCGATGCGGCAATGAATTTGGCTTATAGCAATTATCAAATGATAGGACAAGCCTTTGGTGCCGAAGGAGTAAGGGTGGATACAATAGAGGGATTTAATGCTGCTATTATTGAAGCACAGCGCGTATCGCGAAGCGGTAAACCCTATATTATCAACGCCATTATCGGCAAAACAGATTTTAGAAAAGGTTCCATTTCCATGTAATAAACCACATCTATGAATATCGGAATACCACAACGCCAGCAAACCGCTTTACTAGTGATTGATGTTCAGGAAAGGCTGATGCCTGTTATTCATGAGCAAGAAAAAGTATTGACTAACGTCAATAAACTTCTACGCGGTGCCGAAATTCTTGGGCTCGAAACAATTATCACCGAACAGTATCCCAAGGGATTGGGCAACACCTGCAAAGAGGTGGAAATTGGCGAAGGAAAAACCATCTTAGAAAAAGTATGCTTCAGTTGCTTGAAAAGTGAACCGGTGTCGGAGCAACTTAAGCTGACCAACAAAAAAACACTGGTTATTTGCGGAGTGGAATCGCATATCTGTGTTTTAAAAACAACCCTTGATGCCTTGAATCAAGGCTATGAAGTTCACGTAGTGGCCGATGCGGTATCGTCCAGAACGGCTGAAAATAAACAGTTAGCTATAGAGCGAATGCGCCAAGCCGGAGCATTTATTGTATCGGTGGAAATGATACTCTTTATGATGCTCCATGAAGCGGGAACAGAGGAGTTTAAGGCAATCAGTAAACTGATTAAGTAGACGGAGCACGCAGCTTCTTCAATCCGGATTTGTGTTTTAGAATCTCAAAACCGGTCCCACACCACGCCATACTTTAGCGCTTTTTTTAATCGTGTAGCTAAGCGTGATTTCATGGGTAGAGCCAATATCCTGCCGGTATTTAGAGAAATTAAAATCATACGCATAGGATACAAAAAACTGATTCTTGACATTAAAGCCGCCTTCAAAAACCATATAGTTGAGCGAGCGATAGTTTGCGCCCAGCCAAAAAACTTTATACCCGGTCATTCTTAACCCGATATCGCCCTGTGGTGGCGCGCCTTTTACCCAGCGAAAAGCTGCTACCGGTTCAATGGCAAAATTGCCTCTGTTAAACTCTGCCTTTCCTCCTACCATTACATTGATGTGTTGCACTTTTTTAATGTCGGCAAATCCATCATTCCCTCTATAATTGATATTGAGACCTAACATCTGCGGCACTGAAAAGCCGAAGTAGAAATTTTGTTTGTAGCGATAATATACACCGGCTGAAGCATCCGGAAAAATGCTAAACCCTTTTGATTCGTATAAGCGCGGATCGCCCGGATTGTCTAACTCCAACTGGTCGCCACGAAGGCGATACTGCACAGCAGAAAGTGACACACCAATGCTCAACACATGGTCGCTTCTACCATTGGTAAATCTCGCTGCATTCTTTTCATACAACTGAATATTGTAGGCTACTGAAACAGTAACAGCGCTTTTGCCGGTAGGCCCTGTTTGATCATGAATCAAATAGCCACCAAGCCCCACGTGCTTAGCTTTTATCTCACCATCCGCCAGCATACATAGCAGTGAAAGGGAGAACGATCCAACTTAGTAAACTGCTTGCGAAAAGTAGCAGTGCCATGAATCCAGCCATTCATGCCGGCCAGTGCGGGGTTTAAGGAAAAGGCATTTTCGCGCAAGAGTGAAAACTCTTCCACCTGCTGCGCTCCGGCAACCAACCAACCGCTTAGAAAAACTAAAATGCAAATCCTGGTTCTCATCGAATAATGGTCAATGGTCCGTTAAACTCATACAGTTCGCCACCAAATCGTATTTTAATAATGTAGTAATAAGTAGCCCCGGGCAGTTCGCCTTCGCGCCAGGTACCTGTCCAGTTATTTTGATAAGGCGCTTCAAAGAAAACCTGATCGCCCCAGCGATTGATGATACGAACTTCATTATCCGGAAAGCGTTCCAAATCGCGAATGTGCCAATAGTCGTTGTAGCCATCGCCATTGGGGGTTATTGCGTTGGGAATAAAAAACAAAGCGAAGGGTTTATCGCGAACCAGTATCACTAAACTATCATAGTCTACGCATCCTCTGCCATCTTCCACTGTCAGAAAATACGTGATAGATGAATCCGGATTAGCAAAAGGCTGAGGCAATCATTACAACTCAAAAAATCGGGAGGCGACCAGTTGTAAAACGCTCCACCTGATGCATTGAGTTGAATGGTATCAAATCGCCAAATGATGGTATCTACACCCGCCAGCGCATAGGGCTCAGAGGTAATAGCTAATGCAAAAGGAGCATATACATAATTGTTCCATTTAAATTTGCTCATGCGACTAAACGGTGTACCAGGAACGTTGGCGTCTTTGAAAATACTTTGCCATTCGGGTTCGTTTTGCCAATGCACAATGTCGTTCCAACTGCCATCAGCAATGGAATCATACAGAATGGTAAGATCGGCTGAATCATCGCCACTAACATGATATAAACGGTGATACCAATCCGGATTAATCTGACAAACCAGATGAAAGCGATTATTTCTATCGAAGCCCTCCAGCGTTGGGTCTATGTTGGCAAAGCGCGCCTTAAAATGATTTTCGTTGGATGCCACCGGCTTAAACTCCACCGGCCGATATCGAAAGGTGCCAACATTGGAACCTACAGCAAATAAATAATCGTTGGTGGAATTTGTTCTTCGCAACAAGCCACCGTCTTCCAAACTGGATACAAAACCGGATGTTCGCTTTACCGCTCCCGATGCATCCGGATTTAAAACCCAAACAGTATTGGTATCCAGGTTAAACTCACGATCGGTTAATTCTAATTCCTGATCTACATACACATCTATATCGCCATATTTCACTCCATTATTTAGCAACATCAAATGACTGAAATGAGTTTCGGAACTACTTTTATTCGTTGGTCATTGGCCCAAAAATACACCCAACCGGTGCCCAATGAATCGAAACAGCGGTTGGGCGCATCATGCGACCAATCTCCCGTAATAAAAACAGAAAAAAAGAGAAGCGTAAAAACGGCCCATAGCTACAAAACTCTAAAGTAGAAGATTGACCAACTAAATGAAATTATTTCGGCAAAAAGCACCTAAAAAATAACTTTAACTTCATACGGAAATCAGTTTATTTTCATGGTAAAATTTAGACAATCCCCTGTATGGCTAAAATTTTCCACTTGCGCTGTTGCTTGTGCTATGTCACATAGCCCATGCACAGATACTAGTCACCTAACAATAACGGCAATCAACTGGCGCAGATATTGGCGGGCAACGGTGTTACCATCTCTAATGTTACCATCAACTGCCCGGGCACATCAGCCGGCACGTTTACCTGCAACAATTGCAACATTGGTATGAGTAGCGGCATCGCGCTTACCAGTGGCGATATTAATGCCATAGCAGGGCCTAACAGTCAATCAGGAGCAGGTGTAGATAATCTGGCACCCGGCAATGCGCAGTTGACCAGTTTGGTAGGAGGTCTTTTTGCATCAACCTACGATGCCTGCGTGTTGGAGTTTGACCTGCAAGTACTGAGCGATAGTGTGGAGTTCAAATATTCCTTCGGCTCGGAAGAATATCTGGAATGGGTGAGTGCCGGATATAATGATGTGTTTGCTTTTTACATCAGCGGGCCCGGTATTGCCGGACAACAAAACATTGCTTTGGTGCCCGGAACCGCCACTCCTGTTTCGATTGACAACGTAAATGATGTTACAAACAGCGCGTACTATATAGATAATGGGGACGGCTTTACTGCACCGCAAAATGCATCTAACTACTACATACAATACGATGGTTTTACTACGGTACTCACAGCCAAAAGAAAAAACTTACAACCCTGCCAAACCTATCATTTGCGTCTGGCGATTGCCGATGCCGGTGATGGCATTCTCGATTCGGGTGTATTTTTGGAAGCCAATAGTTTAACCTCTAACGGAGTTACTGTGGACGATGCTTCCACCAATGACCCCAACACCTCCAACGCCATGGAAGGCTGCGTGAATGGGAAAATAGTTTTCAGAATTGATAACCCGGTGCCAACGCCCGTTACCGTGACTTATCAAATAGGCGGAACGGCTACAAATGGTCTGGACTATCAAAACATTCCGAATACGATTACAATACCTGCCGGAATACCACAGCAACTTTAAACATTGTTTCACTAACTGATGCACTCACTGAGGGCACCGAAACAGTCGCTATTTATCTTTTGAACGCCTGCAACAGCCAACCCTACGATAGCGCGGTGATGCAGATTTTGATCCGTTTCCGGTGCGGACCACCAACGACACCAGCATCTGCGCTGGCGATCAGGTTACCCTTGCATCGCAGGGCCTGGGCGTATACTCCTGGTCTCCTTCTGCTACTCTTTCATCGGCCAGTGCGCTCTCTCCGGTGGCTACGCCTACCGTGACTACCACTTACATTATTACCGCCAACATTGGTTCCTGCACCTCCCGCGATACCGTAACCGTAAACGTAATTGCTCCTCCGTTTTCTGTAAATGCGGGCAATGATGTGTCGTCCTGTTCGGGTGGCGCGGTGCCCTTAAACGCAGTCGTGAGTGGCAATCCGGTGAACGGACAGGCTTTTTCAATATTTATGGAGCCCTGCAGTCGGGTTAAGCAGCACCAACACAGCAGCTACTACGGCCACTCCATCGGGAGCAGCCACCTACGTTATTAAAGTGAGCAGTGGAAATTGCCGTGTTTCCGATACTGTCAACGTAACAGTAGGCCAGTTAAGCATTACCACGAATGCCACCAGCGAAACCTGTTATGGCTATTTAGACGGAACAGCCGCTGTTACATCCGCAACGGGCACCTCTCCTATCAATTACCTCTGGAATAATAATGCCACCACTGCATCCTTGACCGGATTATTGGGCGGCAGCTACAGCGTTACGGTGACGGATGCCAACAACTGCTCCGCTACAGCCAACTTGATTGTGGGTTCAACGAATGCTATTCACTTCACACAGCCCACTATAAATCAAATCAATTGCTACAACGGTAACGATGGACTCATCTCCATCAGTGCATCGGGAGGTGCAGGCGGGTTAAACTATTTATGGAACACCGGTTCTACCGCTACGACCCTTTCATTGCTTACCGCCAACACCTACACTATCACCGCTACCGATGTCAACGGTTGCCAGGCTGATACCAGCATTCTGCTCACACAACCTACACAACTGACACAAACGGTTCAGTTTAATAATGTGAGTTGCAATGGAAGTGCAAATGGCAGCATTGATATAGGCGTATCGGGAGGGACAAGTCCTTATAGTTATTTGTGGAACGATGGTGCCGTTACACAAGACAGAATCAATATTGGCCCCGGGAACTATGCTGTGACAATTACCGATTTAAATAACTGCCCGGGCAATTTGTCTTTTACCATCAACGAGCCTAACCCCATGGTGCTTACCGCTAATACCTTCAATGCCCTCTGCTTCGGGACAAATACAGGTAGCATAGACCTGTCGGTGAATGGGGGCACTTTCCCTTACAGTTATTTGTGGAGCAACAATGCCACTACGCAGGATATTTCGCAATTAGCCGCGGGTTCGTATTCGGTGGTAGTCACCGATGCCAACAACTGCACAGCCGGCAACACACAAACGGTGCAGCAACCTGCTGTGCTTTCCGTATCGTTAACCAAAACAGATTTGCAGTGTTTTGGTGACAATACCGGAACTGTGTCGTCTGTAGTTACTGGCGGAACACCCGGCTACACCTACCTGTGGAGCAACAGCGCCTCCGCTGCCCTTATTAATACAATTGCGGCAGGCAACTATTCTGTTACTGTAAATGACTTGCAACTATGCCAGGCTTCTGCTTCCATCACGGTAGCGGAGCCCAGCGAGCTTTTGCTCAACATCTCCTATAGCGATGTGGTCTGCCACGGTGGAAACAGCGGACAATGTTCTGTTGCAGCAAGTGGAGGCACCCCGGGCTACAATTATCTGTGGAGCAACAGCACTACCACACCGGTCAACAGTAATTTGCCGGTGGGTAATTACACGGTTACCGTTACTGACCTTAATACCTGCTCTGCATCGGCAGCCGCTACCTTAACCGAACCGGCTTTACTGAGTGCCGTACTGGCATCGCTTCCACCCAAATGCGTTGGCGGAAATGATGGCATCATCAACACAACCATGATTGGCGGAGTAGCCCCTTATAATTTTACACTAAACGCTGCCGGAAACACCTTAGACAATAATGGCAGCGGCAGTTTCCCTGGTTTATCTTCAGGCAGCTATCAAGTGAACGTTACCGATGGCAACAATTGCACCACCACCTCGAGCGTAAATATTCTTTCGCCTTATCCTGATGAATTCACTTTTGCCTCCACTCCTACCTCGTGCTTTGGTCCAAATTATAACGATGGTACGCTTACCATTACTCCGGTTTCTACGCTAAACCAGCCCTACACATTTAACATAGACAATACGGGCAACCAGCTATCGGGTGTATTCAACAACCTGAGCGCAGGCCTGCACCAGATTGTGATTTACAACAACAACGGCTGCCAAACCGATACTTCTTATTTTGTGAGTCAGCCGGCAGAAGGAACCGCTGCCATTTTGTATGGAGACACCACCGTAACGCTGGGGCAAAGTCTGAATCTTACGTCTGTATTAAACAACTACAATAACAGTGACATCACCGGATATTTATGGCAGCCTGCTGATGGTCTTTCCTGTAGTGATTGTGCCAATCCTGTTTTTGAAGGGTACAGCACCACGGAGTATTTACTCACCATAACCTATAGCAATGGATGCGTTGCCAATGCCGCTACTACCGTTTTTGTGGCGGGCTACCCTCCTGTTTTTATTCCCAATGCATTTACACCCAATGGCGATGGCAATAATGATGTGTTTATGATTTACGGTGAGTCGATAAAGGACGTTGGGCTCATGGTCTTTGACCGATGGGGCGAAAAGGTGTTTGAATCTGCCACACAGTTTGAAGGCTGGGACGGAACATTTGCCGGTAAGCAACTAAATCCTGCTGTGTATGTTTATGTGGCAGGCATCACCTATCTGGATGGTAAAAAGATGGAGAAAAAAGGTACTGTTACACTTTTAAAATAAGTTTTAATTCAATCTACCCATGCGCTATTTTTTATTGATGAGTGTGTTTACGCTGCACACCGTTTTGGCATCAGCCGCCACAGGCGACACCACTTTTATTCAAACCCACACCACCACCAATCTGGCATCGCCCCCATCCAACGATGATTACTGGGCGGTGTTTCCCAACAACATTGCTTCATATCAAAAGATAGTGATGGTATTTACCCTGGGCTGCGGCACGCCCAACTGCAGCGGATGGGACTATACCGTAAATGCATCCTTTGGTAAAAAAAGCGGCACGCTGGATTCTGCCATTGTATCCATTGATACCCTTACGCTGGATACTACTTGGAGCTTTTCGGACCATGTAGATTTTATGGAAGCCGGCAGGCTCATTACCCCTTATGGCACTTATATGGCGAATGGCTCGAACGGATTTAATAACTCGTGGATACATCCTTATTACTACGATGTAACCGATTATGCCACTGTGCTTAAAGACTCGGTGAATGTGCGCATCCGCTACGATGGCTGGACAGATGCCTTCAGCGCGAATGTGTCGTTTATGCTGATTGAAGGACCGGCCAACCGCGACCTCCTAAACATCGAGAAAGTGTATGATGGCTATTTCAATTATCCGGATTTGGCGGGTTACGAAAGTCAGGCAACGCCTAAAACAGTTTTTATTCCTGCCAACGTAAGCTCTGCAAAACTGGCGGTGATTATGACCGGGCACGGCAGTCAGGGAGAGTTTGACCCGCACAGCTTTTATGTAAACGTGAACGGAACGCCTGTGTATTCCAAGTTGCTTTGGAAAGCTGACTGCGGCATCAATGCCATTGCTCCGCAGGGCGGCACATGGATATTTAACCGCGCCAACTGGTGCCCGGGCGAAAAAGTGCCCGTGTATGAGGTAGATATCACCAATTACGTTACCCCGGGACAAAATGCCGTCATTGATTTAGACTTTGATGACTACACCCTGGGAGCGGTGAAGGAGCCGGATACGGCACTTCGGTGCATCTTATTACCTATTCATCGCAAAAAAATAATGATGTGATGATGGAGGAAATCATTGCCCCCAACAACGACAAAAACTATCTGCACTTTAACCCTGCCTGCACCAATCCTATGGTGAAGATTAAGAACACGGGCAAACTTCCGCTCACCTATGCGGAGATTTCGTATTGGGTAAAAGGCGGCAGCAAGTGGTATTATGAATGGAGCGGATATCTGGCGCCTTTTGAATCGCAAATTATCACCTTACCCGCCTTTGACTGGAACGGACTGGACACCACCGACCGTGTGTTTTATGCCGAAGCCACCTGGCCCAACCAAACACCGGACGAGTATGCGGCCAACAACAAACTCAGCTCTTCGTTCAACATGGCTCCGCAAAGCGAGGAGGCATTCATTATTTATTTTAAAGCCAACAACCGCCCCGAAGAAAACTGGTATGTGCTGAAGAACGAAAATGGCGACACCATTTACAGCCGAAACACCTTTACCTCCGGGGCCATTTCGCGCGATACCATTTACCTGGCCTGGGGCAGCTATTACCTGGACTTTAACGATTATGATGCCGGCTGGGAAGGGGGCGATGGCATCTCCTGGTGGCTGAATACACAGAACAATCTGGAAACCTCGGGGCAGCTCAACCTGCGGAAGCTGAACGGTCAGATTTTCAAAAACTTTAATGGCGACTTTGGCAGCAATATCCATTATGAGTTTACCGTTGGATACCCTTTAGGCTACAATGCGCCCAAGCAGGCTCCCAGCCCACCGCAACACCCTACGGGCCTGCTGGAAACGATAGAAGCCAAAACAAACCTTTCGGTTTTCCCGAATCCATCTGCTTCCACCTTTAATGTAATGTATCAGAGCAGCCGGCCGGCCAATGGCGAAATTCAGGTGACCGATGCCCTGGGCAAAACAGTGAAGCAATTCAAATTCTATCAATCTACCGCTGAGGTATATCCCGTAAACGGAGCCGATTTAAGCAATGGCATCTATGTGGTTACCTTAAAGACCAAAGACCAAACCCTGTCCAAAAAGGCGGGTAACCAAGTAGAGCTTTAAAGATTACCTTATTGTAGCGTGTCCTCAGCCACCGAAATAGTGCAGGTGGTGAGGACACTCTTATTTAGTGAAGGACCGGAGTCTCCGCTGCGCCTCAGGCTTTGCTTCGAAAAAATATGCGGACGGGAGCGGCTCAAATGCCTTCCGGTTTTCCGGAAACCTATTTTGATGGTCCAGATCCTTTCCGTTTTCGGAAACCTATTTGACGGCTCAAATGCCTTTCCGATTTTCGAAACCCTATTTTGATGGCTCAAATGCCTCGGTTTTCGGAAACCTGTTTTGACGGCTCAATTGTAATATGCGCAAGTATTATGCTGTTTGCAAGGAATAAATTGTGCGTATATTTGGGTTGGGGGCAAGCGTATCGCAACAGACAGCACAATGACAATAAGTTGACAAATTAACACAGGATGAGGAAAACTTTAAGACCACTAAACATATTGAATAACAACAACTTACATGTTGTTTCCCTTATTCGTGCGGGAAACAACAAAAGTTTTCAACAATATTTGCAAATATGAAAGATTTGACAGTATCAGCAATTGACCGACAAAATATACTTAATAAAACTGCATTAGAAAATATCCAAGAATATTTAGGAATAACAGGCATGATGTTTCAGGGTGAATTTAGGTTTACCAGACAGCAGATAGCAGACTTTTTATGGTATGAACAATTCAACTATAGACCGCTACCTATCGCAAAATGAAGATGAATTAAAGCATAATGGCTACATAAATCTCAAAAAGAAAGCTTTAAAAGAATTTAAAGAAGAATATGGCTGGATGCTACAAGAAGGACCAAAGCTCCGCAACTTGGGATTTTCAACTTTAGGTCATTTTTAAATCTAGGTATGCTTCTCACGGAAAGTGAGAAGGCAAAAGCACTTAGGAGTAAAATTCTAGATATAGTAATTGACACGCTTAATCAAAAATTAGGTGGCTCTACCAAGTTTATTAATCAACGAGAAGAAGATTTCTTGATAGCAATGGCTCGTGAACCTGTATATCGCAGAGAATTTACAGAAGCTTTGAATAAGTATTTAGAAATGGGTAATTATAAATACGCTGTTTACACTGATGCTATCTATAAAGCAATATTTCTTGAAAAATCTTCAGAATACAAGGTGATTTTGAAGCTAGAAGAAAAGGAAAATCCAAGAGACACTATGTATTCAGAAGTCTTAAGATTAATAGCCTCGTTTGAAGTTGGTATTGCGGATGCAATGAAAAGCGAGCATGAAAGACGAAAGATTAAAACCATATATAAACTCGTTAAGTGCTGCTGACTACGACAGATTTTTAGGAGATAAGAGTAAGGATCTATTACAAAGAGTGATTGAAAATCCCAAATTGCTTGAAGTGTTTAAAAGATTAAAGGACAGATAAATGGCATTTGCGTATTTCGATACTACTCATGCTATAGAAGTGCATGACGAGATCATAAACCAATCAGGCGGAGTGCTAGGCATTTGAATATTAACCTATTGGTAAGTGTTATCGAACACGTTCAGAATGACCTATACTATCCGACTTGGAACATAAGCTAACCCATTTGTTTTATTCAATCAATAAAAATCATAGCTTTCAAGACGGAAACAAAAGAGCATCAATTGCATTATCAGCATACTTCCTTTGAGATAAATAACTGCTCTTTTAGAGTTGAACGTTTCATAGCAGAAATGGAAAATATTGCTGTGGATGTGGCTGACAATCGGATAGACAAAGACATTTATTCGAAATAATCTCATCAATTATTTATGATGCCGATTATTCAGAGGATTTAAAATTGAAGATAATTTATGCAAAAGGGTTTAACAATGCGGACTAATCAGTTATATATCCAACGAAAAGAACGTCAGCCATAATCGAGTAGCACGCCCCCGCCAGTTGTAACTGACGGGGAGCAGAAATAAAAAAGGCCCCCGGTTTCCCGGGGGCCAGCTACCTATGGTAATCTAACCATGGCAACATCCAACGTCTTTCGCAAACCTATGCAGTGTTCTCTCTTTTTCGGATTTGGGAGTGCAAACATACCAATCCTCCGAAATCTGCAAACCCTGCCGTTTACTTATCGTCTTTTACCTCTTCATATTGCACATCCTGAACATTTTCGGCCCCGTTTTCGGTGTTGGCGTTGCCGGCACCTGCATCAGCCGTTGCATTTTGCTGCTGCGTGGCGTTGTAAATATCCTGACTGGCCGCCTGCCAGGCGGTGTTGAGCGTTTCAGCGGCTTTGTCCATGGCCTCAAAGTCGTTCTTTTCTTTGGCGGCCTTCAGTTCGGTCAAGGCTGTTTCGATAGCGACTTTTTTATCGGCCGGTATTTTATCGCCTATTTCCTTCATCTGCTTTTCGGTCTGGAAAATCAAAGAGTCAATGGTATTCGCCTTTTCAGCCTGTTCGCGCGCCTTTTTGTCGGCATCCTCGTTGGCTTTGGCTTCGTTTTTCATTTTCTCAATTTCCTCTTTAGACAGTCCGGTGCTCGCTTCTATGCGGATGCTCTGCTCTTTTCCGGTGCCTTTATCCTTGGCCGACACATTCAGGATACCATTCGCATCAATATCGAAGGTTACCTCAATTTGCGGAGTGCCGCGCATCGCAGGCGGAATATCGTTCAGGTTAAAGATACCGATAGAGCGGTTGTCCTTCGCCATGGCTCTTTCGCCCTGCAGCACATTGATTTGAACCGAAGGCTGGTTGTCCTGTGCCGTGGTAAAAATCTGCGATTTCTTGGTTGGGATAGTAGCGTTAGACTCAATCAACTTGGTCATTACACCACCCATGGTTTCCAGACCTAAAGAAAGCGGAGTAACATCTACCAGCACGATATCGTCTTTTACATCGCCACTCAATATACCGCCCTGGATGGCAGCTCCTACGGCCACTACTTCATCGGGGTTAACCCCTTTAGAAGGCTTTTTGCCGAAGAATTTCTCTACCACTTCCTGAATTTTAGGGATACGGGTAGAACCGCCCACCAAAATCACATCATCTACCTGCGAGGCCGAAAGTCCGGCATCTTTCAAGGCTTGTTTGCAAGGCTCCAAAGTGCGCTGCACTAAAGAATCGGTCAATTGCTCAAACTTAGCACGAGTCAGCTTTTTAACGAGGTGCTTAGGCACTCCGTCTATCGCTGTGATATAAGGCAGATTGATTTCTGTTTCCTGCGAAGCTGAAAGCTCGATTTTTGCTTTTTCGGCAGCTTCTTTCAGGCGCTGCAGGGCCATGGGGTCTTTCTTCAGGTCCACGCGCTCATCGTTCAGGAACTCGGTAGATAGCCAGTTGATAATTTCATTGTCGAAATCATCGCCTCCCAGGTGAGTGTCACCGTTGGTTGATTTCACTTCGAATACACCATCGCCCATTTCCAGGATAGATACATCAAAAGTACCACCACCTAAATCATACACAGCAATCTTTAAGTCTTTCCCTTTTTTGTCCATACCATAAGCCAGAGCGGTAGCAGTAGGTTCGTTTAGAATTCTGCGAACGGTAAGTCCGGCAATTTCACCGGCTTCTTTGGTGGCCTGACGCTGGCTGTCGTTGAAATATGCCGGCACGGTAATCACCGCTTCGGTTACCGACTGGCCCAGATAGTCCTCGGCTGTTTTCTTCATCTTTTGAAGAACGATTGCCGAAATCTCCTGCGGAGTATACAAGCGACCATCAATATCTACACGCACGGTGTCGTTATCGCCTTTAGTCACCTTGTAGGGGGCATAAGGAATTTCCTTACCCGCTTCCGAAAAACGGATACCCATAAAGCGCTTAATAGATTGAATGGTTTTGGTGGGGTTAGTCACCGACTGGCGCTTAGCAGGATCGCCCACTTTGCGCTCGCCATTTGCCAGAAAGGCTACAATGGAAGGAGTCGTTCTTCTGCCTTCATCGTTTTGAATTACCACCGGGTCGTTGCCCTCCATTACAGATACGCAGCTGTTGGTGGTTCCTAAGTCTATACCGATTATTTTTCCCATTTTGTTAGTTTTTTGGTTCGACTCTCATAGTCAATTGCTGTGCCACCCCACAAAACAAGAAGCCAACCAAAAAAATGGCAGGATTATCATGGCAGAGTGGCAGTTTGGCCGAGTTTTCGGATGCAGGATGGCAGGTTTACCCATAACTGATGCCCTGAACAGCGCCTATCCGCAACATTTAGGTTCAAAAAGTAGCGAAGGATTCACATATTCGCGCCTCCAAATTTTTTAACTCTACTAAAATCTAACACCGATGGCAGATAGCTATGAAAAAGAACTGAAACAATGGGTAGACAGCGAACGCACAACACTTGAACTGCAACACACCGCCAGTAAATTATTGCTGGAACGCGATGTAGAACTGGTGCTTTTCCGCAGAAAGTTTTTTGATAAAAAGCTGAGCGAGATTATGCACGACCACAGTTATTTGTCGCAGTTTGCTGAAATTTCATTGTCTACGGCACTTTCTAAAAGCTTTGCCGATGCTATTGCAAAACTGGAGGTGGTTCCTTCAAAAATTGATTTGGGCCGTTTATCGCGCGAGTATCATGCCGAGGGCAAGAACTACAGTAGCGTAGACGAGTTTGTGAAAGCAAAACTGGGCGAGTTAACCGGTGTAGCCAAAAAAACACTGGTTCCCCGCGATATCGTTTTGTATGGATTTGGACGCATTGGTCGCCTGGCGGCTCGTATATTGATGGACCATGCCGGCAGCGGCCACCAACTCCGCTTAAAAGGAATTGTAACGCGCGATAAAAGCACCGATGACCTGCCTAAGCGTGCCAGCCTGCTGCGCAAAGATTCTGTGCAGGGCAAGTTTGGAGGCGTGGTAATTCCTGATTCAGAGAACGGGGCTATTAACATCAATGGTCACACGGTGAAAATGATTTCGGCCTCCTCCCCTGCTGAAATTGATTACACGGCTCATGGCATCAATAATGCACTCATTATTGATAACACGGGCGTATGGCGCGATGAAAAAGGATTGGGCGAGCACCTGAAAGCCAAGGGCTCTGATGTTGTGATATTAACAGCACCCGGCAAAGGCGATATCCCGAACATTGTATATGGTGTAAACCACGAACAATACAATGCCGAGAACCAAAAAATATTTACAGCGGCCAGCTGCACCACCAATGCCATAGTGCCGGTGATTGATGTGATTGAAAACAATCTGGGCATAGAGCAAGGCCACATTGAAACAGTGCATGCCTACACCAACGACCAGAACCTGCTGGACAATTACCACAAAAAATCGCGCAGAGGCCGCGGTGCACCTACCAATATGGTGATTACCGAAACCGGAGCCGGTAAGGCGGTAACTAAAGTTTTCCCGCACATGAAAGGCAAACTGACTTCGAATGCCGTGCGCGTTCCGGTTCCAAACGTATCGCTGGCTATTTTGAGCCTGAATGTAAAAAAGCAAACCAGCGTGGAGGAAGTAAACCAATTGCTGCGCAATGCTTCTTTATATGGAAAACTGGTGGAGCAAATCGATTTTTCGGTAAGCGATGAGATAGTATCCAGCGATGTGGTGGGCAATAGCCACGCCTGCGAAATAGACAGCAAAGCCACCATCGTATCGGAAGACGGCAAAAGAATAGTGATTTATGCCTGGTACGACAATGAATATGGCTATACCTGTCAAGTAGTGCGCCTGGCCAAGCACCTGGCCGGAGTAAGAAGACCGGTTTATTTCTAAACCGCAGAAGCAAAATCAGCAACACGAAACAAAAAGTATAAAGAATGTTTGAATCACTCCAGGAACGAATTGAAGGTGCGTTTAAAACGCTGAAAGGTCAGGGAAAATTGACCGAGCTCAACGTGGCCGAAACGGTAAAAGAAATCCGTAAAGCCCTTGTGGAGGCAGACGTTAATTATAAAATAGCCAAGGAGTTTACCGACAAAGTACGCGAAGCCGCCATGGGGCAGAATGTGCTTACGGCCGTGCAGCCCGGACAGTTACTTACTAAGATAATGTATGACGAGCTGACCACCCTGATGGGAAGCAAAGCGGCCGATTTTAATATCAAAGGAAGTCCGGCTGTCATATTAGTAGCAGGCTTGCAGGGTTCGGGTAAAACAACCTTTACACACAAACTGGCGCACTTTCTAAAAACCCAAAAGTATAAGCGCCCAATGATGGTAGCCTGTGACGTATATCGTCCGGCAGCGGTGGACCAGTTGATTGTACTGGGTGAAAAAATTGGTGTTCCGGTCTATCACGAAAAAGACAACACCAACCCCGTTCAGATTGCGATGAATGGTATTGCCCAAGCCAAAAGCCAGGGGCTTGATTTAGTGATTATAGATACGGCCGGTCGCCTGGCCGTAGACGAGGAGATGATGAAGGAAATTGCTGCCGTAAAAGCAAGCACCAAACCTGATGAAATTCTCTTTGTGGTGGATAGCATGACGGGGCAGGATGCCGTGAACACGGCTAAAGCCTTCAATGAGCGCTTGAATTTTGATGGCGTGGTGCTTACTAAACTGGATGGAGATACCCGAGGAGGTGCAGCCCTTACCATCTCTTACACGGTAGGCAAGCCTATCAAGTTTGTATCCACCGGTGAAAAATTTGACACACTGGATGTGTTTCACCCCGACCGTATGGCATCGCGGATATTGGGCATGGGCGACATTGTTTCGTTCGTGGAAAAGGCGCAGGCGCAGTATGACGAAAAGAAGGCGCAGGAGCTGGAAGAGAAGATTAGAAAGAGCAAGTTTGACTTCAATGATTTTCTGACACAGTTGGCCCAGATAAAAAAAATGGGCAACATGAAAGACCTGCTGGGCATGATTCCGGGCATGGGCAAGGCCGTGAAAGACATTGACATCAACGAGGACAGTTTTAAAAAGGTGGAAGCCATTATCCTCTCCATGACTCCGCATGAGCGCAGCAATCCGGATGTATTAGACGGCAAGCGTAAACTGAGAATATCAAAAGGAAGCGGCAACAGCATTCAGGAAGTAAATCAGTTTTTGAAGCAGTTTGAGGAAATGAAAAAAATGATGAAAAGCATGCAGAAAATGAGCAGTGCCGGCCGTCAGATTAAGGGGCTTCCCCGGTAGCAGTTAAAATTATTAGAGGCCGGTTGCAACCGTTTCAGGTTGGCCCCCATCTTACATGCAACTACACGGAATTTCCCATCCCCCATGGTAAATTTTTGGATAGTTCCCCAACTAAGAATCCTCCGATTGTATCGGGGGATTTTTTTTGCACACTAGCCAAAAGCGCATTACGCCCGTTTTTTATCTTAGCGCCTCACACAATTATCAATTCCCTCTTGGTTATGAAACAACTTTACACCGTATTAGCAATTGTTGTATGGGTTGGCAGTGCCCAACTATCTTTCGGACAGGCAGAAACGCAAAACCCCACGCTCCCCTTTTGGAAAACAAAAGGCAACACCGGAACAACTCCTCCATCGGTCAGTATTGGCAGCGCGGTGGATAATAATTTCATTGGCACTTTAGATAACGCTGACTTTACCGTTGTGACCAACAATGTGGAGCGTCTACGCTTTGATGCTTCGCGCTATATGATTGGGATTGGAGAACAGGACCCTCAATACGCCATTGACTTAAAAATAAATCCTGATGCCATTTTCCCCTGCACCTATAATGGCATACGCATCAATCATCCGAGCTTAAACAACTCCTGTAACAATGGTATTTTTTGGGGTTTGGATAATGGACAACTACCGGGCGAAGCCGGGGCGCTTTGGCAATATTTGAACACCGGTTACATCAAGTTTGGAATTGGCACAGTGGCCGCTGGCGAAAAGATGCGATTGACCCGGAACGGTCTGGGAATTAACGTGACCTCTCCGGCTACTCAACTTCACATTACTGAAAATACAGGTTTAAGGAACGGATTGATGGTATCGCAACCCACCACCCCTAATGCCGATGGAACTTTATTTGGCTTAGACATCAGCTCCATACAGGGGCGCGATGCCATGATATGGAATTACATCGCCAATGGCGAAATGAAATTTGGAACGCAAAACGCGGAGCGGGTGCGCATAGATGCCAACGGTAAAGTGGGTATCGCTACGGCTACTCCTGCACAATTGCTGCATGTAAGTGGCACAGGAAATACCGTCCGTGTAGATGGAGTTTCTGCAGCCGGTACTTTTTCAACAGCTCCCACTGCCTCCACCGACAGACTTTTGTATGCCGATGTAAATGGCGATGTTAAAGCTCTTCCACAAGGCAGTAGTGGCCAAATTCTAGGCCTAAATGCCTCGGGAGTACCAGAGTGGATAGCGCAGGCTGATACAGGAAAAGAATGGAAACTGCTGGGCAATTCAGGCACAATAGACGGCACAAATTTTATTGGCACTACAGACAACGTACCGCTTAATATCAAAATAAACAATCAAAGAGCAGGGCGTGTCTCATCTACTTATACCACACTGGGTTATTTGGCTGGTAATGCCTCCACTACAAACCTACACGTAGCAGTTGGTGATTCAGCATTATTCGCCAGCACAGCCACTTATCCAAATACGGCTGTGGGTCACTCTGCCCTCAGAAAAGCGACCACCGGATGGGCCAATACAGCCATTGGATCGTATAGTGGCTCAGAAATAACTACCGCTGCCAACAATACAGCATTAGGAAATGCCTCTTTGCAAAATGCCACCACTCAAAACAATACAACAGCTATAGGAAACGGAGCCCTACAGAAACTAGTATCAGGAGTAGGAAACAACGTAGCTATAGGCTCGGCCGCAATGAACGGTTCTGTCTCAAGTATACATACCACAGCAGTGGGCTTCGAGGCCATGGAGTTTGACAGCACGGGCGACATGAATGTGGCTATGGGTTGGCGTGCCTTACGAAATCATAAAACAGGCAATGAAAATACGGCTATCGGAGTGGGCGCCATGGAAGCTTCTGTCAACTCGGCCAGTAGTACTGCAGTGGGAAGAGGTTCTTTGTTTAACATCAAAGCAAATTTGAACACCGGTGTCGGATACTACTCAGGAGCTCTTAGCGACTCCGCTGTAGCTACCACCATGATTGGCGCTTACGCAGGCTACTACAACGAAGGCGACTACAACACCTATGTAGGATACTATGCCGGTGTAGGAAATACCGCCAGCGGATTTCGCACCGGTGATGAAAACACTACCGTAGGCGCACTATCATTGAGATATATCACCACCGGTAAAGCAAATGTTGCTATGGGTCACGGTGCCATGTTTTATGGCTATACGGGCCGAGGCAATATTGGCATAGGTGTTCGGGCATTACATGGTTTAAATACAGGCGTTGTCGGCAATCATAATGTGGCCTTGGGTGATAGTGCTGCTTTTCAAATGACCTCCGGAAATAGAAATATCAGCATTGGAGCTCATGCTGCTCAAACGGCATCTAATGTATCGGATATTATAGCCATTGGAGATAGTGCCTTATTTGTAAGTAATGCTTCGGAGAATTTTGCCATAGGTAACAAGGCCGGTATGAATACCACCAACTTCCGCAATTTCTTCATAGGCAACAGTGCAGGTTTAGATAATACATCCGGCTCCTACAACTTTTACATAGGAGCCTTTGCCGGAGAAAGCAATACAACCGGTAGCACCAACATGGCAATTGGACGTGCAGCGCTACAAAACAGCCAGACCTCTAACAACAATACCGCTATAGGCAGGCTTTCAGGACAACATCACTTTTCTGGAGATGAAAACTTATATGTGGGGCTTTGGTCCGGCATTTACGATAGTATTGGTGCTTACAACACCTATTTGGGGTCCTATGCAGGACAAGGGATTGCAACCAACAAAGCATACAATGTCTACTACAATACGGGGGTAGGTTTTGCCGCATTGGCCAATTCGGTAACCGGGGGCTACAACGTAGCAGTGGGGGTTCAAGCACTTCGGCTCAATACTACCGGAACAGGCAACGTAGCGGCCGGGGTCAATGCATTATATAACCATGTTAAAAATGGCAATAACACAGCGCTTGGTTTCGAATCCATGTTTGATGACACCTCCGGATATAACAACAGTGCTATAGGCTGGAGGTCGCTTCGACAAAATTATACCGGTTACGATAACGTAGCTTTGGGTGTAGGGGCGTTGGAATATGGCCGCGCCTTGATTCAAAATACGGCCGTTGGACGGTGGGCAATGGGTAACTCAGAGGGAGATTACAACACCGCTATCGGGGCTTATGCAGGATTAAACAGCAACAATGCCAACTATGCCACCATGGTGGGGATGAACGCAGGTCAAAATAACGAAGGTGCTGAAAATATTTTTGTAGGATACAACTCCGGATACGGAGCACTTGGCGACATTACAGGAGTAGGCAACACCGCTGTAGGCAGTCAATCTTTATATACCACTACATCCGGTGCCAATAATACCTCTATTGGTATTCGTACGCTAGATGCCAATACAACCGGTAGCGAAAACGTGGCCGTAGGTTCAGATGCCCTAACGACCAACATAGCGGGTGGAGGGAATGTAGCCATTGGTCACTCCGCTTTGTATAGCACTACCGCTGGTCAAAATACCGCTGTGGGTCATTATTCACTGACCAACACCTCATCGGGTAATTTAAATACCGCGGTAGGTGCCGGCTCAATGGATTATAATACAACCGGTGCCAACAATAGCGCTGTAGGTTTTTGGGCACTCCGTGGTTCGTTCCCCGCCACAGGAAGGGATAACACTGCGATGGGATACACCACTATGGGTGCTATTTCCACCGGCTATTCCAATAGTGCTTTTGGTTCCTATGCCGGCAAAACAATAACCACCGGCAGCAGAAATACTATGCTGGGCGACAGTGCAGACGTTACATCTTCTTCTATAAATCGCTCTGTAGCCATTGGCTATAATGCAAAAGTATCGGCCAGCAGCGCTATGGTTTTGGGTGGCACCGGTGTGGATACCGTCAGTGTAGGTATTGGCGTTACAAACCCGTCATTTACGCTTCACGCTGTTGGCAACAGAACCAGCATTGGTTGGTTTGTAAACGTAAACGGCAGTTTATCAGATAACTATGGAATTTATGCTTCAACCAACAACGTAGCTAATTATGGCTATGGCGGATATTTTGAAGGCGGCTACATGGGTGCCAGAGGCAACGCTACTCAAACAGGATCAGGAACCCAGATTTGGCCTTTATGGGAACAGGACGAAACGGAACATCTACCAACTATGGAGTATATGGCGTAGGCTTTGGAGGCTCTGTATCTTATGGGTTGTATGGCCTGCTTCAGGAGGTTCTACACTAACTACGGTGTGTATGGAACTTGTTCTGGTGGCACTGCATGGGCAGGTTACTTTAATGGAGCAGTATTTGGCACCAGCTATACTACCTCCGATAGAAAACTTAAAAACAATATACAGCCGTTGAGAAACTCGATGGAGATAATCAACAGACTGCAACCCACTACTTACTATTACAAAACGGAAGAATACAAACACCTGCAATTATCGGAAGGTTTGCAATACGGTTTAATAGCAGACGAGGTGCAGGAAGTGATTCCGAGTGCTATTAAAAAGGCGGTAACCCCCGCCATGTATGAAAACGGAGACGAGAAGCATGGCAAAAAACTTTCAGACGCTGTAGAGTTTAATGCCATGAACTACACTGAGATTATACCCATACTTGTGGGTGGTATGCAGGAACAGCAAAAGGAAATTGAAGCACTGAAAAAACAAAACGAAACGCTGTTGAAGTTACTGGAAGAACTAAAAAACAAATAACCTTTCCGTTTCCTGCTCTATTGACTTTTTAAGAATCTGCTTGTTATGCTTACACCCAGCAGCTATCGTTGATATTAAATACAGATACTACTTTTATGAAAACGAAAAAACAAAAGGCCAGTAGCTCAACTAAAGGTTTTGCCACCATTACGTCACAAGATGATTTTCCGCTAAAAAACATCACTCCACATGTGGCTCCCATTTTCACTTCCTCTACTTATGTGTACGAAAGCGCAGAGAAAGCGCAGAAAGTTTTTGAAGGAAAAGAAGATGCATTTATCTATTCGCGCTGGAGCCATCCTAATGCAGAACTGGTAGAAAAAAAGCTGGAGCAACTGGAAACATTTGGGTTGGATATTACAGCTAAAGCACTGGTATTCTCTTCGGGCATGGCTGCACTTTCTGCGCTATTTCAAAGTGTTCTAAAACCAGGTGATGCCCTCCTGGCTCAGGGCAATATTTACGGAACTTCAGTAGACTACTTCAATCACTATGGCAAGGAATATGGTATTGAAGTTATATATGCCAACTTCAGCGACATCAAGCAACTGGAGGAGATACTTAAGAAAAACAGGAAAGTGAAGTTGATGTATATAGAAACACCATCCAATCCCACCATCCGGTGCTATGATTTAGCAACATTGAATACGATTGCCAAAAAATATGGAGTAAAAACGGCTGTGGACAATACTTTCGCTTCTCCGTATTTGCAACAGCCGTTCAAATTTGGCATCGATTTTATTCTCCATTCTTCCACTAAATATCTGAACGGACATGGTACCGGCCTTAGTGGCTTTGTGTTAGGTAAAGATGTATCCTTTATAAAAAAGGAAGTTTGGAAAATCAGAAAATTGAACGGAACCATCTGTGCCCCTTTTGATGCCTGGATGCTGAATGTGGGCTTGAAAACGCTTTCGCTGCGAATGGAAAAACATTGTGCAAATGCGCAAGCAGTTGCTAATTTTTTGTTGCAGCATAAAGCCGTATCCAAAGTAAATTACCTTGGACTAAAAACAGATGAGGGACATGCTTTGGCCAAAAAACAAATGAGAAACTTT
Organism: Bacteroidota bacterium; assembly: GCA_016715625.1. GTDB lineage: Bacteria > Bacteroidota > Bacteroidia > Chitinophagales > LD1 > Bog-950. The sequence goes on from JADJZU010000001.1 coordinate 268,748, forward strand.
GGCGGGGTACTCTCTTTTGAGTTAAAAGAAGGCTACAAGGCCGGAAAGAAATTGATGCAAAAAATAAAGCTTTGTAAACTGACTGCCTCGCTGGGCACTATCGATACGCTTATTCAGCATCCGGCTTCGATGAGTCATTATTTTGTGCCAAAAAAACAACGGGAAGCATTTGGCATCAGCGATGGCCTTATTCGATTAAGCGTGGGCATTGAAGATGCCGAGGACATTATCGCAGATTTAAATCAGGCACTATAAATTACCCTAATATGAATTACGGAATTGCCATACACGGAGGTGCTGGCACAATTCTTCGCAGCAGTATGACTGCCGAAAAAGAAGAACAATACACGCATGCATTACGAACTGCTTTACATATCGGCTTTGCCATTTTAGACAAAAAAGGTTCTGCACTAGATGCTGTGGAAGCTGCGGTTCGCAGTTTGGAAGATTGCCCACTTTTTAATGCCGGTAAAGGGGCCGTATTCAACAGCGAGGGGAAACATGAAATGGACGCTGCCATAATGGACGGAAGTGACCTGTGTGCAGGCGCGGTGAGTCTGGTGCAAAACGTCAAAAATCCGGTGTCTTTGGCGCGCAAAATCATGGAGAATACCTCCCACGTTTTTATCAGTGGACCGGGAGCAGAACAATATGCCCAAGCATTCGGGCTGCGATTGGAAACGGACGAATATTTTCATGATGATTTTAGATGGGAGCAGTGGCAAAAATCCTTGTTAGCCGGCAAAACAATCTTGGACCATACCGACACAAACGATAAAAAATTTGGAACGGTGGGAGCCGTAGCATGTGATGCGTTGGGCAATCTGGCAGCAGCAACTTCTACCGGTGGCATGACCAATAAACACACCGGACGTATTGGCGATTCTCCCATGATTGGTGCAGGAACTTATGCCAATAATAAAACATGCGCTATCAGCTGTACCGGTCATGGTGAGTTGTTTATCCGCGCAGTAGTAGCGCACGACATCTCAGCATTGATGGAATATAAAAACCTCACGCTGTCCGAAGCCTGCGAAGAAGTAGTGATGAAAAAACTGGTAGTGATGGAAGGTGAAGGCGGTTTGGTGGCCATAGACAAAAATGGCAACATCGAAATGCCTTTTAATTCAGAGGGCATGTATCGCGCTCTGAAGAGCAGTGCAGGCAAAGAAGTAGTGGCTATTTACAAGTAACAGTTTAGTACTGCTTCGTCTTGTAAGGAATCTTTTTCAATGATTCAAAAAAAGTCTGACACTTCTCTTTAGATGCAGCAGGGTTTAGCGCAAAGAACCAATAGTTCTCATAGTCACCGGCATTCATAGCCAGTTGCATTGTCCCCTGCGATTTATGTTCCGCTATTTCCCAATTCACTATGATTTTATAGTTGAGTTTATCCTTAAACCCGAACGGAACCGACTTATCGAACCGAAACATGTGCGTATCCCCTTCTACTTTTGTTTCGGTATAGTTTTTCAATTGTTCAAATCGCATAGTTGAAGTATCTTTTGCAGAGCTCCCTGTTACCCCCAAAACAATGGGTCGCTGATTGGCCGGCAATGACTGAACCGTACGCAAAGACAAGATGGAAGCCGCCTTGTGGTGCGCATGTGTCTCGGGCACCGGTAATAAGCAGAATAAAAAATCGTATTTCGTCTGCATCATGATTTCGTGTAGCCGTGTACTGACCCAATTTACATTCCAGGTGGTATCCAAGGGTTCGCGTTCATCTAAGCCATAGTGAGCATCTTTTTGGTCGAGAAAAAAAATATTGTTCATGCCGATAATCTTTCCGGCATTTATTAGCTCCTGCTTGCGAATACGTGGAAGATTTTCGCGCCCAATTTTCTCGTCCGTTAATTCAAGATGGTAATAAGATTCTGCCAGCGTTGAATACTTATAACCACCTTCACCATTCGTAACAACGCATTGGTCAACGATGCCATTCAGTTCATGTGTCACTTTGTAAATGGTAGCAGCCATCCCTGTTTCATCATCGGGATGAGCCGTCACTACTAACACTTTTGGTCCGCTTTTTTGGGCCTCGGCAAACACACATAAATGCAATAGCACTAAGAGTAAAATATTTTTCATTGCGTAAACTTAGCAATCATACATTTACTTCATGAGTCAGCTCATTAGGGGACTAAGTTTGCGACAGGCTGTGGCTATCAACACCATAGATATGGTTGGCATTGGCCCTTTTATCACCATCCCGTTTATTATCGGTGCTATGAATGGCCCTCAATGTATCTTGGCCTGGATACTTGGCGCAATTCTCTCTTTTGCAGATGGGGCAGTATGGGCCGAATTGGGAGCCAAGTGGCCCATGGCTGGTGGAAGCTATTCTTTTCTTCAAAACCTTTATGGAAAGCACAAAACAGGGCGGATGTTGTCGTTTCTATACATCTGGCAAACTATTATTCAAGCTCCCTTAGTAGTGGCATCAGGAGCCATCGGGTTTTCACAATATCTGACCTTTTTAGTTCCACTTTCCACTATGGAACAAAAGCTGGTGTCGGGGGCTTTAGTTGCATTTATTACCGTATTGCTTTACAGAAAAATTACAGACATCGGTAAAATCTCTGTACTCATGGGAATGATAGTTGGTGGAACCATTCTTTGGCTCATTGTCAGTGCAGTTCCGGACTTCAACTCACAGCTAGCCTTTAGCTACGCACCGGACGCATTTGACCTTACACCCGTTTTCTTTTTTGGACTCGGACAAGCCAGCATCAAAACCGTTTACTCTTTCCTGGGCTATTACAATGTTTGCCATCTAGGTGCCGAAATCAAAGACCCGGAGGCCAACATTCCTCGAAGTATTTTTATCTCTATAGCCATTATCGCCACATTGTATTTACTCATGCAAATAGCGGTACTCGGCATCATTCCCTGGCAAGAGGCAAAAGATTCACCCTTTATAGTCAGTCTTTATTTTGAAAAGATATATGGACACCATACCGCTATGGTGGCTACCGCGCTGGTGTTGTTTATTGCCATTACATCACTATTTGCTGTACTTTTAGGTTACTCACGAGTGCCGTATGCCGCAGCGGTAGATGGCAATTTCTTTGCCATTTTCGGACAACTTCATCCTACCAAAAACTTCCCGCATGTATCACTGCTAATTCTGGCCGGCATTGCTTTTTTGTTCAGCTTGCTTTTCAAAATGAAGGAAGTGATTACAGCCATAATTGTGATGCGGATACTTGTGCAATTCCTCGGGCAGAGTATTGGCATTATGCTGTACCACCGAAAACATAGAGCCGAAAATTTCCCATATCGAATGCCGCTTTATCCTTTGCCTGCGCTAGTAGGCATTGCAGTATGGCTCTTTATTTTCTTCTCTGCGGAATGGATATATATAGCAGGAGCCGTGGGTATTATTCTGCTGGGTATATTAATGAATTGGGTTAAGGAGAAAACAGCTAATTCCATCAAGTAGTTATAATTACACAACTACTTTTTTTGCCTGCTCCGGACTTTTATCGTTGGGTCTGTTGCTATAATAGGCTTCTCATCGTCTTTGTGGTTAAACGGAATATGGCTTGAATTAACAGCCGTATTATTTACGTTGCCAATTGGACCTGGGGCTTTGGCAAATCTCTCCTGAGAGTATCGAGAAATAGACCCATCTGCATTAACTTCATCTGCACGATTCGCTGAAATAAAATAACTGAAAGTAACATTAGAACTACCGCCATTCAACTCCGTAACATCAAAACCAAATTGGGTTTTATTGGATACAAAAACTCCTTTACAATCACCTTCCGGTTGTATGTAAACACGAAGAGGATGCGACTGATCCACCAGGATATTTTTTGCAAATATCGGGTCAATGTTGATGTGCGCTTTGCCATTTAACAAAACGCCCGTTCCAAAATCCTGAAATAAATTCTCGGGTGTTTCAGGACAAGAAAGAGCCACTTTAATTCACCCTTCAAATCTTTTACGATAGTGTTTACGGTACCAGGACCGATTATTTTCCTGAAACCCCCTGCACCGGAAACTTCTCTCACACCAACATAAGCCCAGGTTTGAGAAGTTCCTCCGGCATTCTGAACTTCAAAATACCCTCCGGCAGAAGCATTAACTCCGTTAGCAGGTATGTTATTAGCACCGTTTGTTACATTATTAGATGTCGCGTATCCCACTACTCCATACTGTGCACCTACTCCCGATACACCACAACCCACCGCAGGCGAAATAATAGACCCGGTCAGGTTATTTCCAATGCCTATAATCCCTGTACCCGAAGCAGCGGTGGTGGCCAAACTGAGTGTTCCTAAAGAGGAGCCATTCAATGCAGCTCCGCTTCCGCCCGCCAAATAGCTACCCACTACATTATTTCCAACTGCAAAAAGTGCAGTTCCACTTGTGTTCGAATTGGCTGCATACACCCCATTTCCGGTAGCAGATGCCGAACTACCATATACACCAAATGTGGTTCCGCTGGCACCGGTAGCATCGCCTCGTACGCCTGCCACAAAACCAGTGCCGGTAGGAGCAACCGCCACCGTACCTCTTACGCCATACCCCGATTGGCCTGCACCAATGGCAGCACTCCCATTAAAGCCCCGAACACCTGCTGCGAGAGCAGTGCCCAAGGTTTGACCCTGAACTCCATGAGAGGCAGCAGCAGCAGTGCTAACATTATTGGCGAACACACCTAAACCAGCCGGTGATTGGCTATATCCATATACACCATAGGCAGCACCTGAATTAGCAACATTGATTCCAAACGCACCAACGGTGGTAGCCGTACCTGGTGTACCTAGTGCTACCCCGGTTACACCGCTGGAAACCGCTGCGGTGCCACCAGTGCCTAACGGGGAAGCATAATTCTCCGCATAAACGCCATCAGACTGGGTAGATGCCGGTGTATTATTGGCTATAATTGTACCCCAAACCCCCACACCTTGTGAGGTAGTAGTACTATACGATTCTCCATAAACCCCGGTACCAAAACCATTCGCATAGCCATTTATGGCAAATGTACCGACAGAGTTATTGATAGATGTAGTGGTGCCATTGGTAGTGTTGTTGGAATAAACTGAAAACACATCTCCCGATAAATTCGCCCGGTTATTTACCACTATCTGACCCGGTGTAGCTCCGCTACCAATTACTCTCAGCCGCTCAAAATTAGATGCACTGCCAGAGGTCTTAACCACAAAATCTATTGCATCAGTGGTGCCAATAAAATTAGTAGTGGCGTTGGTTCCCGAATTCCCGACTGTATTCCAGGCTTTTGTGGTGGCGTTTGCCAACACAGAGTCAACAGGTTTCCATGTGCTTAGTCCGTTGGCATCGCTCATCAATACATAATTATTGGCTTGTGAACCATTTACCAACCTAAATCCACCACTTACATGTAACCGGGTAGTGGGGTCACCGGTACCAATCCCCCACATTACCAACACTATCCACCACAGCACGTTGGACGTTGTTGGTTCTAATCCTTAAAGATGCATTATTGGTAGAACCTATAAAATTCAGATTGCCATTAACTGTGGAGTTACCAAGCACTCTCCAGAATGGGGTACTGGAATTTTGAACTTCACTTTGAGCACTTACTGAAAAACTAACTGCTGTTGTCCAAAGGACAACAGCAGTTAAAAACAACTTTCTATTTAAAGAAATCATGAAGAATAAAATTAAGGTGTGTCTGTAATAACCATGTATCTGTATTGGTAGCTCAGCGTGGTTGGATTATTGTAGAATGTAACAGTTGGATTGCTCACTGATTCGGGAGCCCATTGCATCTTAACAGTAACTGGTGAACCGACAGTAACAGTAAGTGGCAACATAACATCAGTTGGTTCTGTTCCATTAAAAGCATAGTTTCCATAAGAATAGAATTCCTTGCCGGCAACACCACCTACGACTACACGATAACGCATTCTATGTATATCAAAATTTGTGTTTCCGGCATTGTCGTAAGAGCATCTTGCGGAAAACTGCAGATATACATTTGCATTGATAGGAGTGAAAGTGATAGACATGTCAGTCATATCTGTCCAGGTTGCACCACCTACTAGCGGTGCTGCGATATTAATATCGCTTGCTCCAACAGCTTTGTAAGTGACTAATCCGGTTGGGCCGGTAGGGCCAGTTACACCTGTGGCACCAGTCGAGCCAGTTGCTCCCGTAGAACCTGTAGCACCCGTTACACCTTGTGCGCCTGTGTCACCTTGCGGACCCGTTACGCCTGTTGAGCCTGTTGCCCCGGTGGCTCCAGTAGAGCCAGTATTACCGGTGGCACCTGTGTTACCAGTTGCGCCAGTAGAACCTGTAGCTCCCGTAACACCTTGTGGACCTTGTGCGCCTGTGTCA
>JADJZU010000002.1 GCA_016715625.1 Bacteroidota bacterium
GAGCTACTCCCGCATTTCTTAAAAGAACTTTTTTAAGAGGCTGCAAATATAGAAACGCAAACAATTTCTCAAAGTGCAAGCCGCTTTTTTTAATCGCCCTTCAGCATATTTTTCAGTTCCTGCAATTTTAAGATGGCTTCCACAGGGGTCATGGCGTTCACTTCCACTCGTTCCATCTCCTCGGCCAGTCGCTTAATTTTCGGATCGCTTACATCAAAAATGCTGAGTTGAAAGTTAGAAGCCGGCAATTGTTTGACGGTTTGCTTTACGGCATCGGGCATGTCTCGTTTGCTTTCCAGTTCCAGTAGCATTTCGTTGGCGCGGTCAACAATAGCTTTGGGCATGCCGGCCATTTTTGCCACGTGTATTCCAAAGCTATGCTCGGTGCCTCCGGCCACCAGCTTGCGCATAAAAATCACCTTGCTGGCGGTTTCTTTCACCGACACATGGTAGTTTTTGATGCGTGGATATTTTTCTGCCAGTTCATTCAATTCATGATAATGCGTGGCGAATAATGTTCTGGGATGTGCCTGCTGATTATTATGCAGATACTCCGCCAGGCTCCAGGCAATCGAGATGCCATCATAGGTAGATGTGCCACGCCCTATCTCATCCAGCAGTATTAAACTGCGGGGCGATAGGTTGTTCATGATGCTGGCTGTTTCGTTCATTTCCACCATAAAGGTAGACTCGCCTGCGCTCAGATTATCATTGGCCCCCACACGCGTAAATATTTTATCTACTATGCCAATGCTCGCTGCCGATGCGGGAATAAACGAACCGCACTGTGCCATCAATACAATGAGGGCTGTTTGGCGCAGCAGGGCACTTTTACCACTCATGTTGGGTCCTGTAATCATGAGTATCTGCTGTGTTTCGTTATCGAGGAACACATCATTGGCTACATACACCTCGCTGGCATCCAGCTGCTGCTCTATTACCGGATGCCGGCCATCTTTAATGTCAATAACAAACGAAGTATTCATTTCCGGCTTGCAGTAGCCGCCTTGTGCCGCACTATCGGCAAAGGAGAGCAAACAATCTACCTGCGCTATCAGCGAAGCATTTTGCTGAATGGGCAACACATAATCTTTTGCAAAACGGATGAGCTCCGCCAATATCACCTCTTCCAGATGCTGGATTTTTTCCTCTGCGCCCAATACCTTTTGTTCATATTCCTTCAGCTCTTCGGTGATGTATCGTTCGGCATTGGTCAGGGTTTGTTTTCTAATCCAATCGGCCGGCACCTTGCTCTTGTGCGAGTTGGTAACCTCCAAGAAATAACCGAACACAGAGTTAAACCCGATTTTGAGCGATTGGATGCCGGTGCGCAGAATCTCTTTTTGCTGAATGCCTGCGATATATTCTTTGCCCGAGTTTTTAATCAGGCGCAGTTCATCCAGCTCCGGATGCACGCCATCGCGTATAAAGTTTCCTTTGGCCACCACGGGGCCAGCTTCTTCCCAAATCTCCTGCTCAATTTTAGTAGCCAGTAGCGGAGTGGACACCAACTGCTCACTGATTTGCTGCAGGCTGATATGCTGCGAGGATTGCAATATGTTTTTCAGTGGCTCAATGGCCAGCAATGCGCGTTTCAGCTGCACCAGTTCGCGCGGGTTGGCTTTCTCCAGCGATACTTTAGAGATCAACCTTTCCAAATCACCAATGGTACGAATCAGCTTTTTGAGTTCTTCGGCTACAGGCGTGTGCTGCAAAAAATATTCTACCGCTTGCAATCGCTCGTTAATCTTTTGAATATCGAGCAGCGGCATTACCAGCCAGCGTCTGAGCATACGCGCGCCCATGGGCGTGGTGGTTTTATCCAGCACACTCAGCAGCGTTTTGGCTCCGGCATGCGGAGAATAAATAAGCTCCAGATTGCGAATCGTAAACCGGTCGAGCCACACATTTTGCTCATCGGTGAGCTTCGTCAGCTTATTAATGTGCGACAGATTATGATGCTCTGTGTCGCGCAGGTATTGGATAGCCGCCCCGGCAGCAATAATACCGAAGGTTTCCTGCTCAATGCCAAAGCCTTTCAGGGAGTTGGTTTCAAAGAGTTTCAGCAGTGTATCCTGCGCATGGTCCAGGCTATACACCCAATCATCCAGCTTAAAGGCATACAAACTGTTGCCAAACTGTTGCAGAAATTCTTTTTGCTTGCTGCGAGGATACAGTATTTCGGAGGGAGACAGCGACAGTATCAGTTTCTCCATGTAAGCAGCAGGACCTTCTGCCATCATAAATTCTCCGGTGGATATATCGATAAAGGCAATGCCGTATTGATCGCGCTCGAAATACACAGAGGCCAGAAAGTTGTTGGTGCGCGTGCTCAGGATGTTGTCCTTGAGCGCCACTCCGGGGGTCACCACCTCGGTTACTCCGCGCTTCACAATGCCCTTGGCAAACTTCGGGTCTTCAATCTGATCGCACACGGCTACGCGGTGGCCCGCCCGCACCAGTTTGGGCAGATATGTATCCAGGGCATGATGCGGAAAACCGGCCAGTTCCACTTCGCTGGCTTTTCCATTGCTCCGTTTGGTAAGGGTAATGCCCAATGTAGCTGATGCTTTCTTGGCATCGTCCGAAAACGTTTCATAAAAATCACCTACTCTAAACAGGAGTATTGCATCCGGATACTTCGCTTTAAAAGCATTGTATTGCTTCATAAGCGGTGTTTCGGTTTCACTGAGCGCACTCTTAATCATACTACGGTTTACAGCCACGGGGGAGAATGGATTTTTTTCTGCGTGTCGGGGTGAAAATAAAAACTGTGTTTAGTTTGCGAACTTTAAAACATCCACACATGCGCAAGCTACTCAACGCAGAATTGCCCCGATTAACGCGCGAACAAATGCAGCAGCAAACCAAACTTCCGCTGGTGGTGGTGCTGGATCAGGTGCGTTCGCATTTAAATGTGGGCTCGGTGTTTCGCACAGCCGATGCATTTTTGGTAGAAGCTATTTATCTGTGTGGCATTACCGGCACGCCTCCCCACCGCGACATTCACAAAACAGCCCTTGGCGCCACCGAAACAGTGCCCTGGAAATATTTTGCCACCACGCAGGAAGCCTTGCAGGAGCTGAAAGAAAAGGGCTACACCCTCATTGCTATCGAGCAGGCCGAAAGGGCCACCATGCTCCACGATTTTATGCCCACCGAAGCAGATAGATATGCCATCATCTTTGGCAATGAAGTAGAAGGTGTAAGTCAGCAGGTGGTAGATGCCTGCGATGTGGTAGTGGAAATACCGCAATACGGCACCAAGCATTCGCTGAACATTGCCGTAAGCGCAGGAGTGGTTATCTGGGATATGATGGCCAAGCTCACCGGGCGCTACAGATAATGAAGACCCACCGTGTAGTCGCGCTGCAACAGCGATAAAAAATACGCATAATCTTCGGGGCTGTCGGCAAAGTTGAGGTCTGCGGTATTCACCAGCACAACGCGCGATTGTGTCTGCACTTTAAAATAGTCCAGGTAAGCCGATTGAATATGCTCCAGATAATCGGCACGGATGTTTTGCTCATAGGAGCGCCCGCGTTTTTGAATGTTGCGCAGTAGCTTTTCTACCGGAGCGTAGAGATACACTACCAGGTCGGGCCGGGGCAGCGATGGATTAATGATGTCAAACAACATTCGGTAGAGCTTGCCCTCATCTTCGTTCAGGTTATTGTTGGCAAAGATTAAACTCTTCTGAAACAGAAAATCTGACACGGTAAACGAGGTGAAGATGTCGGCCTCGCTCAGTAGTTTATTCAAATGCTGAAACCGCTCTGCCATAAAGTAGAGCTCCACCGGAAAGGCATGCCGCTGCGGGTCTTCATAAAACTTAGGCAAAAACGGATTCTCTTCAAACTGCTCCAGTATCAACTTGCCATTAAAATCGGCAGCCAGTTTTCTGGCCAGGGTGGTTTTGCCGGCTCCTATGGTTCCTTCGATGGTAATGAAGTTGTAGCGCACGTGGCGATTTTAGAATATTAAGTTTGAACTTCGAACATTTTATTTTCTTTAGCCGATAACACGCAGGGATGAAGGATATTTTCAGAAAAAAAGACATAGGGAAGGTGCTGGCCGATGCGGCAGCCGGCTACAGCGATGGCGAAGGCGGCACCGGAATGCACAAAACGCTGGGCGTGCGCGACCTCACCGCCTTTGGTATTGCGGCCATTGTAGGGGCGGGTATCTTCTCCACCATTGGCACCGCCAGCTACGATGGCGGCCCGGGCATTATTCTCCTCTTTATTTTTGTGGCTATTGCCTGCGCTTTTTCAGCTTTCTGCTATGCCGAGTTTGCCAGCATGGTGCCGGTGAGCGGCAGTGCCTACACCTACAGTTATGTGGCCTTTGGCGAAATAGTAGCCTGGATTATTGGTTGGGATTTATTGATGGAATACGCCATTGGCAATATTGCCGTGGCCATTTCGTGGAGCGATTATTTTACCACCATGCTCGATGGCTTCGGGCTGCACCTGCCCGAGTATATTACCATGGATTACTGGACCGCACAAACCGGTGCCTCCGAGGCTGCGCAGCTGGCCTGGGCGCATGCTCCCGCGCTGGGCAGCTTTAAATTTATCTGCGATTTACCCGCTTTGCTCATTACCATCATTATCACTGCCATCACCTTTGTGGGCATTAAAGAAACCCGAAACTCGGCCAACATGATGGTGGCGCTCAAGCTGGGAGTCATCTTTCTGGTTATGGTACTGGGTTCCTTTTATATCAAACCCGAAAACTGGAGTCCCTTTTTGCCCAATGGCATAGCCGGGGTGCTCAAGGGCACCGCTGCGGTTTTCTTTGCCTACATTGGTTTTGATGCCATCTCCACCACAGCCGAGGAATGCAAAAATCCGCAACGCGATTTACCGCGCGGTATGATTTACGCCCTCATCATCTGCACCATCATCTATGTGCTCATTGCGCTGGTGCTCACCGGTATGGTGAACTATACTAAGCTGAATGTGGGCGACCCCATGGCATTTGTGTTTAAAGAAGTCAACCTGAACTGGATTGCCGGAGTAGTGGCCATTAGTGCCGTGATAGCCACGGCCAGCGTAATGCTCGTGTTTCAGGTGGGACAGCCGCGGATATGGATGAGCATGAGCCGCGATGGATTGCTGCCAAAGATTTTTTCGCGCATTCACCCCAGGTTTAAAACACCTTCTTTCTCCACCATTCTAACAGGCTTTTTGGTAGGCATTCCTGCCTTATTTTTAAATCTGAAAGTAGTGATTGACCTCACCAGTGTGGGCACCTTGTTTGCGTTTGTGCTGGTGTGTGGCGGAGTGCTGCGCATGAGCCTGTATCCGCATCCGCCCAAGAGTGCGTTTAAAACACCTTATCTGAATGCCGCCTACTTTATGCCCGTGATTCTGCTGGCTGTGGTGGTGCTGCTATGGATATATGCCCCCGACACCTATGCCAATATGCTGCGCTTTCCGGAGTTTAGCTGGCAGCGCGAATACCTTGATGCGGTGCTGCACAAAATCATCTACATTCTGTTTGCTCTCTTGTTTGTAGGGCTCACTGTACTTTCTGTCTGGAAAAAACTTTCCCTAATCCCTGTTCTGGGCCTGCTCAGCTGCAGCTATCTGCTGTGCGAGTCGGGCGTCAGCAACTGGAGCCGTTTTCTGCTCTGGCTGCTGGTAGGTGTCGTTATCTATTTTGCCTATGGCTACCGGAACAGCAAATTGAGTAACCCCCGTTCATGAGATTTTTGCTTGTATTATTAAGCTCCCTGGGCCTTCGGCTCGCGGTGCAGGCGCAGCCCGCTGCCGACACTTCGCTGGTGCAGGTAGATTCTTTGGCCATGGATTCCTTTTTCAGGATCCGCGGCATAGACCTTACGCTCTGCGACCACCCACCGCTCTATTACGAAATTTACGGGCACTATGGCACCTGCTATCGCTACGGCTCCACCGGGGGCGGCAGTTTCGATTGCAGCGGCTTTGTGCAAACTATTTACAAAAAGGTTTACCACAAAGATGTGCCGCACAGCTCTGCGGGTATGTATCCTCTTTGCCGTCCGCTGCCCAAGGGCGATGTGCCGGCCGAAGGCGATCTGGTCTTTTTTAAGATTCACAAAAAGCGCATTTCGCATGTGGGCATTTATCTGCAGCACAACAAGTTTGCCCATGCCTCCACCCAGTCGGGCATCATCATCAGCGATTTAGACGAACCCTACTATAAGCGCACCTTTTACAAAGCCGCCCGTTTAAAATGATGCACCGCTGCTTCCTCGCTCTCTTTCTGTTGTTGCAAGGCGTGTCGGCTGTGGCGCAAACCTACCACTTCGACATGTTTCTCTTTGGCGACAAAATAGGCACCATGACCATCAGCCGCGAGCAGCTGCCCGACAGCTCCGAGCACTATGTGATGGAAACCAAATCCAAGGCGCGCTTTATGTGGATAGACCGCGAAGGCTACACCCGCTACGAGGTGTGGTATAAGCAGGGCAAGCTGCAATCTTCCACACACATTCAAAAAGAAAACGGAGCCACCCAGCGCTGGACCAATGTGCGGTTCAATGGTAAAACCTATGACGTAGACAGCTACAAAGGCAAGCGCAGCTTTGCCGAAGCCCCCACTCTATCGGTGGTGTCGCTGTATTACAAACCCTTAAAAAACGGAGCCCGTATCTTTTACGAAGCCGAGGCCGACTACAGCACCCTGCAGGCCGGCAAAGCCGGGCCCGACTCCTTCGAGTTCAGGAGCAGCGATGGCAACCGCAATATTTATTACTTCAAAAATGGCGCTATCAGCGGCATGGAGTTTCATGTATCGGTGGTCACGGTCAAAATGGTGCGCACGCGCTAGGCTTTGTCTGTTATTCAAAACTCGCCACATCTTTTGTTGATATTCTGCCCGTATTTATTCTGTCTATTTTTTTCCATTTGAAGCATGCTTAATTCGGTGGATGCAGCCTTGAATTTATCGGTGATGGAACACTTTTACACCATTCAGGGCGAAGGGTACTATCAGGGCGCTGCCGCCTACTTTGTTCGCCTGGGGGGCTGCGATGTGGGCTGCACCTGGTGCGATGTAAAAGAAAGCTGGGATGCTGCTGCGCACCCCACCATGTCGGTGGAGGCCATCGTGGAGGCCGTGGTGCAGGCCGGTGCTCCGCTCTGTGTGATAACCGGTGGCGAACCGCTCCTGCACAATCTGGATGCCCTCACAACCGCCTTACAGCAAAAAAATATTAAAACCAACATAGAAACCTCCGGCACCCATCCGCTCAGCGGAAACTGGAACTGGATTTGCCTTTCTCCCAAGCGATTTAAACCCTGCCTGCCGCAGGTTTGTGCGCAGGCCAACGAACTTAAAATAGTGGTGTATCACAAAAACGATTTCCGCTTTGCCGAAGAATATGCCGCCCAGGTGGGGCCGCAGTGCCGCCTCTTTCTGCAGCCCGAGTGGAGCCAGCGCGATGCGATGACGCCCCTGATTATTGATTATGTGAAACAGCACCCCCAATGGCAAATTTCTTTACAGCTTCATAAGTATTTAAATGTGCCCTAACCGGCTTTACCCCCAAAAACACTGCCCATGCTCCGTTGCTTTCTCCTTGCTCTTTTGTTGCCTGCTCACTGCCTGTTATCGGCACAGTCCATCACTACCAAAGAAACCGCCCGGGGCAAAGCCCTGGAGTATTACACCCAGGCCGACAACGACATTGCCTTTAATAAACTGATACCGGCCGACTCGCTGCTGCGCCTGGCCGTAAAAGAAAAAGACAATTTTATTGATGCCTGGATACTCATCGGTCAGGTAAACGCCCAGGGCCTCCGCGATTTTCAGCGCGCGGCTGCCGCCTTTGAAAAGGTGAAACTGCTGCAGGCCGATTACTGGCAGGAAGTCCACTTTCAGCTGGGCACCGTGTATATGAACCTGGGCGAATACGACAAAGCCAAAGCCGCTCTTACCGATTTTTTAAAAATGCCTAAGATACCCGCCCAGTCGCGGATGCTCTCCGACAAAATGATACTGGACTGCGACTATGCCCGCCAGGCCATGCAGCATCCTGTGCCTTTTACACCCGTCAATCTGGGCAGAGGAGTCAACACTGCCGAAGATGAAAGCATGCCTTCGCTCACAGCCGATGGTCGCCAGTTGTATTTCACCCGTCATTTTGGTTCGGGTATTTATCAGGATGAAGATATTTTTATGAGCCTTCAAACCACATCGGGTTTTGCAGCCGCCACTTCCATTGGCAGTGCCATTAACACCGAACAATACATTGAAGGCGCGCAGAACATATCGGCAGCGGGCAAATATCTCTTCTTTACCGGCAGCGGTCGCCCCGATGCCGTGGGCAGTGCCGATATTTACATCAGCCGCAAAGTAGGCGACCAATGGGAACGCGCCAACAACCTGGGCTCGCCTATCAATACCCCCGGCTACGAAACCCAACCCTGCATCAGTGCCGATGGCAAAAAACTGTTCTATGCCGGCATCCGCGCCACCGGGCTGGGCGGCACCGACCTGTGGGTGAGCAATCTGAACCCCGATGGTACCTGGAGCCAGCCCCAAAACCTGGGCAGCAATGTAAATACAATGTATGACGAGATGCGTCCCTTTATTCACCCCGATGGCAAAACACTCTATTTCTCGAGCCGTGGGCACAAAGGTATGGGCAACTTCGACATTTATGTGAGCCACCTGCAAAACGATGGCACCTGGAGCAAACCCGAAAACCTCGGCTACCCCATTAACACGGCCGGTGACGAACTCGGCATCTATGTAACAGCCGATGGCGGCACCGCCTACTATGCCAGCGAGCAGAAAGACAGCTACGGACAAATGGATATTTACAAGTTTGAGATGCCGGTGGCCGCTCGCCCGGCTTACACTTCTTACATCAAGGCCAATGTGTTCGATAGCGAAACCCGCGAACCCGTTTACACACAGGTGCAGATTTATGACCTGGAAACAGGGAAACTCTATGCTTCGCTTTCGGGCGATAAAGTGAATGGCGTTTTTCTTTCTACCCTGCCTGCCGGCAAGGATTATGCAGTAGAGGTAATGAAAGATGGTTACCTGTTTTACTCTCACAACATTTCGCTGCGCGATGTGGTGGGCGGGGCCCCGTTTGAACTGGATATTGCTTTAAAAAAGATAAAAGTGGGAGAGAAGATGGTGCTCAACAATGTCTTCTTTAATACCGATGAATACGAATTGAAGAAAGAATCGAATGCAGAAATAGAAGTGATTGTAAAAATGTTGCAGAAAAACCCGGGAATGAAAGTGGAGATCAGCGGCCATACCGACAACTCGGGCGATGAAACGAAAAACCAAACCTTATCGGAGAACCGTGCCCGTTCGGTGCACGATTATCTGCTGGCCAAGGAGTGGAAGAATATAGGCTCAGCTATAAAGGCTACGCCAGCACCCGGCCGCTGGTAGCCAACGATACCCCCGAAAACAAAGCCAAAAACCGCAGAACCGAACTGGTGGTGGTGGCACTTTAGGCTATTGCAGTATATAAAGTAGCAGCAAGCAGCGCAGTAGCCGTTGTGCAGATTTACGATTTACGGATTTAGCCGGATTCGGGTTTAGGGGTGCAGAGGACTCTTTGAGTTAATCGAGGGGGGAAACTCTTGCTAACTGAGCGAAAGCCCCCTCTGCCGACCAGGCAAGCCGCAAAAGCGGTGGAGGAAACAGCGAAGCTACTTTAGGATTAACGTTTCGGGGGTTTGTGAAGTTGGGGATTTCGGAGCACAAAACTGTCTGCCACCACTGAACTTGATGCGGAGCACAAATGTTTCAATGAACCACTGAACCCCCAATTTCACAAACCCTTGTTATCGGCTGTTCTTCTCTCCATTCGTCAAGGGATTTTTCTTTAAGTATTCAGTTGTCAGCTTTGTAAGGTTGTCCTCAATATCGTGTCTGTCAAATTCTTTTACCGTTTTTTGAAGTGTCTAATGTCGTAAACTTTTAATGCCTGTTTTGTCCTCATACTCAAAAGCCAAAAAGCAAATTGAACGCTTGTGAGTTTCAATGCTGTTGCTCTCAAAGTCGTAAAATGATTTGTCGCTTTGTTGCTTGTTGAAGAAGTTAGCAAAGTCTACTTTGTTGAGATTGTAAGGTTTGTTCTTGTGAGGAATTTCAACTCTGTTTGCTGGCAAACGATGTGTTTCCATAACTTGATAACCTGAAAACTTCTTTCGTTTGCCCTCGGAAATATTCTTTGTGTCAAGCGGTTTGCTTGTATCTACAAAGTCCTTAGTCAAGTCGTTAATAAGAAAGTCAAAGCGTTGCTTGTCTAAAAATTCAAGTGTCAAGTCGTTGTAGAAATATTCAAACTCAACTGTCTCAACCGCAGTAACTTTCTTTTTCCTGTCAAGGAAAGAAAGTCCGTCAAACGTGATTTCATATTCTGTGTCGTTGCTGATTGGTGTTTCATTCAGCAAGTTGTTTTTGATTAGAAAGTGAAATTGCATTGTAACAAATGCGTTTGTTTCCACTCCTAAAAACCTGCACACTTCAGAATGTTTGTTGAAACCGCTTTGAATAGTTTGTAAGATGATTTTGCTGAAACGGTCTAACTCAATTTCTCTTTCTACAACTACATTTTGTCGGCAAAACCAAAACGGCAAGAAGATTTCAAAAATGTTTTTTAGTTCAAAGTCAATGTGATTGTCTTTGAATTTTTGAAATTCACTATGGAATTTTTGCTTCGGTGTTAGTTCCTTGCTCATTGTATCATTTCGTTTAAGCTGTGAACAATTACACCTTGTCTATTAAGTTCGGAAACAATTTCTTTTAGTTTAAACTCTTTGAATTTTCCGCTTGGGTTTAAGGTTGCTCTTTTCAAAATATACTCGCTGTCGCCTACAACTATCAGCAACCTTTTTACTCTTGAAAAGGCAACATTTATTCTTCGGTGGTCGTCAAGAAAACCAATAGGACTTGAACCTTTGCTACTCTTTACGATGTCATAAATAATGATGTCCCTTTCTGCCCCTTGAAATTTATCTACTGTGTTTATCTCAATCAATGGTTCGGGCTTTCCTTCTTCGTCTGTCTCTACAAAATTTTTGTATTGCAGTAAATCAATACTGTCTTTAACAAGTTTACTTGCCCTCTGTAACCTGCAATAACTCCAATTGTGAATGGTTTCTTTCTCGTTAAGTTGTCAGGATAAAGTTTGTTGAGTTGTTTTAAAATTTCTTTGATGCTGTTCTTGTTGCATTCATTTTGTCTTTGAAACTTGTTGTCGTTGTCGTTTGGATTTGCTTGGTTGGAAGTGCTTACAAAAATTACAGAATTTGGAACTTCAATTTCTCTATTCTCTGCTGTGTCAAAGATTGACGCGGTTGGCTTATTAAATTTCAGTTCGTGAAATTTCTCTTTGTCAAAGTTTGAAGTAGAGTAGTGTTTGGGTTTTTGAGTTTGCTATCATAGAAAAATCTTGAAATCAAATTTCCTATTTGTCTTGGCATACGATATTGAATGTCCAACATTTTAATGAAGCCCTGCAAATTTTCATTGGCTTCAAATTCTGTAATTAGTTTTTCAAATAAACTTTCGCCAAACTCTTTTTCAATATCAAGTCCGTTATCCTCTAACCTCTCTTTTACTTTTTGTTTAACTGCTTCCTCTCTTGTAATTACAGGCGGAAGTTGCTTGTGGTCGCCAATCAAAACAATGTTGTGTCCCATATTTATTGGAACAAGATTTTCGGCTGGCGATGCTTTGCTGCTTTCATCCATTATCACAAAGTCAAAGCGGAAATTGATTTTGCTGTATTGACTACTTGCAATGTGAATACAAGTCGCACCAATAACATTTACGGATTTTACAAAAGCGGTTCGCAAATCAATTTCATTGCTTCCATCATTGAGCATTGATTTTTTCTTTTCGCCTGCATCAGTATCTGCGTTTGAAAGAAAAGCAAACCAATCTTTTGAATTGTCTTTAACTGTTGAAACTCTTTACCTAATTTCTCATTGAAAAGTTTCTCAACATCTTGTATATTTTTCGCTTTATCAAAAAGCCCTTTGATGTATTGATTTTGCACACGAAGCAAATTAACGAAGCTGCCGAAGGCAGGTTCGTTTTCTCTTTTGCTGTTTGTGTATTGGTTAAAGAAGTTGACTAATGCTTTGTCTTTAATCTTTGCTTGAAAATGCTCACTAAAAAACTTCTCTGAATTTGCTTGTGTGTCTTTAACCCAATGTTTGAGTTTGCTTTGAAACGAATGTTCTTTGATGTCGTTGCTTATTCTGTCCTCGTCTGCTGCCAAACGCATAAACAAAATATAGTTCGGGTAGTCGTTCCAAAACATTGTCAACCGCTAAATTTGATTGTGATGTAACTAAAATTTTTGCGTTGCTGTTTTGTGAAATGATTTGTTGAATGAGTTCAACAATTACAGTTGTCTTGCCTGTTCCTGGCGGACCTTGAATTAAGTAAACTGGTTTGTAATGCAGTGCTTCAAGAACTGCAACTCTTTGTGTATGGTCTGTTTTAAGGTTTTTGATTTATTACTTCCGCTTATGAAACCTTCATAGTCAATATCAATTCTGTTTGGTGCAGGAATTCTTTCAGGTGTTGCAATTATTCCGCACAACTCTGGGTTTACGATGTCTTTATTTTCAAACTTTTTGCACGCTTCAACTTGCTTTTTGAATTGGCTTGTTTCCATTCGCACATCTTGAAGCAATTCTCCTTTCTCTGGAATTTCATCAACTGTAATTTTTGCGTCTTTGATTACAAGAAAACAATCCGAAGGATTGTAATCTTGAATTTTGCCAATGATTTTGTCGTCAATAGAAAGGTTCACTTCATTTCGTTTCAACTCTTTCAGCTTATCCCAATTTCTGAACTTGTCTGTTAGTGTAAAACGTATGTTGGAAGGATTGTTTTTGCTTTCTTCTCTTTCAATGTAATCCGCTTTGAAAGCGGTTTCTTCAATATATTCTCTTTCTTGGTCGGGAAGTGTTTGCCACTTCTTTAGTAGGTCTTGTTTGGTTTTATTGAGTTCTGTAATTGTATTGAGTTGTTCCCATTTATTGTAGAAGTAACGAAAGCTGTCAAAGTATTGCAAAGGGCTAAAGTCAAATCCATATTCAGTAATGAAACCTTGTTGAATTGCTTTGACAAAAGGTTGGCTTTTTATCCCTTGAACTGGAATGAAAATGTGTCCTGCTGTATCCGCAAAAAATCTACCGCTATAATTTTTTGTAGAAAATTGTCCTGTGATTTGCCCTTTGTCTTTGGAAAGGTCTTTTCAAGCAAAAATAACAAGCGTTGTTCATTTCATTTAGTGTCGGCAAAAAGGTTTCTACTTCCTCTCTTTACAACCACCTTAATTGCGGTCTGTCCGCTTTTATGAATTGAATTAGCCGAAACTTTAACCTTATCAAGTTCCTCAATGATTTCAGAATACTTAGCAAAACGGCTTGTCCGTTTTGCTGAAAGAGATTTTGCAAAAATCTCTTTCAAAGTTTCGTCATTGTTGGTTTTAAGAATTTCAGCAAAGCATACGAATACCGAATAAATGTCTGATTGAAAACTTGGTCTTGTGTTTTCAAGTAGTTCGGGTGCAAGAAACTTTTTATTGAGTAGGTTCTGTTGTTTAAACAACTCAAACAAACCTACAAAGCGAAGCGAAGCTTCGCTTTGATTGGTTATTATGGTTTCGTCAGAAATCACAAAACCGAAACGGTTTTGTTTCTTCAAATGGTCAAGCCCTGTCAGCAAAGATTTGAGTGCTTTGATTGTCGGGTTGTAAATCGGTTGTAGGTTCTCGTTGTGCTGATAAACGATGTAATGAAGTTTGTTTACGGTGTCAAAGTCAACACGAATTACTTTTTGTATGCCGTCAATGTCCTGATTGACTAACGGAAGGATTTCATTTTTGAGAAGTCGGTCAAGTAAAGTTTGGTAGTCCTTGTTTGGTTTGATTGTCAGCACCTCAAACGTCTGCCCGTCACTGCTCTCCGTCAACCAAAGAGTAAGGTTGTCGTTGAGTTGTCTTAACTCTTGAATTATATTTTGTTGTCCTATGGTTTCCAAGTGTCATTTAGTTGTTGCAGTGTCGGTCGCAGAATAGCCGATAACGTTTGAAGGCTTGTTGCAGATGGGGATAAAAAGCACTCACCTGTCGCCCACTACAAAAGTAAGTAGAAAGCAATAACGGTTGAAGTTCCATCGTCAGCCCCATTTGCAACAAGGCTATGTTATGGGCAGGGTTTCTCCCTTTACAGGTGCTCGTCAAGTCGCTCTTTGCATAGTCCGCCCAAGTTCAAATGCCGTAGTCCAGTTGGCACACGCACCTGACTTGTCATTAAGGTTAAACTTTGAATTACCTCTGTTGGAAGTAAGCCATTTGTTTGTTGTCTAAATCTACTTTGTCTAATGCCAAAACTTTGTCGTAGTCCCTCAATAGCACCTTGATAGTCGCCATTTTCGTCTTTAAGACTGCCTCTGTTTGTCAACGCACTCATAAAGTCGGGCGCTATCTCAATCGCTTTGTCGTAGTCTTTGAGCGCAGACTTCCAAGTGTGAAGTTCTGCTTTAACTATTGCTCTTGAATAGTATGAATTTGGTTCTTTAGGATTTATTGTCAGAGTAAGTGACCAATTGAAAATTGCTCCACTTAAGTCACCCTTTTCATAGCATTCTACTCCTTTGTCAAAATAAAAGTCAGCCTTAGAAGTGTCTAAGTCGGGAAATGTTGGTCTTTAGGGTCAAAGGGTCCACCATAATAGTCAAGTTTTGCGTCAAACCCTCCCCTTTTATACATGTCCAAACCCCAATAAAGTAAGTTGTCGCCCGTCATTGGGATTTCGTTGGTCATTCCATTTATTTCCCATAAGTCCTTGTATCTTTTTACTTCCTGAACTGTGTAGGGATAATGTGTCTTTATAAACTCACCTAATTTTATCAAGTTCTCTTTCTTGTCAGAAATAAATGTGAAGTCCATTTTAGTCAGGCAGTTGTCCTTTAGTCCGCTATTGACCATTCTATTATGAACCTCTTCGGCTGAAACCATTTCCTTTCCGAAATTGGCAACAAAGTCGTCCCAAGTAAAAAATCTCTTTTCCATTTTCTTTTGTCCGCAAGCTGTCAGCGAAGTTATTAAAAGTAGTAAAGTCAGAGTCCTAAGTCTCATTGTAGGTGTCGTTCGCAGCCTTGCCCATAACGGTTCGGGGCTTTGCGATGGTGGGGCAATCGAAGCACAAATCTTCAATTTTGCACTAAAGTTCAACCGAAGAACAACCGTTGAACTTTGCAGTTTCGCCCCACTATTGCAAAACCCTTGTTAGCGGCTGGCATTTTAGTGTGCTGCTGATTTTGAGAAAAAATTCATTACGATAACTCCTGTCACAATTAAAATAATTCCAATAATTGCTGGAATGTCTAACGATTGCTTAAATACCACAACCGAAATTATAGCTGTCAAGACAATTCCTAAACCACCCCAAATTGCATAAGCTATTCCCAAAGGAATGGATTTTAAAGCTTGCGACATAAAGAAAAAGCAAGCAATATATGCCACAATTGTTATCGCTGTTGGCAATAATTTTGAAAAACCGTCTGATGCTTTCATAAAGCTCGAACCTACAACTTCAAGTACGATTGCTAATGATAAAAATAAATATTTCATTGTTCTTTTGTTTTAACTGATGCAAAGAAACAAAAATTAAAAAGTGCTTTTTTTGACAAATGTCAAAATCGTTATTTCTTTCTAATACGGCTCAATGTTTCTTGCGAAATACCCAAATAAGAAGCAATATGTCCTAAAGAAATTCTTTGCAAAGCTTCGGGTTGGTTTTTCAAAAGCCAATGATAATGCTGTTCTGCGGTATGTGTTTGTAATAAAAAAGAACGTTCCTCTAAAATTTTGCAATATTCTTCTGCCATTTTTCTACCAATCGTATTCATTTCCTGCGATGATTTGTAGAAACTTTCAAGGTCATTGCTTGAGATATAATATAAAGTGGTGTCTTCTAAAAACTGAATGTTTTCAATTGAAGGTTGGCTAAAAAATAATGGCATTACTGAACCTAAAATTCCGCTCTCAAAACCAAACCAAACATTAATTTCTCTTTCATTGATATTATAAAACGAACGAACAAGCCCTTTTTCAATTACGAATAAATTTGAAACAATTTGTCCTTCTTTGAGCAAAAAATCGCCTTTTTGTTTTATCAGACTTTTAATTTTTTCGTTAAGTTCTGTTTCGATTTCAGAGGTCAGATTTCCGTATTTTTTAAGTTGTTTTATGAGAGGGTTCATTCTTTGTACGGTGTTGGTTTATGCTTGCCGCTAACGTTTGACGGCTTGTTGTAGGTGGGGTTTAAACGCTACGACTTGTCGCCAAGCACAAAGGTAATAGAAAGTAATAGCGGTTGAAGTTCCTGTGTCAACCCCACTTACAACAAGCCGATGTTATAGGCAGGCTATTTCATTTGTCCCTCTATATTTTTTTTAATCTTTTTTAAGTCGCGTTTTGATATGTCGCCTCGGTTTAATGCAGTCTGCCCACCTTCTATTTGTGCATTTACAGTCGGGGTGTAGAGTAATTTATTGTCAAAAATAAATGCAAGCTTGTCCCCAATAGCTTTACCTGTCGCAATGCTCCAAGCTTTAGCCCCTTTCTCATTGAGCTGCATAGTCAAACCGTAACCGTCACTATACTTGCTTTTGTATATTTTAAGTAAGATAAAGTTAACCGATGTTACAATAGGTGTCGGGTCAATAAAGTAATAGTCAGTCGTGTTGTCAAGTTGTCTTTTACAACCATTTTTAGAGTTAGTAATGTAATACCAACCAGTCACTAAATGCTTGTCAGCAGTCGTGGTATTTTGTTTTAAAGTCGTGTCTGGTTTTGCATCTTGTTGTCGAATGTCACCAGTCCCGAAACTTGTAAGAAAAAGAAAAGATGAAATAATTACTGATGTCATCTGTTGTGTGGTTTAGCTTGCCTATAACGTTTTGCGGCTTGGCGAAGGTGGCGATTTTTACCACAAATGTTGATGCGGAGAACTAAACTTTGATTAACCACAAATGTGTCTGCGGAGCACTGAACCGCCACTTTTGCCAAACCGCTGTTAGGCGTATGTGCTTCTCTTTTCGGTGTCGTTGTGTCGTGTCATAGTTGCTGTCTTGGTGCGTTGGCTTGGTGGCTCTTTTTGGATTTTTTTTGTTTGGCTTTGTGCGTTTGCAAAAAATACAAATGTGCCACCAAATGCGTTGGCTTATATGTCGTTGTCAATTCCATTTTCTACAAAGTCCTCAAAGTTTTTATAAATTATTTTCGTTACTCCTTGTCGTGATAAAATTGGCTCTAAAAACTTTTCTACAAGGTCGGGGTTTGGGTCTGCAATTATTACTTTTTTTATTCGGTTTGCTTTTTGAAACAATTGTCGGTTAAATGCTTCTTCATTTCCTTTCCAACCAATTACAACAAGTGTTTCCATACTGCTGAAATAATCAGTCATATAATTGAAATGTTGCATTGGCATTGTAAACTCGTGTTTGTCACGATATGGAAGGAGTAATGCAGGAAAAAAGTTATTCAAATCTTCATCTCCTATTAATTGAAGTTGGGATTTGTCTATTGTGTATCGTCCTAAATGATGTTTGTTAAGCATTGTTTCATAACCCCAAGTGCTACCGTCTATCATACTTATATGGTCGCCAAGCAATTCAAAATACAACTGAAAAAGGTTGATGTTGTTTTCAAATAACCAATTCGATGTATTGCCATTAAACTTTGAAGTGGCGGGAAAACGCCAACCCCAATTCCAAGAACCGTGAGGTTTAAATATATAACAAGGACTTTCGTTTACTCTTATGTAATCGTTTAAATTATTTAACGGAATATTAAACTGTTGAGAAATGAATGTTTCTAAAATTGTGTCTTGATTGAAAGAAACAAAAGCAAAGTTTTTTGCGGTAGTTCTTCCATAAGTTGTTTTTACACTTGCCGAATAAATCTTTTGAAGTTTGTTGCCCAACTTTGCATAAAGATTTTTTGCATCGTATTCATTGATTACTTTATTACTTACTTCTTTCAAAAGTTCCTGTAAATAATAAAAAATACTAATGTGTCGGCTTAATACAACTTGGTTGTTTTCCTTATGAATATTTTTCCATTCACGTTCAAAAGTTCCTCTACATCGGGGTTTTCGTCACTTTGCAAAAGATTTAATGATTGTCTAACTCCTTGTATTTGTTGTAATAATTTCTAAAACGCTTTTCAAATAGTGCTGGTCCTAATGGTGGTCTTAAATCATCTTTTTGAAATTCAATGTTGTCGTTACCGTAAACACAATTTGCTGATGCACCTGCACCAAAAACAAACATTGTTTTGTGTTCAATGTCGTGGTTGAATCCAGTATAAAAACCTGCACTTTTTCTTGGTGGTTCAAAAGATTCTCCGTCTAATGTTCCTACAATTACTTCATTACCAAAAACCCAACCATACTCACTGATTTTTTCAAGAGTTTTTTCATTGTGATTTAATTCTCTGTATTCTTTAAGTTTTGTCCCTTGAATTACAATTGTGTATTCAGGAAAATTCATTTCTTCCCATTTCCAACCTGCATACACTTCTCCGTATTTAGTAAAAAAATATTGCAGTCCCTTCATTATTTGCCTTCAATTAAATTTTGTTCTTCTACTGTTATGTCGTAAAGTTTATAAACTAATTGGTCAATTTTCTTTTCAAGTCGGATGTTGAAGTTCCTTTTTTGCTTATTATTTTTTCAACCAAATCTATAAATGGTTGTTGTTCTGCTAAACTGATTTTTTTAACTGGAATTTCTGTCAGCGGAGTATAATACAACTCTAAACTTTCTCCCTTTCGTTTACCTTTATTGTAAAGCCAAAAGAAGTATAGTTTGGAGTTAAGTAGAGCAAGAATGTATTTTAGATTTATTTCTTTTTTTGGGTTAGTTATGTAATAAACATCTGCACTTGAATACCAAATACTATTGTTGTAACCAAAAACATTGGTTTTAGTCCGTTGAGGGCAAACTATTTTTTCTCCTTCAAAAACAGATTTTGTTCTTGCAGCAAAAATCACCCACCATTTTCCAAGTTTTACTGCTGCTTGCATTTCACCTCTTTCTTGACTTCTATTTTTGATTACAGCCTCAAACTTTTCAAAATGCTTTTTAATTGTCGGATAATTTTCTATTTGAATATCCCGTGTCGCATAAATTACTTGATATTTGGATTCATCTGATGTCCAATATTTGTGAATGTCAGAATTCTTAAACCAAGGTCTAATTAATTCTAACTCTTGTTTTAAAAGTTTCTTGTTCTTTACTTCTTCATTGGTTAGAACATAAACTCCGTGATTAATATTTTCTATTGGCGTTAATTCATTTTCAATATGCTTATTTGAAATTCTATCAACACCACTTAAAATTCCTTGGCTGATGTCACAAATTTCAATTAATGGAGTTCCTTGTTCTATAATTTTATTGAATATTGAGTTGTCTTTTGTTGAATTTACCTTATTTCCTAAGCCTTGTAGACGAATGTAATTGTTTGTCGTTTCATATAGTTCAGATTGTGGGGCTGAATAAATTTTTGAATTTTCGTTTTGTGCTGAAATTACTTTATCAAATAGTTCTTGGTTGCAGTCGCCAGTTTCAGATGTTACTAAATTATGTGCAAGTGCAGAATTATTCACGCCTTTGGTTAAAAATGTTATTAAGTTATGTTGACCTTTAGCCGATTCAAAAATTCTAAGTTCATTCAAATTAATTAGACCATTTACGGTAGCACTATTTTAAAGTCAGTTCGTAAATTTTCTCCTCCGTCACTTGTTAAATAATAATTAGTGGTGATATAAGCCAATTTTCCATTTTCTTTTAGCAATTGCAGACCTAAATGAAAAAAGAAATAAAATATATCCATTTTCCTTTGATAAAAATTTGAAAGGTTTCCTTGGCGAATAATTCTAAATACTTCTTTATGCCCTTTTTCTCCAATGTATGGCGGATTGCCAATAATAGCATCGAAGCCTTCAAATTCACCATTATTATTAAGAACTTCTGGAAATTCAAAACGCCATTCAAATGCACTTTTATAGATTACGTTATTTTTTATTTCCTCAATTTCTTTAGCAAGAATGGTAATATCAGCTTCTAATTTTACTTGATTTTCTTTTTGTTTCTTTTTTTGCTTACTGTCAAGTTCAAATAATTTACCTTGATTCAGTAAATTATAAAGGTCTCCGCTAAGTTTTCTAAGTTTAATTTGCTTCGGGTCATTGTTCCCAATTTCAGTTCTAAAATCAGATTTAATGCTATCGATTATTTTTTGCAACCCTCTTTTAACATCTCGGCTTTTTCGTTCTTGTAATCGTTTACAAAACCTCTATATGCTTTTACATCATATTTGATGCTTTTCAAGGCTTTGCTCAAATCGGAATCAAAAGTAAATCGACTCAATAAACTATTTCCGCATTTAATATTGATGTCAATATTTGGAAGTGTTTCAAGTTCTAGATAATTAGTTTCCTCTTTGTAGTATGCGTTTTTTAATAATTCTATCCACAAACGTAAACGGCAAATTTTTACAGAGTTTGGATTGATGTCAACACCAAATAGGCAGTTTTCAATTATTGTTTGCTTTTCGTGGAAAAGCGTTTTTTGTATCCTGTTGCTTTCTTTATTTGTGGGATTGTAGGCAAAGATGTTACTGTTTTCATCAGTAATAATAAGTTCATCGTTGATTATTTCAATTTCGTAATCTCTAAGAGTTTTCCCCTTTTCGTCCATAAGAATCCCGAGTTCACTTTTTATAGCAATTATTTCGTTTAGTGTTGATACTAAAAAGTGACCAGAACCTACTGCTGGGTCGCAGATTTTAAGCGAATTAATTATTTCGTTTGCTTCTTTTTTATCGTCAATTTTATTGTAGAGTTCATCAAATTGATTAATGTTCCATTTTTTAGTTACGTTGAATTTCTCTACTACTGCTAACCGAATGGATTGTTTACACATATACATTGTGATAAATGCAGGTGTAAAAATAGAACCGTCTTTGTAACCATTTATTTTCTCAAATACTTTACCAAGCACTGAAGCATTAATAATTGTTTTATTATCTTCTTGAACATCTTCAGTTCCTTCACTTGCAAAGTCGTAAGCATCTAAAAACTGAAAAAGATAATCCAAAGTGGGCAGCGAAGCTGCCTTCTTTTTTATATCTTTTAAAATTGTTGTTCCAATTATTTCAAGTTGTCCGTTGTTGTCAAGCGAATTTATTTTTATGGTTAGGTCTTCTAATTCGCTTATTTCAAAAAGAGAACTGTTTAAGTATGGAACTCTGCCATATTTGGTTTTTATTGCTTCGGTTCGTTCTTTAAATTGACAGCTAAACTTTATGGAACATTTAAATAATTCATCAAAATCGTTTATGACTGATGAATTTAAGAAGCGATATTCTTTATTTCCTTGATGATAAGTTATGAGTTGCCCTTCTAATAATTTAAGAAAAAGTATTCTGTTTATCCAAGTGATACAAAGTTCAAGGGAAATATTAAAGATTCTTTCATCCTTATTTTCCCCATATAAAGATTGGTCTGGTATTCTATGTAAAACATCTTCTGTATTTAATGCTTCAATAGTTGCTTCAAAAAGTGAAGCTAAGTTTCGGTTTTCTTTTTTACGCCTAATTATATTTCTTCCACCTTCTTTAACTTCTTCAAGCCCGATTATGTGAAGAAGTTCTCTATAGAATTTTTCGTTTAGAGAGTTGCTGTCGTTTGGTGTCGCAACTTTTAATAAATGAGTTGGAGAAAGAATTTTAAATAATGCAATTAATTCTTTGTCGTCTTCTTTATTGTTGTTGCGTAAAACTTTATCATATTCCTTGATGTCAAAGTAAACACAAGGAATTTCAGCATCTATTTTGGAAACTATTTTTGCAATTTCTTCATAAAACCAAGGGTTGTCTTTTTTGTCGTTGCGTTTGGTTTCGTAAAGTTTTTTTATTTGAGTGTTGCGGTAAATATGCTTGTCAAAATAGTTAGCATCAACAATAAACCATTGGTTTACGTTGGTCATTACAAGCTGTTTCCAGTTGGTTATTTTCTGCTTGGTTTCTTTCGTCTAAGTAGTAAAGTATAAGTTCGTGAAGTGCTTTTTTATTTGGATTGTCAGCCGTTACCATTTCTCCAATATTAGTTGGTCTTTTGGCTTCAATAATTACTCCAACTTCGCTGTCGGTTGTCTTACCAAGATGAATTACAAGGTCTTTCTTGTCTTTAGTGTTGATGGCGTTTGTGTCACGGTAATAAGTGTCACGTAAAAAGTCACGCAGGTCGTTTTTTAAAATGTTCTTCGCTTTCGTCTTTTGGTCGCTTTTCAATAACACTTATTTTGTCGAGCAAAGCAATGAGATTTGTTTTAAAAACGTCAATTTCACTTCTCAAAGGCTTTTGCTTTAAGAAGGCTTTCAATGCTTTTTTCGGTGTCTGTGTTACTAATTTCATTAAATATTTGCTGTTAATTATTTAGGTCGCTAAGTTAAGTTTTAAAATCGTTTTTCTGTCCAAAGTTGCCTTCAAATTGTCAACCGTCCGAATGTCTTGGTGCGGTTGGGCAAAATTAAATGTGCTGCAATTTGGGTCGGCTTGTGCGGTTGCATTGCAGCTCTTTTAATTTTGCGAAGCGTTAACTTTCGGGTCGTTTTTCTGTCGGTTTTATGTTAGCACTGTCGGTCGTTATAGCATTACGCCTAACTTACTTATAGCGGAAGTTTTATTTATTAAAACTTCCTCCTATTTCCAGTTTTACGAATATAGGAGGAAGTTTTTTAAGCTATTCAGTCGCGCGTTATTTTTGATATGGGGGGTATTACAGTTACCACTAACCCAAATACTTCCCCTACTATCCCAACAAAACCAGCCCCGCGGAGCGGGAGCTGGTTTAAAGATAAGCCGGTAAAAGAGTTTACAGACAAATACGGCTCATGGGTGCGCTGAGGGCACTAACGCCTGCGCTGTTGCCGGCATACATATAAAACCAGTATTCTTCTTTGGGTTGCAGATTGCTGATGGTTTTTTTGCGGCCTTTGTTTACCTCCAGGCGCAGGCTGGCGTTTTCAATAATCAGGTTGCCTTCAAAGAAGATAATGCCGCTGTTGCCGTCCAGCTTGGTTTTTGATACCAGGCAACCATAAAAATCGGCACCGGGCACGGCATCGGCCTCCACCACCAGCGAGCCGGAGGGGCCTTGAGTAACACTTTTAATCACCGGAGGGGCAGGCACCACGGCTTTGGTGTCGCTGGCTTTGGTGGGCGTAAAGCCCGCCAGGTAAATAGTGGCTTCGGTGAGGCCCGGCAGCGCGTCTACATAGTCGGCCAGTTGGTCCAGGCTGCCCATCAGGTTGTTTTTGGCAACGAGGTAAGCCCCTTTCTGGTTCTTGCCTCCGTTTTTGTAATCCTCGTAGGCGTTGTGATAACTGGTGAGCAACCCCTCAAACACCGGCTGGGTAACCGGAGGCGCGGCAAAGGTGCCGGGGTTGCCGTAAATGCCATCGGCCACGGCATGGGCCATTTGGTTGAGGTCGGTGCCGGCAAGCCGGTGATAGGTTAAGCGGCATTTTGGGTTTGAACTAATCATTATAACTGGGTTTTAGGATGATTAAACAGGTTGAAAGCTTACTTTTTTGTTCTGCAAGCTTGTTTTTCTCCTTTGCAAGCTTGCAAATTTGTTTTACAAGTATACATTTTTCTTGTGCAAGGTTGCATAACCATTGTGCAAGCTTACAAAACAGTCCTGCAAGGTTGCATAACTATTGTGCAAGCTTGCAACTGTCCTGCAAGCTTGCAAAACCGTCCTGCAAGGTTGCATAACCATTGTGCAAGCTTGCAAAACTATCCTGCAAGGTTGCTTAACCATTGTGCAAGCTTGCAAAGCTGTCCTGCAAGGTTGCTTAACCATTGTGCAAGCTTGCAAAGCTATCCTGCAAGGTTGCATAACCTTTGTGCAAGCTTGCAAAACCGTTCTGCAAGGTTGCTTAACCATTGTGCAAGCATGATAAGCTGTCCTGCAAGCTTGCATAACCATTGTGCAAGCATGCAAAACCGTTCTGCAAGGATGTATTGCCGTATTGGCAGGTTTCTCAACCGCCTAAGATCTTGCGGTAGGGGGGACACCAACCGGTAAGACAATGACAGAAGCACTATTGTTTATTGTTCATTGCTAATAGATAATTGTCAGGCGGCTTTAGCCGCCCAATAAAAGACAATCTTCCGCTTATCCTGCCACTGCCTTTGGCTTTAGCCGAAGGGAAAAGCAATAGAGGCTCCGTTCTGCCCGCCACCATTATCAAATCATCAAATTACCAAATCATCAAATTGTAATGGTCTGATTACATCCCTCCATTTTTAATCCTCCCATTCCCCATTGTTGATTTTCTATCCCAGCGAATTTTCGCTAATTCATAATTCTTTTCATATTTGCCGCGAAAATTCAGCACATGGCTACCACACTTATTCCCGGTCTAGAGATAAACGCCACCATCAGCCCCGCCTTTGCAGAAATACTCACCCCCGAGGCACTCGCCTTTGTGGCCAAGCTGCAGCGCACCTTCAACGCCAGAAGGCTGGAACTGCTGGCTGCCCGCGTAGAAAAGCAAAAGTGGATGGATGCCGGTCATCCTCCGCAGTTTTTGCCCGAAACCCAGGCCATCCGCGAGGGCGATTGGGTAGCAGCCCCCATCCCGGCCGACCTGCAGGACAGACGCGTAGAAATCACCGGACCGGTAGACCGCAAAATGATTATCAACGCCCTCAACTCGGGCGCCAAGGTCTTCATGGCCGATTTTGAAGATTCCAATTCCCCTTTCTGGACCAATAACATTGACGGACAAATCAACCTCCGCGATGCCATTCGCAAAACCATATCGTTTAAAAACGAAGCCGGCAAAGAATACAAGCTGAATGAAAAAACGGCTGTGCTCATGGTGCGTCCGCGCGGCTGGCACCTGCCCGAAAAGCATGTGAAGGTAGATGGCGAAATCATGAGCGGCTCGCTCTTTGACTTTGGATTGTTCTTCTTTCATAACGTAAAGCAACTGCTGTCCAATGGCACGGGTCCTTATTTCTACCTGCCCAAAATGGAAAGCCATTTGGAAGCCCGCCTTTGGAACGATGTGTTTGTATTGGCGCAAAACGAACTGGGCGTTCCGCAAGGCACCATTAAGGCTACGGTGCTTATAGAAACCATCACCGCCACCTTTGAGCTCCACGAAATTATCTACGAACTGCGCGAGCACATGGCCGGCCTCAACTGTGGACGCTGGGATTATATTTTCTCTTACATCAAAAAGCTGCGCAATCTCCCCGGCTATGTATTGCCCGACCGCGGACAGGTAACCATGGCTGTGCCATTTATGGCTTCTTACAGCAAACTGGTGATTCAGACCTGCCACAAAAGACGCGTGCACGCCATGGGCGGCATGAGCGCTTTTATTCCAATCAAGAATAACGAAGCGGCCAATAATGCGGCTATCGACAAAGTAAAGCAGGACAAAATCCGCGAAGCCACCAACGGGCACGATGGCACCTGGGTAGCGCACCCCGGCCTGGTGGGTGTGGCTATGGAGGTGTTCAACGAGCACATGAAAACTCCGAACAACTATCACATCACCCGCGAGGGCGAGGTGTATACCCCGGCCGATTTGCTTACGCCACCCGCGGGCACCATTACCGAAGCCGGTTTGCGCATGAATATCAACGTGGGTATCTTGTATATAGAAAGCTGGCTGCGCGGAGTAGGCGCTGCCGCCCTGCACAACCTGATGGAAGATGCGGCTACAGCCGAAATATCGCGCACGCAGGTTTGGCAATGGATAAAAGAAGGCTCTAAATTGGAAGATGGACGCACAGTGACTTACGAATTGTTTAAAGAGCTACTGCCCAGCGAACTGGAAGCCGTAAAGGCGTATGTGGGCGAAGCGGCCTTCAACACCGCTACCATGAAACGCGCCATCGAAATTTTTGACGAGCTGGTTCAGCAGGGCGATTACAAAGAGTTCCTGACCTTGCCGGCTTATGAGGAAATTGATTAAAACGATGTATTGATTAGCAGATTCAGGAGAAATATAGGATGGAGAATTTAGAATGATTGGATGGAGAATGAGAGATAGCGGAATTGAGTAAGATTAATATTTGAGGATGGGCAACACGAAGCAAAATTTGATTCTGGACTTAACGTATCAATTTGCATTAGACATCATCAAGTATGTAGCTAAGTTGGAGGAAGGCAGAAAATATGAAGTAGCCCGGCAGGTATTGCGTTCCGGAACTTCCATAGGAGCCAACGCCAGAGAGGCACAAAGTGCCGAGAGTAAAAAGGATTTTATACATAAGTTCAAAATAGCGCACAAAGAGGTATTGGAAACAGAGTATTGGTTGATGTTGTGCAGAGATTCGGAAGGTTATCCTGAACCGTTGGGCTTGCTTGAACAATTGAAAACAATAGATAACATTATCGGAAAAATAATTGTGTCCACTCAAAAAATAAATAATTCTTAATTCACCAATTCTAAATTCTTAATTACAACAATGGCAACAAAATCAGAAAGAGCCACAGCGCTCAAAAAAGAATGGGAAACCAACCCCCGTTGGAAAGGCGTAAACCGTCCATACTCAGCCGAGGAAGTCATCAACATCAGCGGTTCGGTGCAAATCGAATATTCTTTGGCCCGCAATGGTGCCGAGAAATTGTGGAAACGCCTCCACACCGATTCATGGGTATCGGGTTTGGGTGCGCTCACCGGCAATCAGGCCGTGCAGGAAGTAGCAGCCGGCATGAAAGCCATCTACCTTTCAGGCTGGCAGGTAGCTGCCGATGCCAACCTGGGCAGCGAAATGTATCCTGACCAATCTTTATATCCGGCCAATTCGGTTCCGGCCGTGGTAAAACGTATCAACAACGCTTTAATGCGTAGAGACCAGATTGAATACATGGAAGGTGAACCACAGCGCGACTGGATGGTGCCTATCGTAGCCGATGCCGAAGCCGGTTTTGGCGGCAATCTGAACGCTTTTGAACTCATGAAAGGCATGATAGAAGCCGGTGCAGCGGGTGTGCATTGGGAAGACCAATTGGCTTCAGCTAAAAAGTGTGGTCACCTGGGCGGTAAAGTATTAGTGCCTACACAAGAGGCTATCAACAAACTGGTAGCTGCTCGTTTGGCAGCCGATGTATGCAATGTGCCCACGTTGGTCATTGCCCGCACCGATGCCGAAGCAGCCAACCTCATCACTTCCGATATCGACCCCCGCGACCACAAGTTTATCACCGGCAAGCGTGCCCCCGAAGGATACTACTATGTGAAAAACGGATTGGAGCAGGGTATCGACCGCGGTTTGGCCTATGCCGAATATGCCGACCTGATATGGATGGAAACCGGCAATCCTGATTTAGGATTAGCGCGCGAGTTTGCAGCCGGCATCCATGCTAAATACCCGGGCAAAATGTTGGCCTACAACTGTTCGCCTTCATTCAACTGGGCTAAATACATGGACGAAAAGCAGATGCTCACTTTCCGCGAAGATATTGCCGCCATGGGTTACAAGTTCCAGTTCATTACCCTGGCCGGATTCCACGCCTTGAACTCTTCTATGTTCGAACTTTCTAAGAACTATGTAGAAAGAGGCATGGCCGGATTCAGCGAAATGCAGCAGCGCGAGTTTGCGATGGAGAAAGATGGCTTTAAGGCTATCAAGCACCAATCGTTTGTAGGCACCGGCTATTTTGATGCCGTGCAAAACGTAGTGCAGCAGGGACAAAGCTCTACCACTGCTTTGGCCGGCTCTACCGAAACCGAACAGTTCCACTAAACCATACCACCGCGAAAGCGACTGACAGCCCGCGCCTTCAGGCGCGGGCTTTTTTATTTCTCCTCATGCACCAAAGAATATATTTGCTGAAAACACCAAGGCTTGAATCTGGAGTTATTGATTGTGCGCAAAATTGCCTTTAGCAACCGGAGAGGGTTCTCTTCGTTCATTATTCGCATAGCCATTGCTGCAGTGGCCCTCAGCCTGTCCACCATGATTATTGCCACCAGCATGGTGAATGGTTTTCAGCACGAGATACGCAACAAGGTAACGGGCTTTTGGTCGCACATATTGGTGCAGCCATACAGCCTCAGCAATTATCTGCTGGGCGAACCAGTCTATGTGCATCAGGATTTTTACGACACGCCCTCGCTCATTCCCGAAGCCCGCCACATACAGGTAACAGCCCTCAAGGCCGGCATCCTGAAAACGCAGGATGATTTTGAAGGGATTGTGCTCAAGGGGGCCGGCCGCGATTTTGACTGGAACAACTTTGCTCCCTACTTAAAGCAAGGACGCTTGCTGCAACCCGGCACCGATAGTGCCCTGCAGCACATTATTATATCCAGCATAACCGCCAGGCGGCTGCATTTGAAACTCAACGATAAGGTGCTCATTAACTTTAAGCAGTCGGGTACCGAGCAGAGCCGGGCATTTACCACCCGCAAGTTTTATATACAGGGCATTTACGAAACCGGCCTCGAAGAATTTGATGCGCGGTATGTAATCACCGACATAGCCGTAATCCAGGAACTCAACCATTGGGGACCCGACACCGTGGGTGGCTTCGAGGTGTTTTTGAAAGAGGGCAACCTGTTCAAAAGCCGCACCCGGGCTTATTTTCTCACGCTCTTTGGCGCTTTGCTAAGCCCCGACACTTATCGCGAGCTGAGCAAAGACCCGCTGGATGTAATTGGCGAGCAGATTTATGGCCGCATGAGCAATAGCGAACTGGATGTCACCACCATTAAGTCCATGAACCCCGGCATTTTTGAGTGGCTGGATATTCAAAGCCTCACCGAGCTCATCATCCTGTCGCTGATGCTGGTGGTGGCGGTTATTAATATGATAACGGCATTGCTCATTCTTATTCTGGAAAGGTCCAATATGATTGGCATTCTGAAAGCGCTGGGCGCTCGCGGGGCCTCCATCCGCAATATCTTTATTTACTACAGCGCGGTGATTATTGCCTGTGGCTTGTTGTTGGGTAATGTGGCGGGCATCGGGCTGTGCCTGGCCGAAGATTATTTCCATTTTGTGAAACTGCCGCAGGAGAGTTATTACCTGAGTTATGCCCCCGTGCAGCTCAACTGGGCCTGGATAGCCGGGCTGAACGTAGCCACTATTTTAATAACCCTTTTGCTCTTGCTGCTTCCGGCTATGCTGGTGTCGGCTATTTCTCCACTCAAGGCCATCCGATTTGACTAACCTTTAAACCACAGACCATTGAATCAGATACAGAATTTTGAAGCCTATCAGGCCGCGTATTTGCGCAGTATAGAACAACCGGAAACATTTTGGGCAGAGGTGGCGCAGGGTTTTCAATGGCACCGCCCCTGGGAGCAGGTGCTGCGGTGGGATTTTGAAACAGCGAAAGTGGAATGGTTTTCGGGAGCGCAATGCAATATGTCGTTCAATTGCCTCGACCGTCATTTGCCTGCAATGGCCAATCAACCGGCTATCATCTGGGAACCGAACAACCCCGCGGAAGCATCGCGCACGATTACGTATGCAGAGTTGCACCGCGAGATATGTCGCCTGGCCAATGCGCTGCTGGCAATGGGCGTTAAGCAGGGCGACCGGGTGTGCATCTATTTACCCATGATACCCGAGGCGGCCATGGCTATGCTTGCCTGCACCCGTATTGGGGCTGTGCACTCGGTGGTATTTGCCGGATTTTCGGCCACCTCTATTGCCGATCGTATCAACGATGCCGGTTGCACCACAGTACTCACAGCCGATGCCGTTTACCGGGGAGACAAGCTGATTGAACTGAAAAAGATAGTAGACCAGGCACTGGAGCACACTCCGGGGGTACAGCGTTGTGTGGTGTTTAATCACCGGCAGCTGCCTGTCAGCATGACTCCGCCGATATATGGTAGGCATTGAGGCCTCCTGATGGGGATGAGTTAACAGAGAACTCAGCCGCCCCTATGGAGTCAGAAGAACCTCTTTATCCCGTATACTTCAGGTAGCACCGTAAACCGGAAAGGCGTGTTTCATACCACTGGGGGCTATAGGGTGTATAGCGCTTATATTTTCTCAATGGTATTTAACTATCAACCGGCGAGGTGTTTCTGCACGGCTGATGTGGGTTGCAACGGGTCACTCCTATTTAGTCTATGGCCCATTGCTGAATGGTGCCACTACGGTGATGTTCGAAGGCACTCCCACCTTTCCGGACCACGGTCGTTTTTGGGATGTGGTGGATAAACACCAAGTGAATATTTTTTACACGGCCCCCACCGCTATTCGCTCTTTAGAAACTTTTGGCGAGGAGATTTTTGCGCAGAAAGATTTGTCTTCGTTGCGGGTGTTGGGCTCTGTGGGCGAACCTATTAACGAAGAAGCCTGGCAGTGGTATCATAAAAATGTGGGCAAGGGACGATGCCCCATTGTAGATACCTGGTGGCAAACCGAAACCGGAGGAGTGCTCATTTCTCCCATCGCTAATGTTACCCGATTAAAGCCGGCTTTCGCCACGTTGCCTTTGCCGGGTGTGCAGCCGGTGTTGCTCGATGAAAACGGCCACGAAATACAAGGCAACGATGTGCAGGGCAATTTGTGTATTAAGTTTCCCTGGCCGGGCATGGCGCGCTCGGTATTTGGCGACCATGAGCGTTTTAGGCAAACTTATTTTTCTACCTACCCCGGATATTATTTTACGGGCGATGGTTGTCGCAGAGATATGGATGGCTATTACCGCATTACAGGTCGTGTAGATGATGTGATTAATGTATCGGGCCATCGCATAGGCACCGGTGAGGTGGAAGATGCGATTAATATGCATGGCGAAGTAGTGGAGTCGGCTGTGGTGGCTTATCCGCACGATATAAAGGGCCAGGGTATTTATGCATTTGTTATCTGCGACCGGCATCATCCGGCTCCGGAGCAATTGATAGCGGATGTGCGTAAACACGTAGCCGAAAAAATTGGACCATTTGCCCGCCCCGATAAAATACAGATTGTAACAGGCTTGCCTAAAACCCGCAGCGGAAAAATAATGCGCAGAATCCTTCGCAAGATTGCTGAAGGGGATACGTCTAATCTGGGCGATATCTCTACCTTACTGGACCCCTCAATAGTGGAATCGATAAAAGCAGGAGCTTTATAAAATTAAGAGCGCGATGCCAAAGGCATCGCGCTCTTAATTTAAAGGGTTGTAGACCCGAGAGTTACTCTGTTACTACAAACTTCTTGGTGTATACCGTGCCATTGATGTTTAACTTGGCAAAATAAATACCTGCTGCCAGGTTGTTACCTTCCAGCGAAATCTGCTGCAAACCGGCTACCTGATTTTCGGTGTTCAGATGAGTCACTTCATTACCGGCAATATCGATGATACTGGCCGATACAGCCGCATCCTGGTCAAGCTGATAAAGGATTTTTCCATTGCCATTGCTTGGGTTAGGCACTACATTGAAGTAAATGCCTGCTTGCTCCGGATTATTAATAGAAGATACAGCACCGGGCAATTGGCTGGTATAGAAATAGTAGAACAATTGCATTTCGTCATCGGTGGTGAAACCAAAAGTGACAAACGGCTCTTGAATGTCCCATTGTGTTTTGGCTACTATACCGGCATTCACGCTACCGTGCTTACCAAACTTAATAGGCAAAAAGTTGTCCCAGTAGCGGGTAGAGGGGTGCTCCCAATCATAAAATCCTTTGTCTACGTTATTGGTATAGTCCCAAAATCCTTCATACACTTTGTTGCTCATATCACCGGTAGTGTCTCTTACATACAAGTCGAAATCGGTACCGTATTTATGTGCATGTGAGGTGAGTGCCCACATATATCTCCATTCTTTGCTTCCGTTATTGTCCGGGTCGTCATAGGTTCTGTTTTGCACGCCTTGTGGCAGAAATAAGCCAACATTGTTTACCAGATTGGCTTTCATCTCAATGGTGTTCGGGTTGCGTGGCTGGTAGTAAATATTGAAGTAAAAATCGCAAGGCAGGGGAGAAGTAGCATTGTAATTCTTGATATGATAGTTCATATCGAGATATGTTTTCTTATCCCAGAACAGGGCCGTGCCGGTTGGCAATAAAAACTCTGCATCATCCTGCCAAGCACTGGTCAAATATTTGTCGCCATCAAACGAAGTGGCTCCCCCTACAATGGCCACTTTCTCCATACCAAAATCGCGATAGGCTGCCGCACCGGAGTCCATGAATTGGAACAACAAGAAGTGGTGCGACTGCTGATTCATGAAACCTTCAATTCTGTCTACCTCGGGAAGCACCGGGAAGTTAACCTCTTGCTGCAATAACCATTCCTGTTCTATAGCACCGGTAGAAGGCAAAAACACCGGACCCATTCTGAATTGAATACCGGTACCCGCTGCAGGCTTAGCCGGCTTTGGCAGAAATGAATAAGTAGGGTTATCGTAGTAATCACTTACCAACTGGTAGTCCGGTTTAGGCTCGTTGTTGGTGTATGTTTTTTTGGCACTGAACATGATCCACTGGCGCACAAACTCAATCTCTTTATTACTGAGTTGATTACCGTTAATGTCGTTCATGAGGGTTCCCTCGCTGGCATCTAATGCTAAATCGGTATCAAAGCCTGAACCAGCCATTTTGCGCAGCAGGAAGCTCATATACGGGTGACCGGGTTTTACCAGTTTCTCGTGTTTGGCAACTGAAGAGGCGTTTCCGGATGTTACGTTTACCAACGCATTGTAGACGGCTGCTTCGGAGCCATCGAACAAAAGCGACTGTGAACCATCCACCGCAGTGGCACTGTGGCAGGTGCTGTTTTGGCATTTTGTATTCAGTGTGGTGTATACACGCTGAAAAGGTGTTTGTGCATTTGTGGCTACGAATGCTACCAGGGCAACGAAGAGCGAGGAGAAGTTTTTCATTTGTTGATTTGGTTAAAAAAGTGACCGAAGATAGCGAATTAATATTTACAATTCCTAATACTTTTAAAGAACAAACAGCCAGCTTAAATTTAAGTTCAATGGCTACTTCTTTTCGGGTGCCAGTTTTATGTAGCTATCCCCGGGAATTACCTTACCTTCTTTGTAGAGCATACCCACTGCCTTTTTGAAATTCTTCTTACTGATGCCCAGGTGTTCGTATATTTCTTCAGGCGTGGAATCATCACTCAGTTTCAGTAATCCTTTAGCAGCAATGAGCTTCTCCAGCAACAGTTCTTTTACATCCTTGGCTGCTTGAATTCCTTGCTTTTGCAGCGCTACATCTACTTTCCCGTCTTCACGTAGTTTTTTGACATAACCTTTTACATGCATGCCAGGAGCTATGTCACCAAAAATTTCATTTTTAAAAAGCAGGCCTAAATACTTGTTGTTGATTACGGTTCGTATACCAATGTTAATGTCATCGGCAATTAAAATGTCTACGGGGTCGTTTACTTTTAAAGCGGCATCAGCAGGCTGAATATACTTACCAATGTTATTGGTAGCTACAATACGTTCCGACTTTTCATCCAGGAATACATATACCAAACTCCACTCTCCATCGCTGACTCTTTTTTTCTGTTCCCGAAACGGAAGAAAGAGGTCTTTATCCAGTCCCCAATCTAAAAATGCACCCACGTTGCTCACCTCTTTCACGCGCAGGCATGCAAACTCGTTAACCATGGTTTTAGGGGTCTGCGTGGTGCACACCGGCCGGTCTTCAGAGTCTTTGTATACAAACGCCTGAACGGTGTCACCGGGTTTCATGTTTTTGGGCGAAAAACGGTTGGGCAACAGCACTTCATCCGCTTCGCGGTTAATGAGTATCCATCCAAAATCAGTTTTACGAAACGCTTTAAGCGAGTTTATTTTTCCTAGTTGCAGCACAGCTTGTATTTTCTATGAATCGTATTTCGAAAGTAGTTTAATAAGTGTATCCAAATCTTTTGGAAGGGGGGCCTCGGCCAGCAAAATGGTATGGCGCACCGGATGTGTCAGCTGTAAACTGGCTGCGTGCAAAGTCAATCGGGCAATGGTGGGGCGTTCTTCTTCACCGGAGGGCTTGTAGT
The DNA here is from genome assembly GCA_016715625.1 of Bacteroidota bacterium. Taxonomy (GTDB): domain Bacteria; phylum Bacteroidota; class Bacteroidia; order Chitinophagales; family LD1; genus Bog-950. The sequence continues at coordinate 34,050 of JADJZU010000002.1, forward strand.
TTCTTTTGATAGTGGAAAAGTAAAAAGCCTCGGTTTTGCCATACACTTCATCCACCAGTAAGGGATGACCGATGTAGGCCATGTGCACCCGAATCTGGTGAGTGCGCCCTGTTTTAATTTCTATACTAACCACCGCAGCATGCCGAAATTGCTGCTGTACTTTGTAGATACTGACAGCAGATTTGCCCCGGGCATGAATTAGCATAGTGCCAGGCTTGGTCTGGCTTTCGGCAATAGGAGCGTCAATAACTCCTTCCGGTTCGTTTAGCCGCCCCTGCACCACTGCCGTGTATGTTTTCTGCACTTCGTGGTTTTGAAATTGCAGCGATATGTGACGGTGCGCGGCTTCATTTCTAGCAAAACACAAAACGCCACTGGTAAACTTGTCGATGCGGTGCACGACCCACAATCTGCCAAATTGTTTTTCGAGCAAGGTTTGCACCGTGTCTCTTTCCGGGTGGTTGCGTTCGGGAATAACTGTAATGCCTGCCGGTTTATTGGCAATCACCAGGTCATCATCGCTGTAAATTACATCTATAGAAATTGCTTTGGACATGGCTTAACGGTTGCAGTCGGCAAAGTAATCTATGCCTTGTTTTGTGAGGTTTACACCCAGCTTTTGGCCGTTCATGTAACCGCTGCCCTCCACGGGTCCGGTGTAGGAGCCGGTGGCATTTTGCGGTAGTATTTCAAACTTATCGTAGTCCAACATGGAAGCAGTCACGGTAAATCCTTCGTTGTTAAAATTAGAGATGACAATCTGCTCGGCAAAACTGCCTGCTGTGATATATAATAGATGTTGGTTTGTGCCACTGGTGCTGAAAGTGGTGGCGTTCCAGGTGCGGATAAACTTGGTACGTGAAAGGGATGCGCAATAGCGCCCTTCAAACCCAATGGGACAGAGCGTGTCGCAGTACAGGCCACTCCATCGGCCTTCGCAACGGCAACTGCCATTGAAACACTCTCCACCGTTTTGACAGTCAACATTTTTGCAGCCTTTGCGGCAGGCATTCAGTTGAAGTAGCAATAAGCAAACGGAAAAAATAAAGGCAACCCTGCGAAGCATCGCGCCAAATATACCGATTCGCGCCCAATGATTTTATGCCTCACTGATAAAAAACATACTACAAGTCGTTAAGCTCGCAGTTATATTGCGGCTCCTATTTTTTTACAGTGAGATATATTGCTACCACGTTTTTTCTACTACTAAGTATGTTGGTGCCAGCTCATTTGAGTGCACAGAAGTTTGTGTCCACCATACGCGGCCGCGTAGTGGACAAAGAAAGTAAGCAACCGCTGGTGGGCGTAAATGTGGTGGTGCTGCAAAGTAACCCTGTGGTGGGTGCTGCTACCGATGAGGAAGGTAACTTTTTGATGCAAAGCGTAAACGTGGGGCGAAACTCCATTCGCTTCACTTATATCGGCTACGAAGATGCTGTGGTTGCCGAGGTGCTTGTCAATTCCGGCAAGGAAACCATCCTGAATGTGGAAATGCAGGAGCGGGTGAACAATATGGCCGAAGTAGTGGTAACTCAGCAACGTGATAAGGGTAAGGCAAATAACGAATTTGCCAGTGTGAGCGCCCGCAGCTTTAGTGCGGAAGAAATGAATCGCTATGCAGGAACGCTTAACGACCCCGCCCGCATGGCGCAGAGTTTTGCGGGAGTAATGACCTCCAATGATGAGAATAATCAAATTGTAGTGCGTGGAAATTCTCCGCGTGGTTTGCTTTGGCGAATGGAAGGGGTGGAGATACCTAACCCAAATCACTTTGCCGGAAGTGAAGGAGCCACGGGAGGTGGAGTAAGTATGCTCAGCAGCAATATGCTCACCAATACCGATTTTTATTCGGGAGCCTTTGCGGCTGAGTACGGTAACGCATTGAGCGGAGTGTTTGATTTGAATCTAAGAAAGGGAAATGCCGGTAAACGGGAGTTTGCCATCCAATTGGGTGTGTTGGGAGCGGAGGTGGCTTTGGAAGGTGGTTTCGGCAAAAAATATAAAGGTTCCTATTTGGTTAACTATCGCTACTCTACCCTGGAGTTATTTGCCTTAATGGGTTTTGACATCGGAGGGAATGTGAGCCCGAAATATCAGGACCTTAGTTTCAATTTTTATTTCCCTACCCAAAAGGCCGGAAGCTTTACTGTGTTTGGCCTTGGAGGCTTAAGTGGATTGGGGGAGAAAGCTAAGCGTGATACTGCCACCTGGAAATCTTTTTCGGACAAGACGGATTACAACCAGAAGCAGTGGATGGGCGTAGCCGGCTTTACGCATTTATATCTTCTGCCGGATGCCAAGACATATATCAAATCCGTGCTTAGTTATAGCTACACGAACAATAGCAGCACTTCCGATTCGCTCGATGGAGATTTTAAACCATTCAATTTGTCGGAAGATTTATTCATCTATCGCACCTGGCGAGCGCATGTGCTGGCACATACGAAGTTGAATACGCGAAATTCGGTTCGGGTAGGAGGCCTCTTCAGCCACAACGATTATAAACTATCCAGTGCCTTGTATTCTTTTGCCGCTAGCAGCCGGCTGAACTTTGTAGACAATGAAGGCAGCACCTGGACCGCTCAGGCCTATATGCAGTGGAGGCACCGTTTCAGCGATCGGTTGCAGATGAATACGGGATTACACTTTACCTTTCCGGAAATTAATAACAAGTTTTATGTGGAACCGCGCCTCGGCATGGAGTACAAGATTACTGAAGCACAAACGTTGAGTTTGGGTGCCGGTTTGCATAGTAGGGTAGATGCTATATCTACTTATGTTTCTTACAAGACCCCGAACGGAGTCATGCAAAACCGTCAACTTGATTTTAGCAGAGCGTTCCATTTCGTAACTGGATATTCTCTGAGCTTTTTAAAAGATTTCAGATTTAAAACAGAGGCATACGTTCAATATCTCTTCCGGGTACCGGTGGGGAACGATTCGGCCCATCGGAATTATTCCATTATGAATTACAACGAAGGCTTTGTTCAGTTTCCATTACAGTCCTCAGGCCATGGTATTAATTATGGTATTGAACTTACGGTCGAGAAATTTTTTAGCAGGCAATACTTTTTTGTATTTACTACCTCGCTGTTTGATTCCCGCTATAAAACAACTGAGAATGTGTGGCGCAGCACTGCTTACAATGTAAATTATGTAATGAATGCGCTAGGTGGAAAAGAATTTACGGTAGGCAAACGAAAGAACAATATCATCGGTATTAATACCCGGATAATATGGCGGGGTGGGCAACGCTACACACCGGTGGACCTGGAAAAGTCAATTACCGAAAATCAAACCGTGACGCGAGAGGAAGAAGCCTTCTCTCAAAAGTTGCCTGATTATTTCCGCATTGATTTTGGGGCCAGCTTCCGAAGAAACAAGAAGAAATACAGTTGGATTTTTTCGTTTGACGCTCAGAATATCATCAACCGGCAGAATGTAGCCGGTGAAGTATACGATGTATCTAAGAAGCTGATTGTAACCAAACGCAATTTGGGAATTGTGCCGGTGTTTAGCTGGAAAGTGCAGTTTTAAAAAGGCTACTTATGCTTCTCGTAGCTCTGCACGTCTTCGCTGAAAAATTCCAGTTTTACGCCAGCCGTTAAAAACATGGCTTCGCTTTCGGTGCCCGCCTGATATTTGCGCTGGCATACTACCCGCTTTATACCACAATTGATAATGAGCATGGCGCATACCCGGCACGGGGTCATTCTGCAATAAAGCGTAGCACCATCCAGCGATACTCCTCGCTTGGCTGCCTGGCAAATGGCATTTTGTTCAGCATGCACCGTGCGCACACAGTGTTCGGTAATGCTGCCATCTTCATGAATCACTTTTTTCATCTGGTGGCCTACTTCATCGCAATGGGGCAAGCCTACCGGTGAGCCCACATATCCTGTTACCAGCAACTGATTATCGCGCGCTATTACGCACCCGCTTCTGCCGCGCCCACAGGTAGCCCGCTTGCTGATGGCATCCATCACTTCCATAAAATATTCATCCCAGCTTGGGCGCACGTAGTGGTCTTGTTTTGTCTCGCTCATAATCCTGAATTTTTAAATCATTTAATTTTTTCGAGCACCTCATCTATACGGGCATACAGTTCTGTAAAACTGCCATCGTTGTTAAACCGATAGTCGGCTAAAGCCATGCAGGCGCTCAGGTTTTGTTTGTTCGGGTCGGTATTGTTCATTTCGCGTGCTTCGTTGGCCGCAAAGGTTTCAAAACTTACTTTATCCGTTTCGCTGGCGCGCTCTACTATCCTTTCGTAGCGCAAATGCTGGTCGGCATCTATTGCAAATAAATGGAATCCGTTTTTTTCGCGCAGCGCTTGCACTTCACCCACCGTTCTGATGCTTTCTATGATGCAGTCCTGCCCACTTTCCAGGGCTTCGCGAAAAAGTTCCTGTGCAATAAAGCTAGGGCCGTTTTTTTCGCGCAGATCATTAGCCGTGGCAACCAGGGAATCGCGGTTTACGGTTTCTCCTTTTGCTTTAATAATCTGAGAGAGGTATCCGCGCACCGAAAAATGAGCAAAACCATGGTGCTGTGTCAGGTAATCAACGATAGTGCCCTTGCCGGCTCCTAAGGTGCCTGTGATTCCGATAATTTTCATTGTTGTGAAAGTAACCGAAACATGACACCGAATTTGCTTTGTGAATAATTTGCACAGCATTGTGAAAAACGCAAATATTATTGTGTTATGAAAAGCGAATAGGCGGTGTTTTGTTCCTGGCGGTTTTGTTTTTGGGTATTGTGCTGCTGAATAGAAAAGATGTGCAACTGCAGAGCCAACACAGTAGCCAACTTCGCAGGCTTTCTGCCTCGGGTTATGAGTTGGTAACGGTTGCAGAATTCAATAATCCCAATCTACTCTCTTCAACGCTTACCAGCGTCCACGAAAAATTCTATATCAACGGCAAAAGTGTAGGTATCCTGCACATGGAACCGGAGCAAGGCATTCCGGGTCGGAAAGTCACCTCTTTTCCTGTGTCCTTGCGAATTCCCGCTTCTGACCTGGTGGCCGTATTGGTGGATAGCAGGGTTCAAACCGTATTGCTGGAGATAGAAGGTGAAATTGCTTTTAGAAATTTTACCGGAGGCGGAAAAATGAATGTTCAAATCAGCGATTCCGTGCGAATAGTCAACTAAAAAAATATGCGACACAAATTCATAATCGGTTGGTGTGCCATTGTTTCTATGGCTGCTATGTCTTCTTGCAAAATCTATGCACCTACTTTCAAAACAGTAGAAAATGTCCGCTTTGATAAAATGGGAGGATCGGGCATTAAACTCGGTGCTGACCTGGTGTTTAATAACCCCAACAGGATTAAGGTGAAAGTGACCGATATAGCTGCTGATGTAATAGTGGACAAGAGACTGGTAGGCACCATCGGTGAAAAAAGCGACATTCTGATAAAACAACGGAGCGATTTTCGCGTACCATTGGGTATTTCTATAAAACCCGATGGCAGCCTACTGGATCATTTAAAAACAGTCATCAGTTTTTTTTCAGACAAAGAGCTAGAGATGAATATTATTGGAAACGTAAAACTGAAATGGCTATTTGTGAAAAAGGAAATACCAATCCGCTACCAAACCAAAATAAAAGCATCCCAAATTCGCTGATTTCAGGCTGCTAATTCCACTTCATAACCGCTCTTGCTTCGGATGTTGATGACCTGCCCATTCTCAAATATGAAATACTGACCTCTTATCCCTACAAGCGGTAGTTCAATGAGCGGAGTTTTTTCAAACGATAAGGAGGTTACTTTAGTAGGATATTCCAGCACAGGATAGGTCAAAGTCACTATTTCATTATTACCGGATACGTATGCTCTTAGCTCATCTTCCAAAAGGTTTTTGATGCGTTCTTTTTCGGCCAGTAACTCAATACCATCCGCAGGTTCGTTTTTCAACATTTTCTGCCAATTGGTTTTGTCGGTGAAATAATCTTTGAGGGCCACCTCCATACGCCCGGCCAATTGACGATAAGGTAGTTCTGCGACAATTATTCCTTGGCGAGCTCCCTGATCTATCCAGCGGGTGGGAATTTGGTCATCGCGAGTTACGCCCACTTTTACTGTATTGGTTTTGGCCAGATAAACGTAATGTGGTCGCAAATGATTTCGCTTCTCCCATTCCACATCGCGTCCTTCACCCAAATGTGCTCTGCATAATTTTGGTCGAATTATGCATTTCGCGTTTTCGGGCGCGGTGGAAAAACAATTATAACACATCCCTTCACCAAAGCTCTTGTTCGTTTTCTTACCGCAAACGGTGCAGATAATTCTACCGGTCCATTGGAGCCGCACGTTTTTCCCAATCAATTCGTTTACCGGGATTGTTTCATCCCCCAGTTTTAAAAAATACTGAACCGGGTTTATGAACGATGTTCTCATTTTATCTAAAACGCCAATTGCTCTCATGTTTTGTATTGTTGCAGCACGAATGTAGAAAAGTGCTTTGCTTTACCTTCTGCACAGTTTCCTGCCCAGTTTTTTGATACTGACACAGGTTCTTTTAGGTTTGACTCTATACATTATTGTTTATGAAATACATTCTATCTGTCATTTTTCTGATTCATCTGTCAAATACTTCATTGGCTCAGGATAGTTCTATTTGCTACTTACGTGATAACGCTGGCCGTATACGCGAGCACAATGTTGACTTTGCCAAAATGGTGTTACAGGTAAAGTTCAATACCAAAGAAGGAAAGGTTTCAGGGCAGGTGAAATATGATTTTAAGCCCCTGCAATATATCGTAGACACACTTTTTTTGAATGCTCCGGGAATTGCCATCGAAAAAGTATTGTTGGATGGTAAGCCTGTCAATTTTGTAACAGATACGGATGGTCTTGTTATCCGCTTTGCTCAGTCGCTGAATTGGAACAAGAATTATAAACTGGATATTAGTTATGAAGCCACCCCTCGCAAGGGCTTGTATTTTATAGGCTGGAATGTAGATACCAAGAACGAAACGAAGAATCGCTATTTCACACGAAAACAAATCTGGACACAAGGGCAGGGGATTGATAACCGGCACTGGATTCCTTGCTATGACGATGTAAACGATAAGATGATAACCGAAACGATTATCACTTTTGATTCGGCTTACACCGTTGTATCCAATGGAATTTTAAAATCACGGAAGATAAATACTGATGGCACCTCTACCTGGCACTATGCCATGACCAGCCAATGGTTCCGTATCTCATTATGCTCGCAATCGACAAATACAAATACCGCGACTATACCAGTAAAAATGAATGGTGAGTCGGCAATATTACTATGCCGATCGCCCCGAAACCGTGGAGCCTACCTATCAATACAGTGCTGAAATGATGGATTGGCTGCCAGCTGAGTTGATGGTGAAATATCCTTGGGAAACTTATGCCAACGTACCGGTTCAGGATTTTATGTATGGTGCCATGGAAAACACAACAGCCACTATTTTCACCGACTTTTATGTAATGGATTGGCGGCAGCAATTAGAGCGAAATTACGTAGCCACCAATGCACATGAACTTACGCACCAGTGGTTTGGCGATTATATTACGGAATACAGTGCACAACATCATTGGCTTCATGAAAGTTTTGCGACCTACTATGCAAAACAATTTACTCGCAAAGTATACGGAGAAGACAGTTATGAATGGAACAAGCGAGGGGAGGCATTGCAAGCGATTAATGCTGACCGAAATGACCGGTTCCCGGTAGCACATTCGCAGGGCGGGAGCGCCCGTCATTATCCCAAAGGCAGCCATGTTATTGACATGATGCGTTATGTACTTGGCGATTCAGTATATAGAAAGTGCATTGCACAGTATTTGAAAAAGCACGCATTTGCCAATGTTTCCAACGAAGATTTTAAGCAGGCCTTTATGGAGTTTGGTGGAGTAAATCTCGATTGGTTTTTTAATCAGTGGGTATATAGAGCCGGTATACCGGACATAGAAGTAACTACGAATCGCAATGCCTATGAAGTCGCATTTTTCATACATCAAAAACAGAAGAAGGACGAACTACAGGACTACTTTAAAATGCCGGTAGTTTGCGAACTACACTATAAAGATTTAACGTCTACCAGCAAGCGCGTATGGATTAGCAGAGCGAATGACACCATACGCATTCCCATCGCTTATGGCAAGGAATTGGACTTCCTGCTTTTTGACCCCGGAAGCGAAATTTTAAAAACGATCACTTTCTCAAAGCCATTCGAAGAACTGAAGGCGCAGGCCGAAAAAGCACAACACTTTATTGACCGGTATGACGCTGTGGTAGCTATGCAAAGTGTTACCGTTAATGAAAAAAGGGCGTTTTTGATACAGCTATTTAACAGCAACAATTATCACCCGCTACAGGAGGAAATTATCAAGCAGCTGGCCAAGGATGACCACGCTTCTTCTACCGAATTACTTAAGAAAGCACTTACTCATGCTAATTTCAATGTGCGCAGAGCCGCTATCGACAACCTGGAAACGATACCGGCAGCGTTGCTCCCGTCTGTCGAGAAGTTGTTGGTGGATACTTCTTACCAAACTATCGAAAATACATTGCGCAAGTTGTGCAAGCAGTTTCCTGCTGATAAGGAACGATATCTTGAGATAGTTTCACCCGTATTCGGTATAAACAACAACGTAAGGATTACTTTTCTGGAGCTAAGCATAGATGCCGGTTTGGCCGATAAGCAGGTGCGCGCGCAAGAGTTGGTGGATTATACTTCCGATAAATTTGAATTCAGGACACGTGGCAAAGCAATGGATGCGGTGGAACGGCTTGGTATATGCAATACAGAGGTAATTCGAAATTTGTTGAATGCCTTGCTAAGCAGCAATGGCAGGCTTAGTGGACCTGCCTCCCGTACTTTAAAATCGCTTATTAGGAAAGAGGAAAACAAGCAATTGGCTTTGGGCGTTGCTTCATTGACTAATTGGCAAAAGTGGCAAAGCGATATGATAGCCAAAGTGCTCAACTAAGCCCCACTTCTCTACTTTACAAACTATTTTTTACCAAATACTTTTTTGAGTATTTCTGTTGTTCTGGAAGCCGGGTCCTTTCTGATTTTTGCTTCTTCCTGACCAATAAGATAGAATAATCCGGTTACGGCTTTGCGCGTTACATAATCCGGTAAATCTGTGTTTACCTTTTTTACAAATGGAATTTTGTTGTATCGCGAAGTAATATCTCCCCAATATTTGGTGGCTAATGTTTTGTCCAGCGCTGTTTTAATAGCGGGCTTGAAGGAACTCACCAGTGGTTCTGTTGTAGTGCGTTGCAAAAACTGCGTGGCCGCATCAGGCTGCTGATTGCTAACAATATTTATTGCATCGTTGATGGTCATTTGCTTGATAGAATTCAGAAAAATAGGGGCAGCTTGTTTACTGGCTCCTTCAGCAGCGCGGTTCATGCTCTTTACAAAATTATCGGTCAGGCTACCCAACCCAATTTGTCTAAGGGTATTTTCAGCCACCTGCGCTTCTTTTGGGAATAGAATCTTAATCATTTGATTTTTGAAAAATCCATCTGTAGCACTTGCTTTGTTGACGCCCACCGTTACCCCGGCCGATAAGGCTTCCTTAATGGCAGAAGCAGCCTCGCTTTGTGTAAAATTACTAGAGCCACCTACAACATTTTCAATGATATCAACGACACCATTACCACTTCCTTTGGTGTTGCTACCTGTGTTGGTATTAGCAGGAGTGCCACCGGTGCCAGGCAACACTTTCCCCCCGCTAGTGTTTGTTTGTGTGGGTGTATTGGTAGTATTAGTATTGGTTCCTATACCTATTTTTTGTGCATTCAATGTCTGAAAAATGGTAAGTGAAAGAACCGTGATGGATACTTGAATGATTTTCATGTTGTGTTTTTAAGTGGTATTCCAATAACAGTGCCAAAGCAAACTAAGTTAATGGAAGAAAAAAAGGTGCGGTTTTTAAACCGCACCTTTTGGCTTGATATACGTTTATGGGGCAGTTATTCCACACCTAATGCTTTTAACGTTTCAAAATTCAGGTTACCTACTGGCAATCCTTTGTCTTGCTGGAACTTCACCAAGGCTTCTTTTGTTTTTGGTCCCATTTGATTATCGGGAGTGCCCGGGTCATATCCCTCACGAATCAAAGCCATTTGAATGGACTTTACTTTGTTGTCGGTTACGTCCTGCTGACACAAAACCTCTTTCCATTCTTGCAAGCCACCTTTCTTTACTAAGGTTTTTTGCATTACCGTTTTGTAAGTGGCTGGTATCTCAATTTTGTTTTCACTGGCTGGCGACACTAATTTCTTTCTTGGAACTACCTTAGTGATAGCCGGCACCAATTCTTCGCGCGTGGTAGCAGGTGTTTTTTCCACTTTACGCGTTACTGTTTTGTAAACAGCCGGAACTTCTTTCAGGCACCATACCTCACAATCGGACGGGTTTTGTGACAAACAGTTCACATCGCCTTTCCCTTTTACCCACCTTTTGGTAGCCGGACTTACTAGTTGCTGTTCGGTAATTACATCAAACTGTGCCGGCACGGGAACTACCTTATTGTAAGCTGCTTTTACCACAACGGTATCATAAACAGTTTCATACTTTGCTGCAATTTTTTCGATGCGGAAAGAGGCCGGTTTATCTATTACTTGTTCCTCTTTATACTGAAATTGATCTTGTGAAACACAACGCGCATAGCACTTGCCGGGCACAGCTCATTCGGGGTAATCGGGTGGAGGGGTTCCTTTAGGGACATTTGCCATAATAGTTTGTTCAGTAGCCGGCTTAGTTTCTTCTTTCAGTGCAGGAGCAGCCGCTGTTTTTACTTCAGCCACCTTTTTTTCCACTTCCTTTTTTGGCTGGTCAGCGGGCTCAGTAGGGGTATTGGGTGGTATAGGAATGTTTTGACCATTCTGCCATATTACCGCATTAGGGTCATTTGATTTGTATTTCTGCAGGTTAGGGTTGCCGGTATTAATGAAAATCTGTCCATTCAATATTACTACCGAAAAAGACAGCAGCATCCCCAGACTAAGTCTACGTGTGTACATGTTTTATTTATTTACATCTCAAATATAGAAACACTGTCAATTGTGCAACTAATTAACACCTTAGCAATTACAAACAATGTATCATTGCTGTGTTTCATAAAATGTTCATGATGAATACGAGCGTATTAAAAGAAAAAATTGAAATGTGTTGGGATAATCGTGCGCTGTTACAACAGGACGATTACCAATCCGCCATTAGAACGGTGATTGAAAAATTAGACAAAGGAGAAGTGCGCGTTGCCGAGCCTGCCGGTGCCAACTGGCAGGTAAACGACTGGGTAAAAAAAGCAGTGATTCTATATTTCCCAATTCAGCAGATGGAAACCTTTGAAATCGGGCGAATGGAGTTTCACGATAAGATACCGTTGAAGAGAAATTATGCTTCTTTAGGCGTTCGGGTAGTTCCGCATGCATTGGCTCGGCATGGAAGTTTTTTGGCTAAAGGCGTAATCTTAATGCCCAGCTATGTGAACATCGGTGCGTACGTAGATGAGGGAACAATGGTAGATACCTGGGCAACAGTGGGTTCTTGCGCGCAAATTGGCAAGCACGTGCATTTGAGCGGAGGGGTGGGCATAGGAGGTGTGTTGGAGCCCGTTCAGGCAGCTCCAGTTATTATCGAGGATGGTTGCTTTATTGGCTCACGATGTATTGTAGTGGAAGGTGTTCGGGTAGAAAAGGAAGCTGTACTGGGCGCTAATGTGGTTTTGACTATGAGTACAAAAATTATTGATGTTTCAGGACCGGAACCGGTCGAATATAAAGGAGTGGTGCCATCCCGTTCGGTGGTTATTCCGGGGAGTTATACCAAACAATTCGCAGCCGGCAGTTACCAGGTTCCTTGTGCGTTGATTATCGGTAAAAGAAAGGAAAGCACCGACTTGAAAACATCGCTGAATGATGCCTTGCGCGAGCACGCTGTAGCCGTTTAATTGTTGGTTAGCCAGATACTCCCAAAACAAATAGCTTCTTTTAAGGTGAAATATCTAAGCCTGGTTCAGCGTTATTGATTTATGAAAAAAACAGCCCTCTTTCTTTGCGCACAGTTCATATTGTTTACTGCATTTTCTCAAAAAATGCGTAAACCTGCACCCACTCCGGTGGTGAAAGAAAACAGAACAATCAGTAAATCTGACTTTTCTAAACTTCAGATGCTGGAAGATACATTGGCGGAATTGTCGTATAGTTTTACCACCGATACGCTTCTGGCGCAGCGGAAGAAGTCTTGCTATAGTTTCATCCCGAAACTGGTAAGCGCACTTAAAGCAGATAACTCATTTTATTATCCTTTTGATTCGCTAACCACCGTAGCAAAAGTGTATGCTCCGGATTCATCGTTCCGCATTTTTACCTGGCAACTGGTATTGCCCGGAGGCAAATTCAGATACTACGGAGTGATGCAGATGAAGAGCACTAAAATGAAAATTTTCCCACTGTTTGATGGTAGCGATACAATGGCTTATCACACTCAGCGAGTGACATCTAAAGATAATTGGTACGGAGCGTTGTATTACAATATTATACTCACCATGGCTGGTAAGAAGGCGGTGTACACCATTTTTGGTTTTGAAGGGGCCGACTATATCACCCGAAGGAAAGTATTGGAGATTTTGACCTTTGACGAAACCGGTAATCCTACGTTTGGAGCTCCTTTGTTTTACATTCAACAAGAAGAAGATACCGCACACTACAAAAGAAATGATACGCTCCACCGATTTTTTATCGAGTATAAATACTCCGCAGCTACCGTGCTGAACTACGATCAATCTATGCAAATGATTGTTTTTGACCATGTGACACCGCCTAACGAAAAGGCAAAAGGGGCTACTTTCTCCTATATTCCGGATGGAACCTATGAGGGCTTCAAGTGGCAGAATGATAGATGGAATTGGGTGCCAACGGTGTTTACCTTTGCTATTAACGAAATGGATAATCCACCGATACCGGCCCCTCTTTTTGGGATTCCGTCCAGGCAACCGGATTTGCCAAAGGAAGGTCCTAAGTGAGCGGTTAGCCTACCAGAAAAGTACCGAAGTTCAACACGTCACCTTCCCGGAGGTCAATGTGCCCTAATTTATCGAAGTCTACATCGTCCCACACTTTGCTCTGGAAATGAACTACATCATCTTTAAACAAGAGGATATACAAGTCGGGTAGGGATTCGAGGCCTGCATCAGCATTTGCAATGTCAGACGGAAAAAAATGTATGTGTGCCTCTCCATTTTCGTTCAGTTTGGAACTGCCCAAATAGTCGTCATCGCCAAAAATATCGCGATCATATAAGCGGACAATGTATTCGCTACCATGTAGTGGTCTGTCGGCTCCTTTTTGAATAAAGCGGGCTACTACTGTTAGTTGTATTTCAGGATTCCATTGCTTGAGTGCCTGCTGGATTTTTTCTTTCATAGGTTGCTATTGTGAGTTTTTAGTATGCACGTGCAAATATAACGCGCTCTTTGCTCGGTTTTCCACTGAATACACAGGTGCCGTTCTCTTGTTTATTATCTAATGGAATGCAGCGAATGGTTGCTTTAGTCAACTCCTTTATCTTTTCTTCTGTTTCGGGAGTGCCATCCCAGTGCGCTGAAATAAACCCGGGCGCTTCTATCTGTTTCAGGAAATCTTCCCAAGAGTTTACTTGTCGTATGTGCGAATCGCGGAACGCTTTGGCTTTGTTGAAAATGTTTTGCTGAATCTCTTTCAGCAGGTTTTCGATATAGCCGGCAACCCCGTTAAAAGGCTGCGAGGACTTTTCTTTAGTATCTCTGCGAGCTACCTCTACTGTGCCGGCCTCATAATCGCGCATGCCCATTGCCAACCTTACCGGAACACCCTTTAACTCATGCTCTGCAAATTTAAAACCCGGACGCTTGGTGTCATCATCATCAAACTTGACAGAAATGCCTTTAGCCTTCAACTCTTGCATCAACGGCTCACACTTTTCAAATAGTTTTTTCATTTCTTCTTCACCTTTGGCGATAGGCACGATTACCACTTGCAGCGGTGCCAGTTTTGGTGGTAGTACCAGGCCATCATCATCGCTGTGCGCCATAATGAGTGCACCAATCAAACGGGTAGAAACGCCCCATGAACTGGCCCACACATATTCCTGTTTCCCCTCTTTGTTCAAAAATTGAACATCAAATGCCTTTGCAAAATTTTGACCCAAAAAGTGGGAGGTGCCTGCCTGCAATGCTTGTCCGTCTTGCATCATGGCTTCAATACAATAGGTGTCTAGTGCTCCCGCAAATCTTTCGTTGGCACTTTTTTTACCACGAATCACCGGCAAAGCCATAAACTCCTCCGCAAAGGTGGCATATACGTCCAGCATTTTCTCCGTTTCAGCAATGGCTTCCGAGGCTGTGGCATGAGCCGTATGCCCTTCTTGCCACAAAAATTCCGCTGTGCGCAGAAACAAACGCGTGCGCATTTCCCAACGTACCACATTGGCCCATTGGTTAATTAATATAGGTAAGTCGCGATAGCTCTGAATCCAGTTTTTGTAGCTGTTCCAGATGATGGTCTCGGAAGTGGGGCGAATGATGAGTTCTTCTTCCAGCTTTGCATCCGGGTCTACAATTACACTTTTGCCATCGGCAGAATTTTTGAGCCGATAGTGAGTAACCACGGCACATTCCTTGGCAAATCCATCAACGTGGCTGGCTTCTTTGCTCAAAAAGCTTTTTGGAATCAACAAGGGGAAATAAGCATTTACATGCCCCGTGTCTTTAAACATCTTATCCAACGCATCGCGCATGTGTTCCCAAATGGCATAACCATACGGTTTAATAACCATACATCCCCTCACGCTGCTGTAATCGGCCAGTCCGCCTTTAATGACCAGGTCATTATACCATTGTGAATAATCGTTAACTCTTGATGCTATATCCTTTGCCATAACAAAATGTGGTACGGTGTTTAGTTAATGTGTTAAAGAAGGGCGAAAATATCAAAATCGTTAAGCCTTAAACTTTATCAAACTAAATTTGTCAACCATAAAAAATGTTTGCCATGACACGCTACATCATTTTTCTTCTCCTCGCTGTTGTATCTGTAACGCTTTCTGCTCAGGACGATTATTACTACGATCCTAATAACGATGAAACGATACAAACATCTACCCGGAGCGCATACACTAACGCATCGTCAACTCCCGCAGTTTCTGATCCGGAACAATACACCCCGGCCGACCGAAACGATGGATACGGAAATCCGGAGACTTATACTTCGCGCGATGCCAATGGCAACACCACTATCAATAACTATTACTACGATGATGACGACTATAACAACTTCTATTACACCAACCGGATGAGAAGATATTACAGCAACTGTTGGGGCGCTGATTATTACAGCTATGTGTACACCCCTTCTTATTATTACGGTTGGAATAATTGGAATAGCGGTTTTTATAATACATATAATCCATGGCATGCGAATACATGGTGGAGGTGGAACCGTCATAATTGGCAAAATACAGTTGTGTATTACGATCCGTGGTACGACCCTTATTGGAGCTACAACTGGGGTTGGAATACCTTTGGTTTTTACAATATCAGCTTCTATCCCACCTATAGCTACTGCGGAACACCCTATGTGTGGAATATTTGGGGAGGTGGACGTGGGTGTAATTATGGTTTGGGCAACAATGGGTGGTGTGGCAATAGTTGGAATAACGGATATTATAATGGATACAATAACGGTTACTGGAATGGCTATCAGGATGGCTACAACAATGGATATTGGAACAGTCCTTATGCTTATGGAAACGGATGGGGTGGTTGGAATGGTCCTTACTTTAATCAGCAGCAGCCTGTAAATAATAATAAACTGGATGTGCAGCCGGTAGTGAATACTTACAAGCCCGGTTCCTACAGCCACCCAGATTGACTTGGGAGTGCCGAAAGAAGGAGTGGTAAAACCATTTACCCCGTCCACTACCACACCTGTAAAAGGAAATGTGAGCAATGAGAAACCAGCTTCGGAACTACCCGGTAAGGTGAATGCTAATGTCAATACACAGAACTCCAAACCCGGTGTCAATCAGCCCAGTGGAGTTATTAGTAACAATCCCGGTAAATACGACTCAAAAACGGATGTGCCCGTCTCTGTTGGTCAACCAGCTGTTGGTCCCGGTAAGTTGAATCCTACGGTTACACCAGTACCACAGAATAATTCCGGTGGCAAAAATGGTTTGCCCGGAGTTTATGAAAAGCCCAACAAAAGTGAATGGACTCAGCCAAACTCTAAGCCTGCGCAGCAGCCATACCAGAATAAGGGAGTACAGATTTATGAGCAGCCAAACTCCGGTTACAATAACACCAAGCCAAATGTTCAGCCTGCTAATACTCCATCAGCAAAGCCTGTGGAAAAGCCGGTTTATCAGCAACCTAAGTCAAATTATCAGGAGCCAGTTCGCCAAAATGTAGCACCTGTTACACCTGAGATAAACAGACCTTCTAAGGGCGGATATGCACCAAAATCCTATAATGAAAACAGTGGTGGTAAAAATTATGGTCAACCAAGTCAAGGGCATAACTATAATAACATGCCCAGCCGACAGAAGGAAATATCCCCTACTCAGCCGAGAAATTACAATGTAAGCCCGACTCCCCAGCGCGGAGTATCTCCGCAGGGTGGCAACAAGAAGGGCTTCTAATAAAACAGGTAATACAGAAAATCCACCCGTAGATTATTTTGTCTGCAGGTGGTTTTTCTGTTTAAAAGCGATAGCTACTATCTGTTCGTGAAAAAGGAAATGGAGCTTAGTAAACCCATGTTTCAGGACTCTTGTACCAATTGTTCAGACTTTGTTCGTCTGCGGATTGAATGTAGTCCTGTTTAAGCGCTACCGAAAGCAGTGTAGGAAAATCGGAGAGCGTAAAATAGCTACACTTCTTTTCTTCAAAAGCTTTATCGGCTTTATCGAAACCATAGGTAAAAATAGCGCCCAGCCCCAGTACCTGCCCGCCAGCTTGCGCTAACGCATCTACCGCTTTTAGTGAACTGCCACCCGTAGAAATTAAATCTTCAATGACAACTACCTTTTGGCCTTTTTCCAGTTTGCCTTCAATCTGATTTTCCAGGCCGTGACCTTTGGGTTTATCTCTTACATACACAAAAGGCAGATTAAGCACATCTGCCACAAGCGCTCCATGCGGTATGCCCGCGGTAGCCACACCTGCTATTACTTCCGCATCTTTAAACTCCTCATTTATAATGTCGCTAAATGCAGTTTTTATATAGGACCTTACTTTAGGGAAGGACAACGTTTTACGGTTGTCGCAGTAAATAGGGCTTTTTATTCCGCTGGTCCAGGTAAAGGGTTCTTGAGGATTTAGAATAACAGCTCTTATATCTAAAAGATATTCTGCAACTTCTCGTGCCACTACATTGTTATATATCATGTTTGTGTAATTTTCGGAAATTAAATTGTGCGGATGAAAAACAACTACAAAATCTACTACAACGATTCATTTATACTGTTTAGTTCAAAGCGGGAGCAAATCAATAATAATTTTACGAAGGTGGTGGAAGGGCAGCAGAAAGCAGAAAGATTGCTTCGTTCTCCTGACTTCTTATACGATGGAGTTACCAATGAACGTATATTATTGGTGTGCGAATATCCCGGACAATTAATGTGCGATTTTCTGGAGAAGACAGATGTGATAGTTGCCGGAGGCGGATTAGTTTGGAATGAGCAAGGCGAACTTTTAATGATTTTTAGACGAGGTAAATGGGATTTACCTAAAGGGAAGATAGAGCTGGAGGAACTGATAATAGATGGCGCAAAACGCGAAGTGACGGAGGAAACAGGAGTGAAGGTGGAAACCGTTGATAATAATCCAATCGTTACTTACCATGCTTATATGCTTAAAGGAAAAAGACTTTTGAAACAAACGGTTTGGTATTCTATGAAGGCTGCTCCTGGTCAATCGCAACTCTCTCCGCAAACAGAGGAAGATATATCAGACGTAAAGTGGGTTTCAAGGCAAGCATTGCCTAGCTATCAGGCCGGTTGTTACCCGTTGATCTGGGATTTAATCTCCGATTACGCACTTAAGGATTGAGTCTCTAATTGTTGTTCGTTTTCTCTCTTAAAGGACAAGTAGGAATAGGTAAAGAAAACGATACTGCCAACGAAGAGCAAGCTGGACACAATAGCCGTAAGGTGAAACCAGCTCAAGTGCCAGAAATAGTAAAAGGTATTTAGCGCTAATACTACCAATGCCAGCCTGATATATTCGGCATAAATAATCCACTTCCTGTTCTCAAAGATTGCCCCGGTAATTAACATGGTAATGAGCAATAATCCAAAGAATACAAACTTGTAAAACAGGCTTATTTCTTTGAAGTGTGCCATGTATTGAATAGCACCCCAAAGCAAAAGAAAGAACTGCACCACTGCATAAATCTTGAAATATGGGGTAGTGTCGTTGTTGTATTTTGTGTAGTGCTCCTTGTCTACCTCCTTCACGGATTGAAATCCACCCATATAGTCCGGTAGCCATCCGGGTCTTGCAAAAATCACTTTGAGCTTATCTATGCCCACCATTTGCCGGGCCTTCTGTATCATTTCAATGTAGTAGTGAATATTTGCCCAGGCAGGATTCCAGCTTTTGAGTTGCGTAGTAATTCCATAATGGATTTCGCTTCCTTCTTCCTCGGCTTTAAAAGTGCCAAAAAGCCTGTCCCAAATCATAAACACACCCGCATGATTTTTATCGATGTATTTCGGGTCGATAGAGTGATGCACTCTGTGATGAGAAGGCGTATTTAAAAGCCATTCGAACCATCCCGGCATCTTATCAATAATTACCGTATGAATCCAAAACTGGTAGAGCGTGTGTGCTACAGCCGCTGCGCCAAATATCACAGGGTCAAATCCCATAAACGGGATAGGCAAAAAGATAGGGAATGCTAATAGATTATGAAACCAGGATTGGCGAAGTGCTACACTCAAATTGTAGTCTTCGCTTTGATGATGCACCGAGTGAGCTCCCCAAAAAATATTCACCTCGTGCCCCCATCGGTGCGCCCAATAAAAGAAAAAATCGAATGCCAGAAGTGCCAGCAGGAAACTCCACCAGGTAGGTGGGATTTTGAAGAATGAATAGTGATTGTAAATCCATAGATAAATGGCAAACAAAACGCCCTTGAAAAATAAGTTGAATACTTGATTGCCAATGCCCACCACCAAATTTGTAACGGAGTCGTTCAGCCGATACAGCTCTTGTTTTTTTAAACGTCCATAAAGCCACTCAGCGCCCATTAGTAGAAAGAAAAAGGGAATGGCAAGTAGGATGTATGCAGGATTCATATCACACTCGTTTAATGTTTAAACATAAATGTATAATTCAATATGGTAAGCGGGGATTTCGGGGCGGTATTTTTTATTTGAAGCAACCATAAATGGTCCCCAAGCGAAAATTGCCGATTATAAATGCGAAAGCCAAACTGACAAAGCAGTTCGGCCTTCGAATTTGAAAATAGGGTGTCAAGTTATTTGAAAGTGATACCTGTAACTACTTTTTGGGTAACATAGCTATTGGCGGTGGGGTAGTAGATCTCTTGTGAAACATAGCTTACTTCTGCCTGTTGCCCAATGGTTGCTTCCTTGTTTTCCAGAATGCTATCAGAGCCGGGGAAATAAGAAAGCCAAAGGAGGATATTGTTTTTGCCATCTTTATCTTGTATGACTATAGTTTGGTAAGTTTCTATTTTATACGACTTAATGGTCCCCGACAGGGAGACGGGCGATGAAGGGGCATTGCTTTCAGATGCAGACTCATCTCCACTCATTTTCATTAAACCATCCGGGCATTTGGTGGCCATTTTAATTCCTATGTTGGTGCCTAGTTTCTCCAGCGATTTTTCGTCCTTAAAGTCAATCTTTTGTTTCTTAGGCACTTCGTTTTCCAACTCTGAGTAGGCGCTTAATATGCAAAGGCCCGCCTCCGTTTGCATTTCATCTTTCTTAAACTTTGAGAAGTCTTTCTTTGCAATGCAATCACAGGTTTTATCGGCTATTTTGTCGTAAACATCAGTTTGCGCAATGGCACTTTCGCTGAGCAAAGCCAGCAGGATTAGGAGTGGGAGTAGTTTTTTCATATACGAATCTAAAAATCGTTTACAACCAATGGCTATAGGTTGCCTAAAACCTACTTATACGGCATGTTTTGCATGCTTTTTTAAAAATATAAAGCAATTGTGTTCGTCAGTAGAGCAAACTCTTTGTTATGGTAAAGATTGAAAAAGATAAAAATGGGTATGTGTTTCGGGTATTGGGCTTGCATAAGTTTTGGGCCATGAAAGATACGATAGTTGTACCCTTTGAAAATATTAAGATGGTTCACACAAACGTAAACGATTTGCCGGCCTGGAAAGGCTGGCGATTACCCGGGACTCATCTTCCGTTTGTAATTACTGCCGGTTCCTATTATCGTAATGGAATCTGGACCTTTTGGGATGTTTCCAATCGTCAGAACGTAATTATTGTTGAGCTAAAAGAGGGAAAGTATGCGCGTTTAGTGGTGGAAGTGGAAGATGTGCAGGAGGCCCTGCAACTTTTGCGAAAATCTTAGGATTTATATCATGTTGGTAAAAGGTTGAAAACCCGCAATTGCTACAAACCAAAAGTAGTTGCGATTGTTAGATTCGCGGCTCTTAATCTCCACTTAAAAATTGTTCACCATGACAAACCTGAAAAGCACCGACCACTTTGTTGCCCGCCATATTGGAATAAATGAAAATAGCCTGGCAGAAATGCTCCAAGCCATTGGTGTGAAAAGTCTGGATGAGTTAATTGATCAAACAGTTCCGGCTAACATTCGCAGAAAAGAAAAATTGGCCTTGCCGGATGCGCAGAGCGAGTATACCTACCTGAAAGAACTTCGTAAAAAAGCGAGTAAAAACAAAGTGTTTCGCAGTTACATTGGCATGGGTTACTACAACAATATAACACCGGCTGTTATTCGCAGAAACATTTTTGAAAATCCGGGTTGGTATACGCAATACACTCCTTATCAGGCAGAGATTGCGCAAGGAAGACTGGAAGCTCTGTTGAACTTTCAAACCATGGTGAGCGATATTACCGGATTACCTATTGCCAACGCTTCTTTGTTGGATGAGGGTACGGCTGCTGCGGAAGCTATGCATATGTTTTGGGGGGTAAAAAACAAGCGTGATGCTTTGCATAACAAATTTTTTGTGTCCCAAAGATGCTTCCCACAAACCATCGATGTGCTCAAATCTCGTGCAGAGTTTTTAGGGATAGAAGTGATAGTGGGTGATGAACAAAACGCTACTATTGATAAAGACTTTTTTGGTGCGCTTCTGCAATATCCCGCTAAAGATGGTAGTGTGAATGACTACCGCGAGTTTGTAGAACGATGCCATGCTGTAGAATGCTATGTAACCGTGGCAGCAGATTTGTTAGCCCTTACGCTTTTATTGCCACCGGGCGAATGGGGAGCCGATGCGGTGATAGGCAATTCGCAACGTTTTGGTGTTCCTATGGGATATGGCGGACCTCATGCTGCTTTTTTTGCCACCAAGGATGAATACAAGCGAATTATACCGGGAAGAATTATTGGTGTAAGTGTTGATTCGCAAGGAAACCCAGCGTTGCGCATGGCTCTGCAAACCAGAGAGCAGCATATTCGGAGAGAAAAAGCGACCTCTAATATTTGCACCGCTCAAGCTTTGCTCGCTATCATGGCCGGCATGTATGGTGTTTATCACGGCCCAGATGGTGTCAAAAACATTGCTCGAAGAATTCATCAGTTGAACGCCATTTTGCGGAAGGAACTCACGCATCTTGGTTTTCATATTGCTAACCAATTCTCGTTTGATACGCTGCGCGTGGATACTGCGGGCAAAGATCAATTACATGATTTTATTCATCAATTGGCCCTCAACCATGAAATGAATTTCTTCTATGATGAAACTGGAATAACTATATCATTGGATGAAAGCACTTCACCCGAAGACGTTTGTGATATTGTAAAAGTATTTGCTACAGCAGTTGGCAAGGACGAGTATACGTTTGATATCTATCGCCACGCAGAGCAGCCACTAAATTTCCCTTCCGGATTAGTACGCACTTCTGCATTTATGACCCATGCGGTGTTTAATACTCATCGCAGCGAGAGTCAAATGATGCGCTATATCAAGAGCCTGGAGAATAAAGATTTATCGCTAACCAGTTCCATGATTGCCTTGGGTAGTTGCACGATGAAGCTGAATGCTGCTGCTGAATTGGAACCGGTTAGTTGGTCAGAGTTTGCGAACATTCACCCCTTTGCTCCCAAAGAGCAGGTTACAGGCTATCAGGAAATTATTGCGGGTCTGGAAACATATTTAAGCGAGGTAACCGGGTTTGCCGCTACCTCTCTTCAACCCAACTCCGGTGCTCAGGGCGAATATGCCGGGCTGTTGGTGATACGCGCCTATCAGCGTGATATTGGCCAAGGGCATCGCGATATTGCATTAATTCCGGCATCTGCGCATGGAACCAATCCTGCCAGCGCGGTGATGTGTGGGTTAAAAGTAGTGGTGGTGGCTACTGATAGTCATGGTAATATTGATTTTGAAGACTTGCTGAAAAAAACCGAAGAACATAAAGATAATTTGTGCTGCCTGATGGCTACTTATCCATCTACACATGGAGTTTTTGAAAGCAACATCAAAGACGTTTGTGCCCTCATACACGCGAATGGCGGACAGGTGTATATGGATGGAGCTAACCTGAATGCACAAGTGGGTTTAACTTCTCCTGCTTTAATAGGTGCTGATGTAAATCACATTAACCTGCACAAAACATTTGCAATACCACATGGTGGTGGCGGACCGGGCATGGGCCCCATTTGTGTTGCCGGGCATCTGGCTCCGTATTTGCCTTCCAACCCAGTGGTGAAAACCGGAGGTGATAAAGCGATACATGCCGTAAGTGCAGCTCCGTATGGCAGTGCTTCTATTTTGCTTATTTCTTATGGATATATCCGAATGCTGGGTGCGCAGGGAGTTACTGATGCCACAAAATATGCGATTCTCAATGCCAATTATATGAAAGCCCGTCTCGAGAAATTTTATGACGTATTGTATGCCGGCAAGGAATTTGGTCGATGTGCTCATGAATTGATTTTGGATTTCAGAGCATTTAAACACACAGTGGGAATAGAAGTGGAAGATGTAGCTAAACGATTAATGGACTATGGTTTTCATGCTCCTACTGTTTCATTTCCGGTAGCCGGCACGCTGATGATTGAACCAACGGAGAGCGAAGACAAAGAGGAGTTGGACAGATTCTGCGATGCATTGATTGCAATCCGACAAGAAATACAGTCTATAGAGCAAAAAGAGATGGATGCTACTGACAACCCATTGAAAAATGCCCCACACACTTTAGCGATGGTATCGGGCAGCAATTGGAGTCATACTTATACTCGCGAACAAGCGGCTTATCCATTACCTTATGTGCGAAAGAATAAGTTTTTTGCCAGCGTAGGTCGGGTTAATAACTCGCATGGGGATAGAAACTTAATTTGCACCTGTCCGCCAATAGAGAGATACGCATCTTGATAGAATCTGTTAAATCTTATCAAGGATTTGGCACTCGCGCAACAAGGTCGTGGATTTTCGTTGTTGAATGATATTTTTATTCTGTGAAAAAAATCATTTCCCTTTTAGCTTTTGTATGTTTTTTGGCACCTGTTTTTGCTCAAAAAAGTGTTCCATCACCAGAGGAGAAAAAACTGATTCAGTTTTCGGGCTATGCGCTTACTTCCGATAGTTTAATGGGAGTTCCTTTTGCGCACATTACAATACTAAACCGTGGAAGAGTAGCCACAGCAGGCCCCGATGGTTTTTTCTCTTTTGCAGCGCAAGAGGGCGATACCTTGATTTTTACCAGCGTAAGTTATAAGCCTACTATATATGTGATACCCTATAACTTGGGCAGCGATAAATATTCCGTGATTCAATTACTCACTAAAACGGAGTATTACAAAGATCCCATCATTATCTATCCATGGAGCGATTTTAGGCAAGCATTTTTGGATCTGCGTTTGCCCGATGATGATTTGGAACGTGCACGCAAAAACATGGACCGCGAGCGGTTAGCCGAACTCGGAGAAAAATTGGAACGCGATGGAGATGAGGCCACCAGCATGTATATGCGCGCCAACTCTCAACGTACCTACTATTACCGACAAGCACCACAACAGAATATCTTTAATCCGCTGGCTTGGGCGGAGTTTATTCGTGCCTGGAAACGGGGCGATTTCAAAAAGAAGTAGTCTTCTTTTTTCTTGATAACTTCTTCAGTCTTTCGTTTCGCACACCTTACATTTGCCACAAATTTTTTAAAAGATGAATGGGCTTGTAAGACTTTATGCGTTTATGGGAATGGCCGTATTCTTAGCATCCTGCAATGGTTGTAGCTCCGGAGATGCATCTCATAAGAAGATATTTCGATACAACCAAAGTTCAGGAATTACTTCACTGGACCCTGCCGCAGCATCTGATTTGTCTAATATATGGGCCGTGAACCAGTTGTTCAATTCACTTTTGCAATTAGACGATTCTCTTCAAGTGAAGCCTTGTATAGCCTCGAAATGGAGCATATCAGAGGATGGGCTTACATACACATTTTATTTGCGAACCGATGTTCGCTTCCATGATGATTCCTGTTTTTCGGGAGCAAAGGGCAGAAAGGTAACAGCCGCTGATGTGGTGTATAGTTTTAAACGCTTAGTAAACCCGGCAACTGCTGCCAAGGGCTCGTGGGTTTTTAATGGACGTGTGGATACAGCCAATGCATTTACGGCTATCAATGACTCTGTCTTTCAGTTGCAATTGAGGCGACCATTCAGCCCCATGCTTGGAATTTTAACGATGCAATACTGTTCTGTAATACCACACGAAGCCATTGAGAAATACGGAACTGATTTTCGTTCGCACCCGGTGGGTACCGGCCCATTCAGGTTTTATCAATGGAAAGAAAATGTGGCGCTCATGATGAATAAAAACACACACTATTTTGAAACGCAAAACGGTCAGTCTTTGCCTTTGATAGATGGTGTGAAGATTTCCTTTATAGACAATGCTAAAACGGAGTTTATTACTTTTCGGCAAGGCGATTTGGACTTTATTTCGGGTGTAGATGCCGCATATATTGATGAGGTATTGGAAGAGAATGGAACTGTAAAATCCAATTGGGCAAAGCAGTTTAATGTTTCGAAATCCCCCTTTTTAAATACAGAATATCTCTGTTTTTTAATGACCGATGCATATGGTAAAGACAATCCCCTGCTGAATAAGAAGATAAGACAGGCCATTAACTATGCCATAGATAGACAGGAGTTGATTACTTATTTGCGAAATGGCATTGGTCAGCCGGCTATTCATGGGTTCAATCCGTATGGGTTTTCTGATTTTGATATTAATGCAATTCCTGGTTACATATTTGACATACATAAGGCGAAAGATTTACTGACCGAGGCAGGTTTTAAAGATGGTAAGGGGCTGCCGGAGATAAAACTCTACTCCACTGATATGTATAAGGAATATGCGCTTACAATTAGTAAGCAGTTGGAGCGCGCAGGCATCCGAACAAAGGTGGAATTGGTTCAGTCCTCTTTACTAAAGGAGATGAAGGCAGGAGGGAAGGCTCCTTTTTTCAGGGCTTCATTGGTAGCGGATTATGCAGATCCGGAAACCTATTTTGCCGCTTTTTACAGCAAACACATTGCACCGCCAAACTATACCCGGTTTTCGAACAGCAGATTTGATGAGTTGTATGAGAAATCTGTAGCCGAGAAAGATATAGCTAAAAGGAATGAAATGTATGTTGAAATGGAAGGCATCATTCATGATGAAGCGCCTATTGTGCCTCTGTATTATGATGAAGCACTTCGGATAACGCAGAAGAGAGTTTCAGGTCTTGTGCCTAATCCTCTGAATCTTTTACAACTGAAACAAGTAACAATCAATAATTAAAATTGTATTCAATTCTATAGTTTATGAAATACGTTTGGGCCATTCTGTTGTCCGTCTTCTCTGTTTTTTCATCGCATGCTCAAGGCGGCCGAAGTGTGGTAGATGCAGACCTGCGTCCCTTTTATCATGGCGTAGCCAGTGGTGACCCCACCGATAGCTCTGTGATGATATGGACGCGTGTAACTCCGGATACAGGAAACACCGGCAGTATTAAGGTGTATTGGCAGATAGCTCGTGACTCAGCCTTTCAACAATTGATAAATTACGGAAGCGCAAACGCTCTGTCACAAAATGACTATTGCGTAAAAGTAGACGTTTGTGGCTTGCAACCCGGCACGTTTTATTACTACATGTTTCATGCCATGGGCCAAAATTCAATAACCGGACGAACAAAAACAGCACCATCCAAGATTGCCGATAATGATAGTGTGCGGTTTGCTGTGGTCAGTTGTGCCGATTACGAAAATGGATACTTCAATGCATATGAAAGCATATCCAATAAAAATAACGTGGATGCGGTGGTTCATTTGGGCGATTACATTTACGAGTATGAAACCGGAGGGATTTCAATCAACAACCCCGGCCGCTCGTATGAGCCATTAACAGAAGTAATTTCATTGGCAGACTACAGAATTCGCCATTCGCATTACAAACTGGACCCACAATTGCGCAGAATTCATCAGCTTTTCCCGTTCATTACCGTGTGGGATGATCATGAAACATGCAACGATGCCTATCGCGATGGTGGAGACAATCATCAGGCAAACGAGGGACCTTATTCTGTCCGAAAGTCAAATTCTACCTCCTCCTACTTCACCTGGATGCCTTTGCGCAAGCCGGACCCGCTGGATACCATTCGAATTTTCAGGAAACTACGATATGGCAAACTGCTGGACTTGATAATGTTGGATACCCGTTTATATGACCGTGATTTGCAAAATCTGGGAGGGGCAAACGACCCTACACGAAAGTTAATGGGGCCTATTGAAATGAACTGGTTTTTACAACAGTTGTCGGACACATCTACCCGATGGAAAATCATTGGTAACCAGGTGATGTTTGCCCCTTTGCGCGTTTTTGGTCAACCCATTAATGCTGACCAGTGGGATGGATACAATTTTGAAAGAACGCAGATTCAAAACCATATTTTGAACAACAACGTGAAAGATGTGGTGGTCCTCACAGGTGATATACATACTTCTTGGTGCAACGATGTTCCAGGTGCCAACTACAACGCATCCACAGGTGCTGGTTCCATTTGTGTAGA
This sequence comes from Bacteroidota bacterium, assembly GCA_016715625.1. Lineage (GTDB taxonomy): Bacteria > Bacteroidota > Bacteroidia > Chitinophagales > LD1 > Bog-950. Next base: position 61,348 of record JADJZU010000002.1, read on the forward strand.
GTTTGTAGGCACCAGTGTTACATCTGTTAACTCTCCACTGCCTGTAGGTGTAGGGATTATTCAAAGTCAGAATAGCCACATGAAATACATTGATTTAGACCATCATGGTTACTATACCTTGGATGTTCGAAAAGGGAAAACACAGGCTGATTATACCTATGTGCAAACCGACCAGTTGGGTTCTTCGGACGATGAAGCCGCCAGTTATTATGTGAATGACAACGAACGTCATTTGAGACCGGGAGCTCCAATATTTAACTATCCGCAGATTACTGCTCCAAAACCATCGCTGGATCCTAATCAATCCATCTCCTTTACCAGAATTACAGATCAATATCTTACCATTAACGAGAATGAATCCGGTAGTGTAAATATCATTCCTTCCTTGCAAACATGCCCGGCTATTTCTATGTCTATAGCGGATGCTGCAGACCATGGGATTACGTTGTCGTTAAATGGTCAGGATGTTGTTTATGCGCCCGCCACAGATTATAATGGCTACGATACAGTAGCATTTGCTGTTTGTTCGCTCAGTCCCCCTGTATCATGCGATACGGTTTACCTGTTTGTTGCAATCAACAGTGTACAATCCCGCGATACTTTTATCGTGCATTTGAGTAAGGATACAGTTTTTAATACTTGTTTTAGTTTTGATGACTTATCTTCCATAGGTCCGGTTAGTTATTCAACCGCTAATCACGGAATCTTTAGTGGTTTCGGATACTTGTTTTAGTTATGCTCCTGATACATTGTTCTGTGGCACAGAAACCATCACTTTCTCCTCTTGCAATAGTTTAAATGAGTGCGATACAGTTGTTTATATTTTCAAGGTGAATACTCCGCTGTTTGCATCTGAGGTGTTAGTCACCTTACCCAAAAATTCCAACATCCTTTATTGTCCCTACTTTGACGATTTAATTTGTCCGGCACATAACTTGCAAATACTAAAAAATCCCGCCCATGGTACATACCAGTTGGTGGGAGACTCTTGCATCCGCTACTTTCCTTATTTCAATTACACTGGCACGGATACAATGAAGTTAATAGGATGCGACATTTGTGGGTTAAATCATTGCGATACATTGAATGTTGTCTTCAACGTCATAGATCCAAATGCTGTTAAAGGGCAACAGAGTTTGGTTGTCATTGGGGTATATCCAAATCCTGTAGATGATTTATTGTTTGTGCAGTATTACCTGCATAGCCCCTCGGTAATGGTATTTGAAATTTTTGATGTAAATGGAAAATTGATAAGTGCCGATAGCTACCACCATGGAAACTCCGGTTTATTGTATGCGAAAATTAATGCATCAAATCTTGCACCGGGGGTTTACACTTTTAAGATGACTGCCGGCAGTAGTGTATACTCCAAAGCTATTATTAAGCATTGATATGGCTTTAGTCAGAGTAGTTCTATCTAATGTTTATTTATTTGCACTATGACATTCCTTGAATTTGAAGAGCCGATAAAAGAGTTGTATGAGCAGTTGGAGGGCCTGCGGCAATCAGGTGCGCCTTCTGATGCAAGCCTGGAGCAGTCTATCAGCGATTTGGAAGAAAAGATTGCGGAGAAACGCAGAGCGATATTTGCTAATCTTACTGTTTGGCAGCGAATACAAACGAGTCGCCATCCGGACCGACCATATTCTCTGTATTACTTTGAAACAATGTGCGAACATTTTGTCGAGCTATTTGGCGACAGAAGTTTTAAAGATGATAAGGCTATAGTAGGTGGGCTTGGAACGATGGAGGGTAAATCGTATATGTTTATTGGCCACCAAAAGGGGAACAATACAAAATCGCGACAGTTCCGGAACTTTGGAATGCCGAATCCGGAAGGCTATAGGAAAGCATTGAGGTTAATGAAACTGGCCGAGAAATTTAACAAGCCGGTAGTTTGTCTCATTGACACCCCGGGGGCATATCCCGGTGAAGAGGCAGAACAGCGGGGTCAGGGCGAAGCAATAGCCAGAAACCTGATGCAAATGGCCGCATTGAAAGTCCCTGTGTTGTGTATCGTGATTGGTGAAGGTGCTTCCGGTGGGGCATTGGGTATTGGTGTTGGTGACCGGTTATTTATGCTGGAGAATACTTGGTTTTCGGTTATTTCTCCCGAGGGCTGTGCCTCTATTTTGTGGCGCTCCGCTGAGCATAAAGAAAAAGCCGCTGAAGCGCTCAAGCCCACAGCAGCCGATTTGTTTCAAATTAAGATTATTGATGGCATTGTGAAAGAGCCGATAGGAGGCGCACATGCCAATCCATTTGAGATGGCCACCACTCTCAAAAAGGTGATTATTAAAAATATAGCAGAGCTTGAAAAGTGGAGTGCAGCTCAGCGAATATCCAATCGTATTCGAAATTTTGAACGCATGGGCGTTTATGAAACCGTATAGCGCACTACATAAATAGAGGAATGAAAATCTGGGACGACATAAAGTTGTTTTTTTATAAGCGAGCATTAGCCGAGCAGCTCAAGAATTTAAAGTGCAGTAGAAAAGTCACTAATCTGGAGGATGCCAAATCGGTTGGTGTTATCTACGATAGCACCAATCCCGATAATGACATTATTGTAACCAAATTCTCCGAGGAATTGCGGAAGCAAGGCAAAACAGTGCAACTGATGGGGTATGTGCACGACACAAAAATTGACCACAAAGCGGATATCACCGTGTTCAATAAAAATAATTTGTCATGGTATATGGTGCCCAAAGACGCTCGGGTCGATAAATTTGTGTCAGAGCCTTTCGATTTGCTTTTTGCGGCTAACACATCTAAGAATCTTCCTCTGGAATTCATTGCCCGACTTTCTAAGGCGAAATGGCGAGTAGGTCCTTTTGATGCACAAAAAACAGACTGTTATGACTTGATGGTGAATACATCAGGCAAAACGGAGGTCAACTATTTTTTACAACAAGCAACACATTTTTTAAAACAGATAAGATATGATTCAAAGTAAACTAAGAGGAACCGGAGTTGCGTTAGTTACTCCCTTTAATCAAGACGGAAGTGTTGATTTTGCCGGGCTGGAGAGGCTCATTAATTATTGCATTGAGGGAGGCGTGGAGTATTTGGTTTCCTTAGGCACCACTGGCGAAAGTGTCAATTTAGATAAAGAGGAAAAACGGGAGGTGTTGAACTTTACAATTGAGAAAAATGGAGGTAGAGTGCCGCTGGTTGCAGGGTTTGGCGGCAATAGCACACATCAGGTGATAAAAGACCTGCAGCAGTATCATTTTAAAGGTGTGGACGCAGTATTATCGGTGTCGCCTTATTACAACAAGCCCACACAAGAAGGTATTTTTCAGCATTATAAAGCTGTAGCTGCAGAGAGTCCCGTGCCGGTTATCTTGTATAATGTGCCGGGTCGCACATCGTCTAATATGCAGGCTGCAACTACCCTCCGTTTAGCGGAAATCCCAAATATTATCGGGATGAAAGAGGCATCCGGTGATTTTGCTCAATGTATGCAGTTGGTGAAAAATAAACCCAAAGATTTTTTGCTAATCTCTGGTGACGACAACATCACTCTGGGTCTGATCGCCTATGGATTTGATGGTGTAATTTCTGTTGTTGGTCAGGCCTTCCCTAAAATCTTTACCGATATGGTAAGAGCCTCTCTTCAGGGAGACTTTGCCACAGCTCGTTCCTTACATTTTAAACTGAACGATATTACCGATATGCTTTTTGCGGAAGGAAACCCGGCTGGGGTTAAATATGCGCTGCATTTGCAAAAAGTATGCAGCGATCACCTACGCTTGCCGCTGGTGGGATTATCGGATGCGCTTAAAAAGCGCATGGAACTGGCCGTTAGCGGCTTGTAAGCCCTCTTTTACCTTTAAATTGTCCTACTTTTTATCAACACGGTGGAGTTGTTGATTATTAGCGCGCTTCTACATTCGCGCCTCGCTAATTTCACTTAGCACAATGCCAACGCAAATACATTGCGTTGACCAATTTAATAATTGCACCATGGCTAAAATACAAGAAGAGGCACGCTATACCGAAGACGAGGTAAAAACACTTGACTGGCTCGAACATATACGCATTCGCCCCGGCATGTACATCGGAAAAACGGGCGATGGTTCATCCATGGATGACGGTATTTACATTTTGCTCAAAGAGGTCATTGATAACTGTATTGACGAATACCAAATGGGTTACGGCAAAAAGGTTGATATAACTGTAACGAAAGAAAAAGTGACCGTTCGTGACTATGGCCGGGGAATTCCGCTCGGAAAGTTGATTGACTGTGTTTCGCAGATTAATACCGGTGCAAAGTATGATTCCAAAGCGTTTAAAAAATCGGTAGGATTAAACGGAGTGGGTACTAAAGCAGTAAATGCATTATCGGTATATTTTAAGGCTTATGCGGTGCGCGAGGGGCAAAAGAAAGTTGCCGAGTTTGAATGTGGCAAACTGGTGAAAGACCATAAACTGGAAAAAACAGATGAGCCAAACGGAACTTATATTGAATTTTTACCCGACAATAAGATTTTTAAGAATTATCACTACATGCACGAGTATGTAGAAACAATGATTCAGAATTATACCTACCTGAATACCGGACTCACCTTTTATTACAATGGGAATCGGTACGTGTCGCAGCGAGGGCTCTTCGACTTGCTGACCAAAAAGAAAGAGAATTCTGACCTCATCTATCCAATCATTCATCTCTCCAGCGATGACATTGAAATAGCGTTAACACACAACCATCAATATGGCGAAGAGTATTATTCTTTTGTAAATGGACAGTACACCGTTCAGGGTGGTACGCATTTGTTAGCCTTTCGGGAGGCGGTTGTTAAAACCATTCGCGATTTTTACAAGAAAGATTTTGATGCAGTAGATATTCGCGAAGCAATAGTGGGCGCTGTTTCAGTGCGAATTCAGGAGCCGGTTTTTGAAAGCCAGACTAAAACAAAACTGGGTACAGATAAACTGCATGGGGAGGAAAAAACCATGAAGCAGTTTTTGCTCGAATTTATCAAGGAAAATCTAGATAACTATTTGCATAAAAATCCGCAAACTGCACAGGCTTTATTAAAACGGATTTTACAAAGCGAGCGCGAAAGAAAAGAGATAGCCGGAATTAAAAAATTGGCCAACGAACGGGCAAAGAAAGCGAACATTCATAATAAAAAGTTGCGCGATTGTCGTATGCATTTTAACGATGAAAAGGCTGCCGACCGTTTGCTCACCACCTTGTTTATTACCGAAGGTGATTCTGCCAGTGGCTCCATCACCAAGAGCCGCAATCCTGATTTGCAAGCCGTGTTTTCACTCCGGGGTAAGCCACTGAACTGTTTCGGATTAACCAAAAAAGTGGTATACGAGAATGAAGAGTTTAATCTGTTGCAGCATGCGCTGAACATTGAAGATAGCATAGACGACCTGCGCTACAATAACATCATAGTAGCCACCGATGCCGATGTGGATGGCATGCATATTCGTTTGCTCCTGCTCACCTTTTTCCTGCAGTTTTTCCCTGACTTGATTCGCAACGGGCATGTCAAGATTCTGGAAACACCGCTGTTTCGTGTACGCAATAAACAAAAGACAATTTACTGCTATGATGAATCTGAAAAACAAGCGGCTATCAAGGAGTTGAAAGGTAACCCGGAAATTACCCGATTCAAAGGCTTGGGTGAAATTTCGCCACAGGAATTTGAAGGTTTCATAGGCGAGGACATTCGCGTGAGCCCTGTTATCATCGAGGACAAAATAAAAATTGAGAGCCTGCTTTCTTACTATATGGGCAAAAATACGGAGGACCGTCAGAAATTTATCATTGAAAATCTTCGCATCGAAAAAGACGATGTGCGCGAGTTGGAAAGCATAGCGGCAGAGGTGGAGTAAAGTTGTTTTTATATAATCAGAAAAGATTGTTTCATGAGCGATAAAGAAAATAAGGAGGAGAAAGCAGCCTCCGGTTCAGCTGAAGTGGGAGGTGCACTACATGTGGATGGCATGTTCCAAAACTGGTTTTTGGATTATGCCAGTTATGTAATTCTTGAAAGAGCCGTTCCGGCTATTGAGGATGGTTTAAAACCCGTTCAGCGTAGAATTTTGCACGCGCTTAACGAAATGGATGATGGTCGCTTTAATAAAGTGGCGAACGTGATAGGACAAAGTATGCAATACCACCCGCATGGTGATGCCAGCATTGGTGATGCGTTGGTAAACATGGGTCAAAAGGAGTTGCTATTTGATACGCAGGGAAACTGGGGCGATGTGCGCACCGGTGATTCTGCTGCGGCTCCGCGTTACATTGAAGTTCGCCTCTCCAGGTTTGCAAAAGATGTAGCCTTCAATGGCGATATAACAGACTGGCAGTTGAGTTATGATGGACGCAAGAAAGAACCCATCGCCCTCCCCATGAAATTTCCATTGCTCCTTTCGCAGGGGGCCGATGGCATTGCAGTTGGCTTATCTACCAAAATACTTCCACATAACTTTATCGAATTGTGCGAAGCGAGTATCAACTATTTGGAAGGCAGACGATTTCGATTACTGCCCGATTTTCCTACCGGAGGTTATGTAGATATCAGTGAATACAATAAGGGAGAGCGAGGGGGCAAAGTGAAGGTTCGCGCCAAAATTGAAGTAGTGGACAAAAAGACGCTTGCCATTCGTGAAATACCTTTTAGTACCACCACCGGTAGTTTGATTGAAAGCATACTGAAAGCACAGGACAAGGGAAAAATTAAGATCAAAAAAGTGACAGACAACACCGCCAAAGAAGTGGAGGTGTTGATTGATTTGGTTCCCGGCACCGACCCGGATGTAACGATCGATGCGCTTTATGCATTTACAGATTGCCAGAGTTCAATTTCCGTAAACGCTTGTGTCATTGTGGATGATAAGCCTCGGTTCATGAACGTAAATGAAATTCTGGAGCTTTGCACGGAGCGCACAAAAGAACTGTTGCGAAAGGAGCTGGAGATTAAGCAGAGTGATCTGAACGAGAAGTGGCACTTTTCTTCGCTCGAAAAAATATTTATTGAAAAACGTATCTACCGGAATATAGAAGAATGTGAAACATGGGAGGCTGTGATAGAGACGATTGATAAAGGACTCAAGCCATACAAAAAACTATTCAAGCGCGATATAACTACCGATGATATTGTTCGCCTCACTGAGATAAAGATTAAACGCATTTCAAAGTTCGATTCGTTTAAAGCGGATGAAGAAATACGGGCAGTTGATGAGGCGTTGAAGCAGGTAGCTTACGATTTAAAGCATTTGACTGAGTTTACGGTGGCGTTCTACCAGAATTTGCTGAAGAAATACGGTAAGGGACGGGAACGTAAAACGGAAGTTAAGGGCTTTGAAGAGATTGAAGTGAAACAGGTAGCAGCCACTAACGCCAAGTTGTATGTGAATCGCGAGGAAGGCTTCTTTGGTACAGGATTGAAGAAAGATGAATTCGTATGTGAGTGCAGCGATTTGGACGATATTATTGCGTTTACCCGAAATGGCAAACTGATGGTCAGTCGCATTGGTGATAAAAAGTTTATTGGCAAAGATATCTTGCACATTGCCGTTTGGAAAAAGAACGATGAGCGCACTGCTTACAACATGGCCTATTACGATGGTGCCAGCAAACGAACCTTCGTTAAGCGCTTTAATGTTACCGGTATTACACGCGACAAAGATTATGACCTTACACAAGGAACCGCGGGCTCTAAGGTGTTATACTTTACTGCGAATGCAAATAGTGAAAGTGAGTTGGTAAAAGTGCAATTGCATCCAAACTCTACTGCGCGTATCAAGGACTTTGAATTCGATTTTGGAACCATTGAGATTAAAGGCAGAGGCGCAGTTGGGAATATACTTACCAAGTATCCGGTCCGTAAAGTAGAGTTGCTGGAAAAGGGCAAATCCTCTATTGGTGGAATGAAAATCTGGTTTGACGAGAAATTTGGAAGAATTGTAAACGAAGAAAAAGACAAGGCTAAGTATTTAGGAGAGTTTAATACCGGAGACCAAATCATAGTAGCTTACAAAGACGGAAATATTGAACTCACCAATTTCGAATTGACGAATAAATATGAGGCAGATGATTTAGTGTCACTCGAAAAATTCAATCCGGATGGCATCTATAGCGCTGTGTATTACGATGGCGAAAGCAAAAACTATTATGTGAAACGATTTAAGGTAGAGCTCAAGACGGAGAAGTTTAAATCTCCGATAACCACCGAGCATAACCATAGCAAGTTGCATGTGTTTTCTTCCTGGCCCGAGGTATTTGTTAAGTTCAACGTAACGAAGGGCAAAGACAAAGAAAAGGTAGAAATGGAATTGAAAGTTAACGACTTGATAGACGTTAAAGGATGGAAAGCGCTCGGCAATCGTTTGACACAGTTTGATGTGGCAGGCAAGATTTCGGAGGTGAATAAATTGCCCGAAAAGGTAAACATTGGTACCACCATTGAGTTAGATGTAAATCCCAAAGCCGGTAAAAAGGGGAACCAGGGAGACCTTTTCTAGCCGGCCCCTAAACCGATTCATATCTCACAGGCGATTAACTTTATTTAATCGCCTGTGTGTTTTTTAATCTTATTCAAAAATTACATTTGCTTCCAGTGAGTCATTGCCTGGTTATCATTCCCACTTACAACGAAATCGGTAACATCGAAAAAATGGTGCGAAAAGTGTTTTCGCTTTCATTGCCGTTCGATTTATTGATTATTGATGATGGCTCACCCGATGGGACAGCCGCAAAAGTTAAATCCCTTCAGGAAGTGTATGCCAATAGGCTTTTTTTATTGGAGCGCAAAGGCAAACTTGGCTTAGGCACGGCCTACATCACCGGTTTCAAGTGGGCATTGGAGCGCAGCTATGAGTATATTTTTGAAATGGATTGTGATTTTAGTCACAGTCCCGATGATTTAATTCGGCTCTATGATTCTTGCAGCAAAGAGGGGAATGATGTGGCTATTGGGTCAAGGTATGTAAAAGGCGGTGGATTTGTGAATTGGCCTCAGGATAGAATCCGCCTTTCCAAAAATGCATCGCTGTATGTAAATCTTGTAACCGGGATAAAGATAAAAGACCCGACAGCCGGATTTATCTGTTACAAACGAAAAGTTTTAGAAACAATCGATTTGAGCAAAATCCGGTTTGTGGGTTACGCTTTTCAAATAGAAATGAAATTCGCAGCCCGAAAACTGGGCTTTAAAATAGCAGAGGTCCCCATCATATTCACCGAGCGGGTGGAAGGAGTTTCTAAAATGAGTCGGAACATCATTAAAGAAGGAATTTTGGGAGTGCTCAAGATTCAGTGGAACAGTTTTTTTACGTCTTACAAAAAATAGCCATGTATTTCGTGTAACTTTTACTTGTCTGCCCTCGTAAAGACAAGAGATGAAACTATTTACCCATTCTCTTCGACTGTATACACTGGCTTTTACGCTGCTGTTTTCTGCCTGGGTAAATGCTCAAACAGCCAATCCGAACCCAAGCGTAAACGAAGTTTTTAAAATCGCTTTTAGTGCCTATCAGCAGGGAAATTACGACCTTGCTCTAAAAAACTATGATTTAGCGCTTCAAATCGATCAGAGCAAGAGCTATTTGTATTACAACAGAGCCCTTTGTCTCAGAGCCATGGGTAACGTGTCTAAAGCGGTTTCCGATTTTAGATTGGCAAATGACCTGAAGCCTACAGCTGAAGCGTATTATCAAATTGGTTTAGTGAGCTATGAAAAAGGCGATTTGGAAGCTGCATTGGAGCAATTCGAAGCCGCCAAATTGATTAAAGAGGATGTGGAGCGCATGAACTTTTTAATGGGGATGATTTATTACAGAAACAACCGATTTGAAGAGTCATTAAAGTGCTTCTACACTTTCACTGACCGGGTGAAGAATTATGCCGATGCCTATTACTACCGCGGCTTGTCCGAAGCTAAAGTGGGGAGATATGCCGATGCCATTGTGAGTTTCAAGTTCGCGATGATGTATAAAAACAATGACTGGAAGCTATACTACAAGATGTATGAGATTTATCTAGCCATGAATGATAAGAAGAATGCTCTGTACTCCCTGTCTATGGTGATAGAACTGGGCGAAAAGAAAGCTGACTTCTATGAAGAGAGAGCCCGCTTATATTTAGACATTGGCGACACCTTTAAATACGAAGAAGACTTAGCTACTGCCAAGTCAATCAAAGCCTCTACTGCAAGCCTGAGCAAGTAGCATAAGTGCAGTTTTGCACTGCTTTTTTTACAAAATATTTGAGCTTCTGAATCATTCCTCTAATTTGGTCGCGCTCATAATATAACTATGCTCCATCTATTCCAGATTTATCTTTTTGTAGCGTTTGCCGGCATGGCTTTTTACTTTGCATTTCGGGGCTACAGACGCGTATATCAAAACATTTTACTCGGTAGGAGTGAAGATTTTTCAGGCAACACCGCAGAGCGTCTGCGCACGATGTTACTCGTGGCTTTTGGACAAAAGAAGATGTTTAAAAACCCAATTCCCGCGGTCCTCCACCTTTTTTTGTATGTAGGTTTTGTGATTACTCAGATAGAATTGCTCGAGATTTTTTTGGATGGCATAACGGGTAAACACCGTATTATATACCATGCAGTAGAACACATACCTGCGCTTCATTTTTTATACGTCTTTGTGATCAATTCCATTGAGATTTTATCGGTGCTGGTGTTCATAGGCACGGTTGCATTTTTATACAGACGATTTGTATCCAGGGTGGAGAGGTTAAATAAACCCGAATTGAAAGGTTTTCCAATTCAGGATGCCGCCACTATTCTAATCTCCGAAATCCTGTTGTTAACCTGCATTTTCAGCATGAATGCCGGTGACAGCGCTATGCACATAAAAGAATATGGCGAGGGTTACGGATTTGCTATCAGCACATTTTTGGCGCAGTTTATTACTCATTTCGACTACACCACCCTGCACCTCATAGAGAGAATGGGCTGGTGGGGACACCTTTCATTGGTTTTTCTGCTACTGGTTTATCTGCCGTATTCTAAGCACCTGCATATTTTGCTGGCATTTCCCAATACTTTCTTTGCCAGACTCTATCCCAAAGGATACATCAATAACATGCCTGAAATTACTAAGGAAATTAAGCTGATGATGGACCCTTCGGCTGTTCCACCACCTGCGGATGCTAATGCGGCACCGGTAAAATTTGGTGCAAAAGATGTATTTGACCTATCCTGGAAAAACTTGCTGGATGCATACACTTGCACAGAGTGCGGGCGTTGTACTGCCGCCTGTCCGGCCAATCAAACCGGCAAATTGTTGTCTCCACGCAAAATAATGATGGACACGCGCGACAGGCTGGAAACAGTGGGTGCAGCTATTGCAGCAAATAATGGAATTTGGAAAGAGGACGGAAAGAGCCTGATCGAAAATGGTTATGTAAGCATTGAGGAACTTCGTGCCTGCACTACCTGCAATGCATGCGTAGAAGAGTGCCCGGTAATGATTTCACCGCTGGATATCATTGTGCAATTGCGAAGAAATCTGATTATGGAAGAAAGTAATGCCCCTACCGAATGGACCGGTATGTTTACCAACATGGAGAATAATGGCGCTCCATGGCAGTTTAGCCCGCAGGATAGACTGAACTGGACCAAGGAATAATGAAACGAAATATCACCCTCAATTTTTAATGATATGGAATTAAAGACTTATGCAGACTATGCTGCTTCCGGAGAAACTCCGGAGGTGCTTTTTTGGGTAGGATGTGCCGGTAGTTTTGATCAGCGCGCGCAGAAAGTAACCCGCTCTTTTGTAAAAATATTGCAGCATCTTAATATTAAGTTCGCTGTGCTGGGCACAGAAGAGAGTTGCACAGGCGACCCCGCAAAGCGTGCCGGCAACGAGTTTGTTTTTCAGATGCTGGCCTTACAAAACATTGAGGTGATGAACAACTACGGGGTGAAACGGATTGTAACCACCTGCCCGCATTGTTTTAATATTCTAAAAAATGAATACCCTTCTTTGGGCGGCAATTATGAGGTAGTGCATCATTCCTCTTTTCTGCAGAATTTGATTGACGAAGGAAGAATTAAGATTACAGATACCCAGTCATTTAAGGGTAAGAAAATTACGTATCACGATTCCTGTTATCTGGGTCGTGCAAACGAAATATACGAAGCGCCCCGCAGAGTTATTGAGGAATTGGATGCCGACTTGGTAGAAATGAAAAGTTGCAAATCAAAAGGATTGTGCTGTGGTGCCGGTGGTGCACAGATGTTTAAGGAAGATGAGCCCGGCAAAAAGCGCATTAACATTGCCCGCACCGAGGAAGCCCTGGAAACCGATGCTCAAATAGTAGCTGCGGCTTGTCCGTTTTGCAGCACCATGCTCACCGATGGAGTTAAATCTTTTGACCGTCAGCAGACCGTTAAAGTATTCGACATAGCCGAGTTACTGGCTGCTGGCCAGGGTTTGGAAACAATCAATTTTTAAAGCCACAGATACCGCAATGAGTCAGGGAGCCGTTTTTGCCAACATGCACAGCAAAGTGCGCGACCTTACAAGGTGGTATCTCAGTTTGCTCAAGACGGTAGACCCATACACACAGCTTGAGGTGAACGGAGTCAGGTTAAACAGTATATACTGGTTAGTAGCCCACCTCACCTGGGCCGAAAATATGCTTATCCTCAAGGCAACGGGCGGCACTCCGATAAACGCTCCATGGTTGGAGCATTACAGTTTAGGCTGCGATGGAACATTGCACACCCATCAGCCCGATATGAAAGCGGCAGTAAAGCTTTTGAAGGAAGTCCACGAACTTTCCCAAACTCACCTTCTTTCACTTTCAGACACTACGATGGAGCAGAATAATCTGATTGGTTTCGGATTCGGGGGCGACAACACAAACAGAATGATGATACAACACTGTATCCGTCACGAAGCTATGCATACAGGTCACCTGAGCTGGCTATGTAAAATTCATCGTATAGAATCTGTTTAACTATGCGTATAGCATTTATCCTGCACGGTAAACTTTCGGCAAACAGCAAGTTGCACAGCAGGTTAAAGGACGCTTTTACCGGACTTCAGCATCATCTTTTTTATACTGAATTTACAGGGCACACAGAGCAAATTGCTGCCCGCTGTGTAGCCGAAGGTTACAGCCATGTAATAGTTTGTGCCGGTGATGGTAGCCTGAACGAAGCAGTGAATGGATTCATGAAAAGCGGGAAGTCACCCTCGGCTTTACCCAAACTGGGAATTCTACCCTTCGGAACCGGAAACGATTTTATTAAATCTATAAAATCACCCAACACCTTTTCGGGTATTCGCCATAGCATAGAGTCAGATAAATTCAAGACCGTGGACGTTGGTGTGGCATCCTTACAGGATAAATTAGGCCATCAAACCCAACGTTATTTTATCAATATTGCCGAAGTGGGCTTAGGGGGCACCATAGCCGAAAAAATGAGTGGCTCGTCAAAAATCTTGGGTGCTACCCTTACGTTTCAATATCACATCCTCTCTACTTTACTCACCTATAAACCTGGTTTAGTGACTGTCACTGTAAATGGTTTAACCACTACCGGCCCACTCATGAATCTGGTGATCGCCAACGGTCGTTTTTTTGCCGGGGGGCTTTGCGTTTCTCCCGATTCGGATTTAGCAGACGGGCTCTTGAATCTGGTCACTATTGGTAATGTGCGAACCTGGGATTACATCAGGAATCTGCCTAAGCTTAAATCGGGTCATAAGATAGAACATCCGGAGGTTCTCTACCAAACGTCAGGTGCTGTTTCAGTTTCTGCTCCGCATCCCATGCCTGTAGATTTTGATGGTGAGTTAGCGGGCTACACCCCTCTGAATTTATCAGTGATACCCGGTTCTGTTCAATTTATCGTCTAATAAATCCCCCTATAAATACCCTTTCATCCTTCGTATGGATTCAGCGAGGTCTTAAGTCCCTCCTTCGGAGGGATTTAGGGAGGTTCCCCGCTGTTCTAAGTCTTCCGAAGGATGACTTAGAACTTTGAAATAATCCGAAGTCTGCGACTTCGGTTACCCGGGGTATACTTTTGGTTGCTTCATTAAATAGTATTTCTTTTATAGCTATAAAACCACCTACCATGAAGCACCTATACCTACTTCTGTTTTTTTACGCTTGGCAGTTTTGCGGGGCGCAAAACCGTAACCCTGCGTTAGATATTAACCGCGCTAACATCTGGCGGTTTGGCACTACTTCATCCTTTGGAGCAAACGATGTGCCCGGGCTTGACTTTAGTAATGGAACACCAGTTGTGATAAATTCAGGGAATAATCCGCCTGCACATGGTGCTACTAGCATTTCAGATGATAATGGATTACAACTATATGGCGGTTATCAAAGCATCTTCGACCGAACCGATAATCCGTTGCTTAATGCGGGAGTGGTAGGCGACTCAGGGTGGATTGGCATAGGCCCCAGCAATATTGCAATACCTATGCCTAAAAGTCCCAACCTGATTTATTACTTCTCAGCACAAGTAACTCTCAAATACACAGTGGTGGATATGAGTCTGAATAATGGTATGGGGCAGGCAATACTCAGAAATGTGCAACTGGAACAATACCCGGTGGAGTCAAAATTAGCGGCAGTTCACCACTGCAACGGCAGCGATGTGTGGATTGTGGGGCACCGATGGGAAACTAACACCTTCTATGCGTACTTACTAACTGATACTGGTATTATTACAATACCTATAGTTACAAGCATTGGCCCGGTTGCTAATGCAGCAGGCACGTTCCAGGGAGGAGAAATCAAATTTTCACCCAACGGTAAAAAACTTGTTTTTGCTTCGTTTGGTGCCGCTCCTTCATTACCGGTTTTGTTTGATTTCGATAAATCAACTGGCAGCATCAGCAATCCTCTTCCATTACAGTTAGATACGGGTGTTGGCGCAGCTAGTTTCTCACCCGATAATTCAAAACTTTACACCTGCTCAGGAGAGGGATACATTCGTCAATACGACCTAAATGCAGGTAGTGCCATGGATATAGTTAACTCAAGAAGAACTATAGTCAAAGCTTTTATGAGTTTTTCCCCAATGCAGATAGGCCGCGATGGAAAAATATACGTTGCAATACAAGGTTTGCCCCACAGCCGATACATGGCGGTTATTCATAAACCGAATGAATTGGACACACTATGCCAACCAGAAATTTATGCTGTTTATTTAAATGGTGCAAAAGGGTACCCCAAATCTTTAATGAATACAATAGAAAGTTTTTTTTATACGGGCAGTTCTGCCTATCCCTGCTATGGCGATACACTTACAGACATCCTAACCATAAGTAACAGAGATGGCATCATGATACGTGCGCACCCGAATCCTTTTTCAGATTATACAATTATTGATGTAACAGGCATTTCTAGTGAAGAGGAGGTTGCATATCAACTCTACGACCTTCTCGGTAGAGAGTACCCTGCACAAGTTACAGAAAACAATGTATGGAATGGAAAACAATTGCACTTTTATAAAGCACGATTGCCTACAGGGGTCTATCTGCTTACGGTAAAAACAACACATCAATCGCAAGCCGTTAAGCTTACCATTTTATAAAAACATAAAACAAATAATCATGAAAAAAATAACTTATACTATAGCATTCATAATGTGTATTTTGGCGATACAAAAGGCAAACGCACAGTGGTATGAAACCGGCAACACTGCTGCCACCGGTGATTTTATCGGTACTCTCAATTACAAACCGTTTCCCATACATACCAGTTCGAATTTTGGTGGTGGAGAACGAATGCGCATAGATGAAATTGGTAATGTAGGCATAGGCACACAGGCCCCCGCTGTTCTAAGTCTTCCGAAGGATGACTTAGAACTTTGAAATAGTCCGAAGTCTGCGACTTCGGTTACCCCGGCTATGCGTTTGGGTGCTTCATGAAATAGTATTTCTTTTATAGCATAAAACCAGCCACTATGAAGCACCTATACCTACTTCTGTTTTTTTACGCTTGGCAGTTTTGCGGGGCGCAAAACTTGGTGCCTAACCCGAGTTTTGAGGATACGGTGGAGTGCCCAACTAATTTAAATCAAACCTATCAAATGGCAGCCTGGAGTTCTGTTCGTTTATCACCTGATTATTTTAATGAATGTGCTACAGCAGGTGGGTTTTTAAGCGCTTCAGTACCTAGCAACTTTTGGGGGTACCAATTGCCATACTCAGGTTCGGCATATGCTGGATTTGCAGCAATGTATGGTAATGGTGATGTTCGCGAGTATCTGGGAGTACCGCTTACCGAAACACTACAGATTGGCACAACCTATTATGTCAGTTTTCGGCTCTCCCTCTTCCATAAAGATAATTTTCATGTCTGCGCTGTTAATAATATCGGTGTGCTTTTTTCAACTAGCGAATATACTGAAGTAAGTCCGGCACCTATTTGTAACTGCGCCCAAATATTTTCTACATCTGTAGTTTCTGATACGACAAACTGGATTGTAGTTAAAGGGAAATTTGAAGCCGACTCAAACTATAGTTTCTTAAGTGTCGGAAATTTTTTTGATGATATGAGCACTACCAAAGTTTTACTACAGGACCAAGTTTGCAACGCATACTATTATTTAGATGACGTATGTGTTTCAGTTGATTCTGCTTATTGTTCAGATTACAAATTTACTTCATCTCACAACGAATACACTAACGATTTTATTAATGCATTTCCAAATCCTGTTAATGATATTCTTTACCTCACGCATCCATCTGGTCCATTAATTCATCTCGATTTGTTTGACTATACAGGTAAACATGTTGAATTCAACTACGAGACAACTAAAGCTCATTCAACATTACTTCTCAGTCATATTGAAAACGGCATTTATTTTCTATCAGCAAAAATTGGCAATAAGGCATTCGTGCAAAAAGTCATTAAAAAATAAATCTCAAAAAATGAAAAACTATATCAAGTCTTTTTTAGTGTCGTTGGCCATAATAAATTCTAACTATTTGTTTTCACAGTGGGTTTCATCACCACCTAATTTATATACCACTACTGATGCTGTAGGAATCGGGACAACAACCCCAAGCGTTCAACTTCACATAGATAATTCATCAGCGGCAAATACATTCCTAAGGGTATCTAACGCTGCTGGAAGCGGCAATGGGATAAAGGTTGGTGTTGATGGTTCTGGCAACAATCGTATTGAGGCACTCTCAGGGCCATTGCTTTTATTCAATGGAACAACCGAGAGAGTGAGAATGACTAGTTCCGGTATTGGCATTGGTCAATCAGGAACTTTTAACCCTCAATCTTCTTTACACTTACATGCGGATGTAAACTCAAATTATTTACAAGTAGCTACAATAAATTGTGGCACTGCCGGCACCGATGGTTTTAAGGTAGGGGTAAATGATGCAGCGATTTATGGCAACATACCAGTGGCTGAGCTACGCCAACAAGAGGACGCTCACATGGTGTTTCTAACTAATAATATTGAACGTGCAAGAATACAGAGCAATGGAGAACTTGCTTTGCGAGTAGTGAATAGTGGCAATACTGTGAATAAATTATTGGTATGGGATGATTCAAATGGGGAATTGGTGAAGTATCGCGATGTAAATACGCTACCCTTTGTGAGTGCATGTAGTTCGGGAACCAATAACTATATCACCAAATGGTGCAGCAGCATCAATCAAATTCAAAACAGTATTATTTACGACAACAGCACCCGTGCCGGAATAGGTACTACTAACCCATTAGCGCTTTTTGACATCATCAATACTAACTCGTTTGCCGGTGTGCGCTCGCGCACCACTTCTACCGCTCAAATTGGCAGCTATGGTGTTTGGGGGCAATCAACATCAACTTCCTCCATCTTTAACATCGGAACTTATGGCGCGGCATTAAATACTTCAGCTAACATCATAAACAATGGTGTTTGGGGCGTAGCCTCAGGGAATGATAACCTATTAAACATTGGCGGTATTTTTATAACAGAGCCGGAGTGTGTATCTGACCAAATACGCTCTCGGTTAAACATAGGCGTTTATGCCAGAGGAACAGGATGGGAATATGCCAACGATTTATGTGCACCCGGAATAGCGGGCTACTTTAATGGTGACGTAATTGTTACGGGAACTCTTTCTGGTTCCGATGAAAGATTAAAGGACAGCATCGTTGAATATAGAGCAGCTTTAAACACGATAAACAGACTATTACCCAAGCGATATGTGTTTAAAGGTTCTGCATTTCCGTCTATGCAATTACCCGTTGGCGGTCAAATTGGGTTTATTGCTCAGCAGGTAGATAGTGTTTTGCCGCATCTCATTACCAATGTCATTCAACCACCGGTTTATGATTCAAGCGGCACTCTAATTTATGACACTATACATTACAAGGCTATGAATTACACCGGTCTCATCCCCATTGCCATTGCGGGCATACAAGAGCAGCAAGAGCAGATAGACAGCCTGTTTGACCACTATGTAAAAGCCGAAAGCCAACCCACCGACAGCAACTACCTGCCCAAGTGGAGCAGCACCAACCGCAGCCTCACCAACAGCCTTATCTATGACGATGGGCAGCATGTGGGTATCCCCACCACCCACCCCGATAGCAAACTATATGTAGAAAACATAGATACTAGCCAAAAAGTGATAGGCATTTTTGGAAGCGCTAAAGGCGGTGAAGAAAGAAATGCCGGAGTTGAAGGCCGAGCCTCCGGTTACACATCCGATGGTTTTAATGTAGGCGTATCGGGCGAAGCCGATAGCTCCGATATGGCGAATGCGGGTGTAATTGGCTACGTAAACTATGAGGCCGAAACCCCGATAAATGTAGGTATAGTTGGCATGGCCGGAAGTAGCGAAAACCAAAACATAGGCGGCTATTTTGAAGTAGACAATAAAAAAACCGACTATGGCATATACGCTGTAAATTCAGGGGGCGGATTGGCAGGCTATTTTGATGGCGATGTGGAGGTAACAGGCTCCATATACAGCAGCAGCGATGCCGCCCTGAAGCAAAATGTACAAAACATAGCGGCTACTGATGCACTCGCCAAGTTGTTGCAGCTTCAGCCCAGGTCTTACGAGTTTTCAGATTCCAATGCAGTAGAAATTAACCTTCCGCAAGGCAGGCAATATGGATTTCTGGCGCAGGAAGTGGAGCAGATATTGCCGGGTCTGGTAACAGAGGTAACACACCCGCAGCGGTTAGATAATACCGGCCACCCCGTAGGTGCAAAAATGGATTACAAAGCCATTAACTACACAGGCCTTATTCCGCTGCTTGTGAGCGCAGTCAAAGAGCAGCAAACCAAAATTGACTCGCTGCAACAAGTGATAGATACCCGCCTGAGTGCCATAGAACAAAGGCTCAACAACTGCTGCGAGCGTGGTGCCTTGCCATCCGATGCATCGTTTAAAACCGAAGGCACCGCCACCGTGGTGGAACTGAGCAATCCGCAGGCGGTGGTGCTGGAGCAAAATGTGCCCAACCCCTTTGCCGAGCAAACCACTATCAACTACTACCTGCCCGAAGGCAGCGGTGCTGCACAGGTGGTGTTCTTCGATATGCTGGGCCGTACTATAAAAACGGTTGATGCCAAAAGCGGCTACGGTTCACTTACTGTGTTTGCCTCCAACCTGAGCACCGGACAATACAGCTACAGCCTGCTCATCAACGGCCAACCCTACCAAACCCGTCAAATGATTAAAACGAAGTAGCGATTTGCCTCACCCAATCCCCAAAAAGCAAGAGCCGCTCTGTGAGCGGCTCTTGCTTTTTTAAGTCCCTCCTTCGGAGGGACTTAGGGAGGTTCCTTCCGAGGGATTTAGTATGGATTCAGGGGGTGCTTTTCTAGCTGGTCGCCTCCATCACCACCTTCCGGTTTATCTCCTTACCGGCACTCACCTTCACACCCGTTTCCACCACCGTGCCATATCCCGTCTTCTCCCATCTCAAATCAAAGGTCCCCATCGGCAGTTTACTCACACCATACTTCCCTTTATTATCCGTCAGGGTCTCCGCCACCACCTGGCTCGTGGCGGGGTCAGTCACCACAAACCGCACCTGCTTCAATGGCACATCCTCACTATCCAGCACCGTTCCCCGAATCTTGGCAAAAGTAGACCCCAGGTTAATCACCTCGCGGCTCTGCTTATATCCGCTCACAAAATCAGCATTGCTCACCTTCAGGGTGTTGGCCATTTTATCCAGCTGCCCCACTAGTAAATCATCCACTATCTCCTTCACCAGCTCACTCACCTTCTTCTTGGCTTGGCTTTTGGTCACTATCGCTTGCCGCGGGTTCTGCGAAGCCGTACGATACAATCCAATCGCAGACTGCAAATCCGCCACATCAGGCGCGCTCAGCCCATACCCCATCACATCGGCCAGGTGCGCACTCGTAGCATCATGTATCGCCTCACACACATCATCCACCTCCTCCTTCTTCAGGTTCTTCAACTTTCGCTCACTTACATTCACCAGCGCAGCCAGCGTATGATTATCCGTGGCGTTGGCAAAAGCCAAAGTCGCATTCGCACACTTCAGTGCCATATCACACATCGCCTTTCGCAGCGCATTCGTATCCAGCGTCACGCCCGTAGTAGTCCCGTCCGCAATCTGTCCATACGAATTCACCAGCACCATCTTGGCCTTCACGGCCGCCAGCACAGTGCCAAAGAGCATAATCGCAGCTGTAGCCGCAGTGTTTGCATCACAATAAGTGATCACCGCGTTAATCATATTTACGCGGTTAGAAACATCCTTTTTCATGTTGTTTGATTTTTAATTTTCTACCCAAACAATACGCCTGAGCAGTTTTTACCCAAACGACCTGTCACCTCAAAAAATTATATCAAACCCTGTTAAAATCTACCAAACACACACATAACTCATTGAAAATACACGAGAAAAATTTTGATTGTTAAAATAGGGGGGGGCTGCGAAATCGATGCAGCGGAGTGAGAAATCGCACATCCGGTACCGCGAAACCACACCGGGGGTAGCGCGTAATCAACCCTAGCCACCCGGTAAAGCGCTCAAGGGCTTTGAGAAATGATACAAGTAGGGCAGTGAAATCAATCACCCCTCCTGAGAAATAAACCATGACACACCGCCAAATCGCCCACAGGCAGGGAGAAACGATACAAACTATCCTGAGAAATTACACTTACCCTGCCGCAAAATAACTCACCACGTAGAGAAAACTACACAGCGAGAACTAAAAATCCATCACCTCCCATCATAAACCCTCATATGCTGAGGCTACCGATAAGGCCAAAAAACACATCACCCTTTTAAGCTGTGGATTACTTCTGCGAAATTTTCACAAAATATGTCCACTTTTGAAATGGTTTAGTCTTTCACCTAAAAATTCAAAATGGGATTATTCGACAAGTGTTACAACTACAACATAGCCGACCACACCAAAGAGAAAGGCATCTACCCCTACTTTCGGCCTATTCAGGAGAGCGAAGGACCGGTGGTAATGATGGAAGGCAAAAAGGTGGTAATGGCCGGCAGCAACAACTATCTGGGCTTAACCACACATCCCAGGGTAAAAGCTGCGGCCATAGCCGCTTTAGAAAAATACGGTAGCAGTTGCAGTGGCTCTCGTTTTCTTACCGGTACCATCGACCTCCACATCGAACTGGAGGCCAAAATTGCAAATTTTATGGGTGCCGAATCGGCCCTGCTGTTTTCCACCGGGTTTCAGGCCGGTCAGGGAGTCATTTTCCCTTTGGTCAGCAAAGGCGACTATATCCTCAGCGACAAAGACAACCACGCCAGCATTGTAGCCGGCAATATGCTCTGTTCGGCCATCAATGCCCATGTCATACGCTACAAGCACAACGACATGGACGATCTCGAGAAACGCTTGGAAAAAATACCGGCCGGGGCCAATAAGATGATTGTAACCGATGGGGTGTTTAGTGCCCACGGCCTGGTAGGCGACATTTCGGGAATTACCGCCCTTGCCAAAAAATATGATGCCAAGGTCTTGGTGGATGATGCGCACGGGTTTGGCGTATTGGGGCCGGCCGGCAAGGGCACCGTACACCACTTCGGGGCCGAAAAGGAGGTGGATTTAATCGTGTGCACGTTCAGCAAAACGCTCGCCTCATTAGGCGGGTTTGTAGTAGGAGAGGAGCGGGTCATTAATTATCTGCGGCATAAATCACCGGCACTCATATTTTCTGCATCTCCCACACCGGCAGCGGTGGCTGCCGCTAGTGCTGCGCTGGATATCCTGATAGAACAACCGGAGTTAGCCACCAAAGTCCGCAGCAATGCAGATCGGGTTCGTAAGGGACTCAGAGAAGGTGGTTTTCATGTCATAGACGGTGAATCGGCCATTGTTCCCGTCATTATTGGAGACGATGAAAAAACATTTACCATCTGGAAAATGCTCTATGATGAAGGGGTCTTTGTAAATGCATTTATATCCCCGGCCACTCCACCCGGCATGCAGATGCTGCGGACCAGCTACATGGCATCCCACGAGGACAAGCATCTCGATTTTATCGTAGATAAGTTCCTTAAAATTGGCAGGCAGCTGGATTTGCTACATCGCGACCCCGTGAAGCATTGAATTTAATCTCATTACAATTCATTTAAACTGTTTAAAGCATGAGTAAGCAAAGGCATTATTACAACATCACAAAACGAAACGCAGCCGGTGAATTGGAATACACCAAACGTCTGCTGGAATGTGACGATAAATTTGAGCAGGATTTAGTCATGCTCGCTTTTCCCATTGGCATGATGAAGGATATTAGTTCTGTCCTCAAGAATTTTAAACTACGTGACGATGCCAAATTCTTTTACAGCGAATGTCGCGAAGTAGTCAGCGTGCCTGAGAAACACGTAAACGAGAAAGGGGAAGGCAAACTCACTTTTATGAGTTATTTCCACACCTTTCCCGACTCTGTATCTCATTTTTTTGATGATGCTATAGTAGTGGTGGTGCTGCATCCGCATGGCAAGTTTAACGAGCAGGGCCTGCAGGACTACAATATGATTGGCTACATACATGCCAATATCATCCACTTTAAAGATGCCGATGGACAAGTAAGAGAGGGGTATTATTACAATGTTCTGCGGATGAGCGAAGCCACAGTCGATGGCGAGGCCATTTACAGGCGCAAGCGAATATTTACCACGGTTTTCAGCGTTCTGCTTGATCTTACCATAATCAACGATATCCATTTTGTATACGCCAACATGGGAAGAGAAAATCAGGGAATCCTGGATGCATTAAAAATGAACAGCGAACGCACCGGTAAGCTATACGAAACTTACCCAATGCGGAATAACACACACATTAATCTGATAGTAGGAAGCAGAAGTTCTGCCGCCAAGCTCGTGGATATTTCTAACGATACTGCCCGGCTGAAAGAGTATTACCAAAAAATACTTGCACTGCGAGAGAATTACGTTTTTAACCAACTGCATAGCGAAGAAAAGTTCTTCAATATGGTGAAGCGGATTTTGTCTTCATCCAAAACCAGCAAAATCTTTATGCTTCCGGATGCGAACGGAAACATGGCTGCTGCCGGTTTTTTCATCAATTGGGCCGACTACCTGCACCTAAAGCTTCAAAACCCGAAAGGATTCTTTAAAGTAATTGACTCCCTCCGAATCACGGATAATATTTTATACATCACTTTATTAGTGGGTGATACTAAATCAGTAAAATCATTGATTAAGGGTGGGGCACATTATTTTAGAAAAAATCATGGCAACCAGGTAACCATCTTAAATGCGCACGAGGGAGATCCTTACTTCGATATCAAGAAGAGTGTTATTTACGACCCCTTTGTATACTTCACTATTTACGACCAGCCTGCTATGCTGGAGCGCATGAAAGAAAAAAGTAAGGACGAAAAAGGAAATGTCCGGATATTTATAGATACCCCAATGCTGTAAACGATACTAGTTGCCGTTAAACTGAGGCTTCCTTTTTTCCAAAAAAGCAGAAGTGCCTTCTGTGAAATCTTTGGTGCCTACACACTTTCCAAACAATTCAATTTCTGTATCGAATCCATCTATGCCATCTTTAAAGTGGGCATAGACGCTTTGTATTACTTGCTCAATAGCATAAGGAGCCATGGAGGTGATTTTTTCACCAGCGAGCGACATGTTTCAATCAACTCCACCGTTTGTACCACATCATTCACAAGCCCTAGCTTTTCCGCACAAGAGGCATCAATAGTATCGGCTGTCATCAAAAGTTCCAGCGCTTTTCCTTTGCCTATCAATTGTGTTAATCTTTGCGTGCCCCCATATCCGGGAATGATGCCCAGCTTTACTTCAGGCTGTCCGAACTTTGCATTTTCACTGGCTATTCTCAAATGGCAGGCCATGGCTAGCTCGCATCCCCCACCAAGGGCAAAACCATTTACCGCTGCAATAATAGGCTTAGGGCACATTTCAATTTTATCAAATACCTCATGGCCACGTTTGGCAAGTTTAATCCCTTGTTCTTCGGTCATGCCAATAAACTCTGATATATCGGCACCGGCCACAAAACTTTTAGATCCCTTACCGGTGATGATAACTCCCTTTACATCGTTGTTGGAATAGGCTACGTCAATGGCATCGCTCAGGTCGGTTATTACCTGTTGATTCAGGGCGTTTAACTTATCCTCGCGGTTAATGGTGATGGTTAGAATTCCCTCCTGTAGGTCGGTGATAATGGACGCGTAGTCTTTCATCAGATTTTTTTTGCGCCCGCAAACCTATACGAAAATGCAACGCTTCAAAAAATGGAGTAAGTTTTTTTTGTGCTCAACTTATTCCCTAATCTAGACGGGTAATAATGCCGCAAAATTTGTGGTTCTGCTTCTCAAAAACGATCCTGAAAGTCTTATTGATATCAGAGCGCTTGTAAGTGTATTCGCCCGAAGTTTCATATTGTATCATGTTCAGCAAAAAAGCCTTCATGTTCTCAAAATCTTCTACAAAAATTCCGCCTTGTTCCAGTTCTATCTCCTTATTGGAATCTTCATATCCAAGAAACTGGAGGGTAAAATTGGTTCTGAAAATTTTAAGCGTAGCCACATCAATTTCAATATAGCCTACATTGAGTAACCGCTGTATAGATTCCAAACGGCTGTTTTCCTCGCTCAGAAGTTTGGAAACCGAATCCAGTTTTTTGTTCAGTTTAAATCTTTCGAAGGCAAACATGACGGTGCTGATGAGCACTTTACCATCAAATTTACCTTTTACTAAAAAGTCCTGTGCTCCGTATCGTACGGTTTCCAAACCCACTTCCTCATCGGAGAGGCCTGTCAGCACAATCACCAGATTACCCGGATAGTTTCCCAATACGGTTTTTATGGTATCCATCCCGAAACTATCGGGCAAATTCATGTCGCTTAATATAATGTCAAACTTGTTTTCTGAGAGTAGTTCCAGTGCAGCTTTCACTGTTTCGGCATGCGAAACATGAAAAACGGGTTCCGTGCTTTCCCCCAAATAAAACTTAATGAGAAAAGCATCTCCCGGATTGTCCTCAATCAATAAAACTTTTAGTTCCTGATTTGCCATGATGGTTTTTATGCGTGTGCTAGTTGAACGGTGTTGAACCAGTATAACTCGATAAGTTGAATCACCTTGGCAAAATCGTCAAAGTCTACAGGTTTTAAGATGTAGCAATTGGCATGCCACGAATAGGCTTTTGAAATATCATGGTCGGCATCCGAAGTGGTAAGGACAATAACCGGGATAGATTTCAAACTGTCCTGCACTTTAATCTCTTTCAGTACTTCAATACCGTTTTTCTTTGGCAGGTTGAGGTCTAGTAAAATAATATGTGGACGTGTGGATTCCGCATATTTGTTACGCTTATTTAAAAAGTCTATCGCTTGTTCTCCATCACTTACTACATCCAGATGAATATCTAACTGACTTTCCTTTAATGCTTCTTGGGTTAATCGGATGTCTCCCGGGTTATCTTCCACCAGTAGAATACGAGGTTTTTCTTTGTTCTTATTCAGTAAATCCATTATTGCTGTGTTGTTTTCTTAAACTAAAAATAAACTCACTTCCTTCATTGGCTACACTTTCCACTCTTATATCGCCACCATGGCGTTCTACTATCTTTTTGCAGACTGCCAATCCTATTCCCGTGCCTTCATATTCATCTCTTGTATGAAGCCTTTGGAATATGACGAATATACGATTATAGAATTTCTTTTCTATCCCGATGCCGTTATCTTTTACATGAAATACAAAGAAACCCTGCGTATCTTCTACGGAAATTTCAATAATTGGTTTTCGTTCGGGAGAGCGAAATTTGATAGCGTTTTCCATCAAATTTTGAAACAACCTCATGAGTTGAGTTCTATCTGCCTGCAGCGTAGGCATTCCATCCGCTATTTTTACAACAGCACCGGTTTCCTTTATCTTTTCCGATATATTAGTGGTAACTACAGATAGTAATTCCTGCATGTTTACCTCCGCAAAGGCACTGCCTTTTGAATTCACTCTGGAAAATTGCAACAAATCGCTGATTAGCGACTGCATACGGGTTACTCCATCGGTCACATATTTCATAAACTCCGTTAGCCCCTCTGTTCTGTTGGTCTCAATTCCCTTTTGGATGAGCTGCGTATAACTGGCAATCATCCGAAGCGGTTCCTGCATATCATGAGAAGCTACGTAGGCAAAATTTTCCAGCTCTTCGTTAGAGCGTTTCAGTTCTTTGGTATAGCCGGCCAACTCTTGTTGCGCACTTTTCATCTCCGATATATCGAGACAACTACCCATATAACCGGCAAAAGTTTTGTCGGGTAAAAAACGGGGAGTGCCTATCTCCAAAATACTTTTATACACACCATTATGATCTTTCAGCCGATACTCGCAGGAGTAGTGCTCAAAACGTTCGAGGAATTCGCTGATTTTTCTAAAAGCGCCCATGTCATCCGGGCGAACACGTTGCAGCCATCCTATGCCCATTTCTTCTTCAAATGTGCTACCCCTGAAATCGAGCCAACTCTTATTGAAATAATAAGTGAGGTTATTCTTGTCGGTCATCCATATCATAACGGGTGAAGCATCCGCCAGGGTTTCAAATCTTTTCTCACTTTCCTTTAGCAGGCTCTGTAATTGCTCTAGGGTTGTATTGGTGGTGAGGGTATACACTGTCAGTGTATCACCCGTCTCGGAGATGAAGGGAGAGGTAGATACTTTAATCCAAACAGTAGAGCCATCGGTTCTGCTCAAGTTTGATTCCCATTGAAGATTCCCTTCTCCATCTTCGCCTTTAATATTCACCTTTAACTTGAAAAAGTGGCTGACCGTACCAGATGGCAACTCGTCCGATTTTAGCAGGCACAGCTTGCGGAAAGCCTTGTTCACATAAACAATTTTAGAGGACTTATCTCCAATGAGAACAGCCTCAGAGTAACCATCTAAAAAATCGAATAGAGAGGAGTAAAAAGTAATGTTTTTCAATATAGGTTTCTATACGCATAAAGTTAGGAATAGATACCACAAAAAAAATCGGTTCTGCTTTTGGCAGAACCGAGTAAAGTAACGAACAAGCTACTATTGTTACTTAATTGGAGATACTTTTTCAATCATAATACCATTTGCAGAAACCGAAAGGGTCGGATTGCTTTGAGAAGGCAATTGATTGAAGAAATCTTTATAAGTGTTTCCTACGATGGTGTATCCACCGGTGTTTAAGTCGTAGAAAATGTTGTTTGTCATGTTGATGTTGTTGCCAGAGCCTGTATTTTTGTAGTAAGCCTGGTTAGTATTTTGTGTGCCGCTGATAGTAAGTTTCACACGATTAAAGTTTAATACCTGATTATCGGTGCTGCCGGTTAAGTGAACTCCGTATGTTTCGTTAGAACCACCCACTGCAATAGAGTTATTGTTGATTTGGCCAAGATTGGTTGCTTGTCCTCCGCAGTTGTTCATCGCTAATCCGATAGCGCCGTTAGAAGCATTAACAATGTTGTTGCTCACCACCAGGTTGTTGGCTACGTTATCCAAATTAATTGCTTTAAAAGAAGGATAAGTAGAAAGAGTGCTTACCACGTTGTTAGAAATCACGGGTGCATCTTCGTTAGATAGCGACAATCCGCTTTCGTATTGGTTGAAGAATAAAGTTCCTGTAATGCTTGTTTTAGCATCTAAAGATTCACTGCTGGAACCACCTTTGTAGATTCCAACACTGCCGTTATTTATTTCGCAATCTTCGAAAGATACTTCTGATTTAGGGGCAGTAGAAGTAAAGAAAACGGTAGCGCTGGCAGATCCGGTTCTGTCACTTTCAATACCGTCAAACACTACACCTTTGAAAGAAAGATGGTTTGCTTTTCCATCGATGCGGGCGCAGTTTCCGTATGTAGAATTTTTGTGGTCGATAGTAAGGTTATTGAATGAAACCCATGAGGTTCCGTTCAATACTAAAGTGGCGTCTGAAGTTGCATAAGAAATCACCACTTCCGTGTTGTTACCACTTTTTGATTCAAGAGAAATTTTGTTGAATGCATCTGCACCAGGGATGTTGGAAAGGACTACTCTTTCGTTGTAAACACCGTCTTCCAACAGAAAGGTTACCGGTCCTGATACACCACCGCACTTAAGCGAGTTGGCTGCATCTGTGATAGAGGAGAAGTCAGCAGACTCATCTTTACCAATCACATATTCGCCAGAGAGTGCCGGGCAATCGCCTGCAAACGAATTTAGAGAGAGTGTTAAGAATGCCGCTCCGATGAAGTTTTGTAGCTTGTTCATTTTTGGCTTTTTAATTGTTTGTTTTTACTTTTTAATTCTCGTTACATCCGCAATATGATACATCAACCGCCCTTTGTCAAGCCCTTTTCCAAAAAATGTTTCATTATTTTTTAAAAATGTTTCAAATTGGTGATTAAGTATCTGATAATCAATGAATAAAATTACGTATGGGATCTGGGAGTAAAGTGCAAATTATGACTTAAATGTGATTTTTTTGATTGAAACACAACCGTTATAGACTTGTTACCTCCCTTCAGCAATGTCTAAAACCGTACTTGCCAAAGTGTCCAAATCATAGAGGCTTGTATAAACATGCGGGGTTACCCGCACACCATGAATCGCTTCATGGTTTATGGCAACCGTATGTATTTTACTTTTTTCAAACAACTTAGTGTCTACCTCTTCCGGTTTCATACCCACAATGCTAAAATTGGCAATAGCGCAACTGAATTCGGTTTTTAGAGAGGTGTGTAGTTTCACTTTAGGGTGTTTTACAACCTTTTGTGTCCAATAATCTTTTAAAAACCGAAGTCTGGCTTCTTTTCTTTCGTTTCCAATAAGTTCTTGAAAATCAATAGCGTTGCCAATAGCCATTTCAGCCGCAAACGAGCGAGTGCCTAAACTTTCAAATTTGCCGATGTTATCGGCATCCGGAACTGGGGCGGACAACAGTGCCCAAACATTTTTGATTTTTTCCTTTTTAATATACATGAATCCGGTGCCAAAAGGTGCACAGAGCCATTTGTGCAGGCTGGTGGCATAGTAGTCGCAATCCAAATCCGGAATTTTGTATTGTATATGTGCAAAGCTATGCGAGCCATCCACTATTACTTCGCACCCTTTGGCATGGGCGGCATCGGCAATTTTTCGGGCCGGTAGAATTTGCCCTGTCCAGTTTATCATGTGTGTAATGTGGACGATTCTAGTTTTGGAAGTAATTGCTTGTGCATATTTTGCTACAATTTCCGCTTCGTTTTCTTCAGGTAACTCCAAGTCTACCCAGTTGAGCACTACTCCGTCACGCTTAGCTCTTTGTTTCCAGGCATTCATCATGTTAGGGTAATCATATTTGCTCAATACTACCTCATCACCTGCTTTTAGGTTTAATCCAAAGATGATAGTGTTCAGCCCTTCAGTTGTATTTCGGTTAAAGGCAATTTCGAGTGGAGATACGCCCGCAAACTGCGCCAATTTGTTTCTTAGCGGTTCGCGTCCCTGGTCGAGGATGCGCCACATGTAATAACTGGGACCTTCATTGCTTAACTCATAATTTCGGATGTGTGCTTCCTGAACCGGTTTTGGTTGCGGGCTTACTCCTCCATTGTTGAGATTGATAATGTTAGCGGATACGGTGTATTGGTTTCTGATAAATTTCCAAAAATCTTCGTCTTGAGCTACAGCAGAGGGAGTGGCAAAAGCCAACTTGTTTAAGTGCTGCTGAAACGTTTGGGCCTGCATTGGTTTCAGAAAATCCCAAATGCTTAGACCTACAGTGGCAGCGGATGCTTTATGAATAAAGTTCTTTCTGGACAGCATAGTATGTTGGGCGTATGGTTCGCCAGCAAGGTAGGAATAATGTCTGCGCGATACAATGTTTGCGTCAAATAATTATTTCTTCGCTGTATGCTGTTTAACTCTTTAGAGTTTGCCTTTTTTCTGCCGATTGTTTTTGTCTTGTATTGGTTTATTTTAAACCGGAACCTTCGGCTGCAAAATTTCTTTTTGCTGGCCGCTAGTTACTTCTTTTATGGATGGTGGGATTGGCGATTTCTCGGGCTCATTTTTTTCAGTTCATCTATCGACTATGCCGTTGGGCTATTGATTTCTAATACAGCGGACTCGCGAAAGCGAAAGTCGTATTTGGTAGCCACCCTCACTGTAAATCTGGTGATTCTCGGATTCTTCAAATACTTCAACTTTTTTGCCCAATCGTTTCAGGCTTTATTGGCAGTTTTTGGGATTGAGGCGAGTTTCACTTCGTTAAATATTATACTTCCTGTGGGAATCAGTTTTTATACTTTCCAAAGTATGGGCTATGCTATTGATGTGTATCGAAAGGATATAGAAGCCAGCAAGGATACTATCTCTTTCCTGGCATTTGTCAGCTTCTTTCCTCACATGGTTGCGGGTCCCATTATGCGTGCAAAAAAATTGTTGCCACAGTTTTATAAATCACGAATCTTTAACTATGAGTATGCGGTAAGTGGTTTGCAATTCCTTTTGTTGGGATTTTTCAAAAAAGTAGTGATAGCCGATAATGCCGCTAAACTTGCCGATACTGTATTTAATAATCCATCAGGACATTCGGGATGGAGTGCTGCTGCAGGAGTGATTTTTTTTACCGTACAGATTTACTGTGATTTTTCCGGCTATTCTGATATGGCTGTAGGTATTGCCCGGCTTCTGGGGTTTGATCTGATGCAGAATTTCAGAACGCCTTACTTTTCACTGTCCATACGAGCGTTTTGGCAACGTTGGCATATCGCACTGTCAACTTGGTTCAAAGATTACG
Organism: Bacteroidota bacterium; assembly: GCA_016715625.1. Taxonomy (GTDB): domain Bacteria; phylum Bacteroidota; class Bacteroidia; order Chitinophagales; family LD1; genus Bog-950. The sequence goes on from JADJZU010000002.1 coordinate 92,568, forward strand.
TATACATACCATTGGGTGGCAATAGAGTAGGCGAGGCGAAAAGATATGTGAACCTGTTCGTTACTTTTCTGATTTCGGGACTTTGGCATGGCGCCAATTATACGTTCCTGGTTTGGGGCGCGATGCATGGCATTTTTATGATTGTTGAAGATTTAATCAGCGCCCATTCAAAACTTAAGCTACCGAATTTTTTCCGCTGGCTCATTACTTTTTGTCTTGTCTCGTTTGCTTGGATTTTCTTTCGGGCCAAGTCAGTGAATGATGCTGCTGAACTCATTGGGAACCTTTTTAACCCAGGGTCGCTGGTCGCCTTCAAAGATCTATTGTTAGCAGTATATGCATCTCACCAATTTGTTCTGATACTTGCTGCCTGCATGATTTTACTCTTTATTATTGAATTACAACTCAGTTGCATCACCCCGGATGTTTGGATGACGAAGTTGCCAAAACCCCTGCGCATTTCTCTTTATTATCTCCTACTATTCCTCATTGTATTTATGGGATTAAGTGACTTGTCTCCTAACTTTATTTACTTCAATTTTTGATGAGAAAGTTTCTTCTTCATCTTGTTGTATTTCTTCTCTTTCCGGCTTTCTGCACCTTTTTTCTTTATTGGTTGCCGGTAGACAAGTACTACGCTTACACCTTTTTAGACAAAGGAGGCTGCCCGGGTAGAAGCACCTGGTTGTATCAGCAACTATTTGAAGATACTACACCAATTGATATTGCTTTCATGGGTACATCGCATACCATGAACGCAGTTAACGATAGTTTGATTGCAACTAAGCTAAGGGGCAATGCCGGTTTGAGTTACAGGTGTTTAAATCTTGCCTATTGCGATTTTGGACGCAACATGGATTTTGTATTGGTGAAAGATTTGCTGGCCCATCATAAACCCAAAATTCTCTTTTTGGAGATTCGCGAAAATGAAGCACAGGTTGGTCACAAACAATTTGCCTGGCTGGCTAAAGGGCAAGATGTACTTTCTGCTCCCATTTATTTTAATCGCTCTTTTTTTCCGGATCTCTATAAGGCGCTAATGATGCGGTTACAATATCTACGTGAGCAATTTACGCACGAAGATGAGGCAAGAGAAAACAATAAACTGGTTGCTGAATTTGGATATAACCCTTCTAAGGGCCTGGCTAACGAACAAGACTTGAAAAACGAATCGCAGAAGGCAGCAGGCAAATCACCTCAACCAACGGATGATAATCCACTCAACTATGCCCCTATGGAATACGTTGCCAAGATTGTTGCTATGTGCAAAGACCAAAATGTAACGCTCGTTTTACATTACTTACCACAGTACGGTTATAGCAATGGCTCACTCTGGCTCGGCAATAACTATTCCTCTTATTCATCGGAAATTTTCAAAATGAAACAGGAGTTTTATGAGTTGCCGGCTAATTGGTACGATGCAGGTCATTTAAATCATCAAGGTGCTACCCAATTCTCCAATGAACTTGCGGTTTACATCGCTAGCCGCAAACGTAAATTGTAGCTTACCATCGTTTGCCCAAATGAAAAGCCAGATACAAACCTATCTGGTAAAAACGGTTCGATTTATTGACCATTACCGGAATACGTTTGTAGTACAGGTCCAGCATAATGCCCGCTTCCAGTGCTTTTACCATTTGGTCTCTGCTGCCCCAGTCAAAATCGAGGCTGAATTTTCCATGAATTCCGGGGACAGGTTCAATTTGCCCCAAGCCATATCGAATGGGGGCGGCTTGCACAATTGAATCCAACGATAAAAAGCGCGATGCATTGCCTTCGCTATATCGTTCCGGTTTTATTTCCAACACACCATCTGTCGGTTGCACCAGCATGAGATAATAGGGTTTAACTAAGCCGAGTGATATACCTCCAAAGGCGGAATAAGAAAGCCTCACCCCGTTTCGGGCAGCTTTATCTGCAATCGTTCTTTTTATCCCTCCTGAAACTCGAATGGCATGAAATCTGTTCTGTACACCAAAATTGAAAGCCCGCCCGTTTTGGACGAGAGATTTAGTGCGCTTCTGCTGGTAGTTTACAAAATAGTTATACTCAATTTGTATGAGCCTAGTTTTGTAGATGTCTTTTATCCATCCATACTCACCGTATAGTGAAAACCCGTTTGATTGGAGCCTTAGTCCAAATGAAATTTCTTTTTTATACAGATAGTCGCGCACATCGGCACTTTTCTTCATCGCTTTTTGAGCTGATGCAGAAAAAATTGTAAAGAGGAGAAATGTGCTGAATACTGTTTTGCGCCACATGGTCGTTCAATAATACAAACTAAAAACGGAATTACTTCCAATTTGGTTTACCACACAAAGAAAATTTCTTTGCATAGAAATAGCTGAAAGCATTAAACAAGAAAACATGTCCGTTACTTCTAAAATTGTATATGAGGGCGAACTGAGAACCCGCATGGTGCATCTGCAAAGTGGCACGGCAGTTATTACCGATGCTCCTACTGATAATCATGGCAAGGGCGAGGCCTTTTCACCCACCGATTTAGTAGCAACTGCTCTTGGAAGTTGTATGATAAGTCTGATAGGAATTAAATTGAAGTTGCAAGGGCGCGATAACGAATTGGTAGGAACCGAGGTAGAGATTAGAAAAGTAATGTATAGCGAGCCAAGAAGAATTGGCGAAGTATATATCACACTCCGTTTTGCCCCTAATCACTTTTCGGATAAGGATAAAGTGATGCTGGAGAATGTGGCTCGTACTTGTCCCGTTGCTTTATCGCTGCATCCTGATATTACACAGCACATTACATTTATTTGGTAGATAAAATAAGGACACTTGGAGGCAATAGGAATTATACCGGCTCGTTTTGCATCTACACGCTTTCCCGGAAAGCCCTTAGTGGATATTGGCGGAAAACCGATGGTGCAGCGAGTGTATGAGCAATCCATGAAAGCAAGGTCGCTTTCGGGAGTATTTATAGCCACTGATGACAAAAGAATCTATGATGCGGTAGTGGGATTTGGTGGACAGGCTATTATGACCTCCGAAAATTGTGTGAATGGCACCGAGCGATGTGCCGAAGCTTTGGAACATTTGAATGGCCACTTTGCAGAGGTAGTGGTAAATATACAAGGTGATGAGCCTTTTATTCAGCCGGAGGATATTGATAATCTGGTGTCGTGTTTTGCAGATAAGGATGTTCATATTTCCACGCTAGTAAAGCGATTTGTCAATCAGGCCGATTTTGAAAACCCTTCTCGCGTTAAGGCAGTTGTAGATGATTTTATGGTTGCACTTCGTTTTAAGCGGAATTTACAATCTCCGTTCAGCATAGACCATCCGCAGGTTTTTCATCATGTAGGGTTGTACGCATTCCGGGTGAGTGTTTTAGCAGAATTAGTGAAGATTAAACCTACTGCAAACGAATTGAACGAAAATCTGGAACAGCTTCGCTGGCTCGACAATGCCTACCGGATTAAGTGTGTCGAGACCAACCACGAAGCATGGTCTGTAGATACGCCCGAAGATTTGGAACGTATTCAATTGCTTTTAAAAAAATCTTGATATACATTTCTAAATCAGAAGAAGTTGATACCACAAATTGATAAAGCACTCATTACATTAGAGGTAGCCGAAAAAACCACTGTTTTTATTCTGCTATCCAGAGACGGTACTATCCATAGGAAAGGGAATGGCTCCATCGACAGCACTTCAACACCATTGATGCGGGGCGTTTCGCAAGATGGAGAGTTAGATGCTTTAATGATGACGGTTCATCCCGGAATTTTCGGACTCACCGGGCTTATAAAAAATGAAGAACGCTTTGGTAACGAGTGTGTATTGAGCATTATTTTCCACGGTACAAAAGGCGAGGAGTATCTGTATAGGGTCATTTATGGGGATCAAAGCGAGGGACCGCCACAGGAATTGGCAGAAATTTTACTGAACGCAGTTAAAATAACAGAGCCTTGGTATCAGGAACAGTTAAATGCAGAGAACGGGAAAAAGTGGTGGCAATTCTGGAAGTAGACTAATACAGATTACTTTTAAGAATACCCCACTTACACAAGCGGTGCATCAGCGAAACTTGTAAGCATCCCAACCCATAGGTTACACTGCGACTGAAGTTGATGGAGCTTGCTTCATCAAAATATTTAGTAGGACAAGTAACCTCAGCAATGCTGAAGCCGGCATAAAAAATCTGCGATACCATTTGATTGTCAAATACGAAATCGTCCGAGTTGTTTTGATACTTGATAGCCTGCAGCACTTCTTTGCTAAACGCACGATAGCCGGTGTGGTATTCCGACAGTTTTTCACCCAAAAAAATGTTTTGAGTTAACGTAAGCATTCGATTGAATACGTATTTATAATAAGGCATGCCGCCTTTTAAAGCACCTCCCCCCAAAATTCTGGAACCAAAAACCACCGGATACACTTCATTACCAATAATGGAAATCATAGCTATCAGCAATTTTGGTGTGTATTGATAATCCGGGTGAAGCATGACAACAATATCTGCTCCTATTTCTAGCGCTTTATTGTAACAAGACTTTTGATTGCCGCCATAGCCTTTATTTTGCTCATGTTTTATCACGTGGTGAATCCCAAGTGATTGCGCCAATTCCACGGTGTTGTCATTGCTGGCATCATCTACCAAAATGACTTCATCCACTACATTCATAGGAATTTCGCGGAAGGTTTGTTCCAGCGTACGTGATGCATTGTAGGCCGGAAGAACCACTACCACTTTTTTAGATAGATACATGTGAGAATAATATTTTCGCCCGCTAACCTGCACAAAAATTTTATTTCTGCAACAGATATTCTAATCTACCCATGCAATCGCCCTTGAAAATACTGGTATTAATGAATCGGATTCCGTTTCCATTAAACGATGGAGGGGCTATTGGCAGCTATAATTTTGTGAAGGGATATGCCGAGGCGGGCTGCAAAGTGACGGTGCTCACGATGAACACCACCCGCCATTATGTGAACCCGGAGAAGGTGAAGGACACCATGTTTCGCTATGCCGCCATGCACATGGTGGCTATTGATAATCGAATAAAGCCGCTGCCGGCATTGCTTAATTTGTTTAAAAAAGAGTCGTATATCACCGAGCGGTTTAAGTCGGACAGCTATGCTTTGGCGCTTCAAAAGTTATTGACCACTGAACATTTTGATGTAGTGCATGTGGATGGGCTTCCTTGTGCTTTATATGTAGATATTATAAGGCAATATTCATCAGCCCGAATTTCTTACCGGGCTCATAACGTAGAGCATTTAATGTGGCAGCGTATTGCCGACAAAGAACTTAATCCGCTTAAGAAATGGTATTTGAAATTACAGGCAGCGCGTGTTAAAGAATTTGAATATAAAGCCATGCAGAGTGTGGATGTCGTCATGAGCATTAGCCGTGAAGATGATGATGCCATCCAAGTATTTTGCCCTAAAGCCACCACCAAAATTGTTCCAGCAGGGATGGATGTGCCCGATACCAAGCCGTTATCGAATGAGGAAGTAAATCCATTGTTTTTTATTGGAGCGTTCGATTGGATGCCTAATTTACAAGGTGTAGAGTGGTTTTTTTCTGAGATTTGGCCGGGCTTGATAGCGCAACTGCCCTCACTAAGGTTTCAAATTGCCGGCAAGAAAATGCCGGAGACCATTTTTAAGTTACAATCCGATTACGTTACTCCTTTAGGCGAAGTTCCTGATTCCACCACATTCATTTTATCAGGAGGTGTAATGGTGGTTCCCATTATTTCGGGTAGCGGTATTCGAATCAAAATTATGGAGGCCATGGCTTTGGGAAAATGTATTGTAGCTACTTCCATTGCAGCCGAGGGTCTTGGCGTTCAGGATGGCGAACACATTTTAATAGCTAATACGGTGGACGAGTTTGCTGACAAGTTAGGTAAATGCATAAAGGACACGGAATACCGAAAAGCTATTGCGCAAAATGCGCATACATTTGCATTGCATAATTTCCAGAACAAGAAAATATTTGAAAAGTTGGTGAGCCATTACCGCAGTTTATCATGATTATTCTAATTGGCATTTATATTCTGTGTGTGGCTGCGTTGTTTTATTCGTATGTGCTTTATCCAATCATGTTACGGTGGATGAGCAACGGAAAACACCTGTCCAACAATTGTTATTCACCGAACGATAAACTACCGGAAGTCTATATGATTTTCTCGGTATACAATGGCGATAAAGTGCTTCGCGAGAAAATTGAAAGCATGCTTAATAGCGATTATCCATCGCATTTGCTTCATGTAATCGTTGGCAGTGACGAGTCAACCGATAACACAGATAGCATTGTATCGGAGATTGCGAGCCGAGATATCCGTGTGCAGTTGCAGCGGTATTCCAGACGAGGAAAGAGTAATGTGATAAATGCAATACGCCAGAATATACTTAGCCAAGGAGTTTCAGATGATGCCATCTTTGTACTTACAGACGCCTATGCCATTTTTGAAAAACAGACCCTGTTTGAAATGGTGAAGCTTTTTAAAGAGGAGAGAATTGGCATTGTGGGCGCTAATTATATCAATACAAACTTACAAGCCGGAGGAATTTCACATCAGGAGAAAGCTTATATACAGCGCGAAAATCTTATCAAATATCAAGAGGGTGTTGCATTGGGTAGCATGATGGGTGTATATGGAGCTTGTTATGCAATTCGGGCAAAAGATTTCCCCGAGTTTCCTGGCAATATTTTGATGGAAGATTTCTATGTAACAATGCTTATGTTGCAACAAGGCAAGCAATCCGTTTTGAATCTTGAATCGCGCTTCTATGAGAATATTCCGAATAGTATTGAAATTGAATTCAGAAGAAAAAAACGAATCAGTGCGGGTAATTTTCAAAATCTGGTCTATTTTAAGAGTCTTTTATCGCCAAAATATGGAGGCACAGCTCTGGCCTTTTGGTCGCATAAAGTACTTCGTTGGTTAGGCCCTTTTTTCATACTGATTTCCTACGCTGCCTGCTTTTTGTTGGCGTGCAGCGGGCATGCTATTTTTCAATGGGTGGCGATGGGCCACTTGTTGCTTTTAGTCATTCCACCTATAGATAGTCTTTTAAAGCGCATTGGGGTCAATTTTGCATTTTTTCGCTTTGTAACATATTTTCTTGGAATGAATCTGGCTATACTTGCCGGTCTTAAATGGTATTTGGAAGGAATTGAAACGAATGTGTGGCAACCAACTGCACGCTCATAATACAGAATAAATGAAACTGAACAGTATTAAAGATGCAATTGCCGACATCAAAAAAGGCAAATTGATTATTGTGGTGGATGATGAAGACCGCGAAAATGAAGGCGATTTTGTGGGCGCAGCAAGACACGTAACGCCTGAGATGATAAACTTTATGGCTAAGGTAGGTCGTGGACTTATCTGTATGCCTATGAGTGAAGAATTGTGCGACCGCCTTGAATTGCCCATGATGGTTTCCAGAAATTCTTCGAACCACGAAACTGCGTTCACTGTATCAGTAGATTTGTTGGGCGATGGATGCACCACGGGCATTTCGGCCTCTGACCGGGCCAAGACGGTGAAACATTTGATAAGTAAAGATGCCAAGCCGGAGGACTTTGCCCGTCCGGGTCATATTTTCCCCTTGCGCGCCAAAAATGGTGGTGTGCTCCGCAGAGCCGGCCACACCGAAGCTACGGTAGATCTGTCCCGAATGGCAGGTTTTGAAGAGGCAGGTGTGCTGGTAGAGGTGATGAACGAAGATGGTTCCATGGCGCGCTTACCCGAACTTCTGAAAATTGCCAAGAAGCATCGTTTGAAAATCATATCTATAAAGGATTTGATTGAATATCGGATGAAGCACGACCGGCTCGTGAAGCGCGAAGTGGAAGTGGATATGCCCAGCAAATACGGGCATTTTAGAGTAAGAGCTTATGCGCAGGTAGATGGAGCTGAGCCGCATTTGGCTATCATTAAAGGCTCATGGAAAAAAAATGAAGCGGTGTTGGTTCGGGTGCATTCTTCTTGCCTCACTGGCGACATTATGGGCTCCTTGCGTTGCGATTGTGGCGATCAGTTAGCCGCTGCGTTGCAGCAGATTGAGAAAGCTGGAAAAGGCGTGGTGCTTTACATGCAGCAGGAGGGAAGGGGCATTGGTTTAATGAATAAGCTAAAAGCCTATCAACTGCAAGAGCAGGGTTATGATACCTATGAGGCCAATCAAATGCTTGGTCTCCCCATGGATGCTCGCGACTATGGTGTGGGTGCTCAGATTCTGAACGATCTTGGCATTTCCAAGATGAAACTGATGAGCAATAATCCTAAAAAGCGTGTTGGCTTAATTGGCTATGGTTTAGAGATTGTAGAAAATGTACCTGTCGAAATTGAGCCCAATCAGCACAATAAAAAGTATCTGGAAACGAAGAAGAAAAAGGGTGGGCATGAAATTTTGAAGGGAAAGAAAGAGGGCAAGAAGTAAAGCACAGTGGATATTCGAATTTTTAAAGAAGGCACGGCCGATTATGACCGGGCATTGGCGCTACGCGACCGAGAACTGAGACAGCCCCTCGGCCTTCGTTTTACCACGGAGGAGTTGAAGAAAGATGAGCATGATTGGCATTTTGGATTGTTTGATGGAGATGAAATAGCGGCTTGCCTAACGCTTACTGCTTGTGACGGTAGTAGAATGAAAATGCGGCAAGTTGCTACCGATAGTGCTAAGCAGGGGAAAGGATTAGGTCGTATCTTGTCACATGCTGCCGAAAAATTTGCAGCCGATAAAGGTTTCGAAGTTATGTTTTGCAATGCCCGAAAAAGTGCTGTGCCATTTTATGAAAAGTTGGGTTATAAAATCGTGAGTGGTGAATTTACAGAGGTGGGTATTCCCCACTATACAATGGAAAAGCAATTGACACATGGACAATAAAACGAAAGCAATCGTTGCAATAGCAGTAGTGGTTCTGCTGACAGCTATTGGCGGAGGCGTATATTACTGGCAACAGAAAAAGAACCACACAGCGACCGAAGTACCTTTAACGGACTCTGCAGCCCTAAACCTGCCTACCGGTAACGGTGGCGTACCTATGCTGGATCTCAGCAATTTGCCCAAGGCCGACTCTGTGTTAATCCCTATTCTCTCAAAAACATTGGACGAAGCATTTGCTGCCAGCGAAAAGAAAGACTATGCGGCTTTGGCATCTATGATTATTTATCGCGGTCCCGACTCATTACGCATGGGCTACGATGTGTTTAATTACAAAAGCAATTACGAAAAAAGCATTGTGCGAATTACCGGAGAAACGTTCAATGCCTGGAACAAAGATGTGCAAACGCGAGAATATGCACGTGCATTTGAAATGCCCATACCTGACGGACGTTCCATGCCGGTGCTGGAGGTTATTTTTATCTCGCGCAAAAGTGTAAACCGGAAATTCTTCGCTTTTCTGGAAGTAAACGGACAGTTCCGTATATCAGACGTTACTTCGTATCTATAGTATTTTACAGGTGAATCACCTCGCCATAAGCTGCAGCCGCAGCTTCCATAACAGCTTCGCTCATGGTCGGGTGCGGGTGGATTGATTTGATAATCTCCATGCCGGTGGTTTCCAATTTGCGGGCCACAACTACCTCTGCTATCATTTCGGTAACGTTGGCGCCCACCATGTGGCACCCAAGCCACTCCCCATACTTGGCATCAAAAATTACTTTTACAAATCCATCTTTACTGCCGGAGGCGCTCGCCTTACCCGATGCGCTGAACGGAAATTTTCCCACTTTAATCTGGTATCCTTTTTCTTTAGCTTGTTCCTCTGTAAGCCCGACCGAGGCTACTTCGGGCCAGCAGTAAGTGCAGCCCGGGATATTGTTGTAGTCAATAGGCTCAGGATGGTGTCCGGCAATTTTTTCGACACAGGTAATTCCTTCTGCGCTGGCCACGTGCGCCAATGCCGGACCTTTCGTAATGTCGCCAATGGCATAAATACCGGCCACGTTTGTTTTGTAGAAGTCATCTGTCACCACAATGCCTTTATCCGTTTTTACGCCCACGTCTTCTAAGCCCAGATTTTCCAGATTAGTGGTAATTCCCACAGCACTCAGCACAATGTCGCACTCTATTTTATCCGATTTGCCGTCTTTGGATTTTACGGTTACCACACAACCTTTGCCGGAGGTGTTTACGCTCTCAACAGCGGTTCCGGTTAATATCTGAATGCCTTTCTTTTTGAAAATCTTCTCCATTTCCTTGCTCACGTCTTTGTCCTCGCGAGGCAGAATGTTGTCCAGATATTCGACTACGGTTACTTTAGTCCCCAACGCACTGTAGAAATAGGCAAACTCCATCCCAATAGCTCCGCTGCCCATCACTACCAGGCTACCTGGCTGGTTAGGTAGATTCATGGCTTCGCGATAGCCTATTATTTTCTTGCCGTCCTGTTTCACATTTGGCAATTCTTTGCTACGGCTGCCGGTGGCCAGAATAATGTGCTTAGCAGCGTATTCTGTTTTTTTGCCGGCTGAATCGGTAACTTCCACTTTGCTGCCCTTTTTAAGCTTACCGCTTCCTGCAATTACATCAATTTTATTCTTCTTCATTAGAAACTGAACGCCTTTGCTCATGCCTTCCGCTACACCGCGGCTTCTTTTCACGATGGCACCAAAGTCCGCCTTGGATTGCGAAACGGTTATGCCATAATCGGCTGCGTGGTTTATATACTCAAAAACCTGCGCGCTTTTTAAAAGGGCTTTGGTAGGAATACAGCCCCAATTCAGGCAAATGCCGCCCAAACTTTCGCGTTCTACAATTGCCGTTTTTAGCCCTAATTGCGAGGCGCGGATGGCTGCCACATAGCCTCCCGGCCCACTTCCTATTATAATTAAGTCGTAATTCATTTGCTGTGTTTTTGTAAATCAATAGCCCCGGAATGGACTGGCAAATAAAAGCAAAGCAGCAAAACGAGGAAACCGAATGGTCGGGAACCTTGTGGTGTGGATTTGAGCGGGTATTTGATAGGGTTTGGTTTTTTAGAAATGACATTTATATTTGCCGGCTCAAATTTTAAAAAGCAGACAACATGCAGGTTACATCAGAAGTTAAAAAGAACATCTTCAAAACATACGGTGGTTCCGAGAAAAATACCGGTTCTACAGCAGGCCAAATCGCTCTTTATACTGAGCGCATTAACCACATTTCCGGTCACCTGACTACCAACCGTAAAGATTACGCAAATACCCGTTCTTTGCTTAAACTGGTAGGTAAAAGAAGAAGACTGTTAAATTACATGATGAAAGAAGATTTGATGGGATATCGTTCACTCATCGAGAAATTGAATATCAGAAAATAATTTTCACCGGAAAGGATGGTTACACGCCATCCTTTCTGTTTTTTAAAATAGATCATTTCATTCTTTTTTTAGAGAATGTAGCCCAAGAGGCGAATGAGGTAGATGAAAAGTCCGGGTAGGTTTTGGGATGGACCCTGACGATAAACTAAACAAGGCAAATTGCCTTCAACCCACCGAATAGAAATTAGCTGATTAGACTATGTGCTGGTTAGCAAATGAAAAGAGCAGATTATTTTATTGAAACATTAAGCCGGACTGGCTTATCAGTCTGCATTTTAATCCATTACATTATTAACAAACAACAATTCATATGAACATTATTAAAAAAACAATTGACCTCGGAGGAGGCAGAACGGTGGAGATTGAAACCGGTAAATTGGCCAAACAGGCCGATGGCTCTGCATTGGTAAAATACGGCAACACCATGTTGCTGGCTACCGTATGTGCAGACAAAGACGCAAAAGAAGGGGTAGATTTTATGCCACTTACTGTAGAATATCGTGAAAACATGGCCTCAGTAGGTCGTTTCCCGGGTAGCTTTTTTAGACGTGAGGGTAAAAGCACAGACGATGAAGTTTTGGTAAGCCGCTTGATTGACCGCGCGCTTCGTCCACTTTTCCCCGAAGATTTTCATGCCAACGTAGTGGTGCAGGTAACTTTGGTTTCGGGTGACCTAAACGAATTGCCGGATGCCTTGGCGTGTTTGGCTGCATCTGCAGCATTGGCTGTGTCCGATATTCCATTTAACGGACCTATATCCGAAGTTCGCGTAGCTAAAATTGATGGCAAACTAGTTATTAACCCCACTAAATCGGATGTAGAGCGTGCTGATATTGATTTGATTGTAGCCGGCTCCGAGAAATCGATTGTGATGGTGGAGGGCGAAATGAATGAGGTGAGTGAAGCAGAAATGGTAGAAGCTATCATGTTTGCGCATGATTCTATAAAGCACCAGGTAGCTGTTTTGAATGAATTGCAGGCCGAAGCCGGCAAAACTGAAAAAAGAGTTTACGTGCACGAAAAACACAACGAAGAGTTGCGCGAAAGACTAAATGCTTTCTGCTATGAAAAATGTTGTGCAGTAGCGGCCTCTGAAATTGCTGACAAGAAACTCCGCGGAGCGGCTTTCAAAGCCATTAAAGAAGAATTTTTGGCTACACTTACTGACGAGGAGAAAAAAGAAAATGCATTCCTGCTTGGTTTATACTGGGGCGGGGTAGAATTCAATGCTGTTCGCGATGTTATGTTGGCGCAAAACAAGCGCTTAGACGGTCGTAAGATGGATGAAATCAGAAACATTTGGAGCGAAGCAGGATACCTGCCCGGTCCACACGGTTCTGCGCTTTTTACCCGTGGTGAAACACAATCATTAACCACCGTTACCTTAGGAACTAAGCTGGATGCTCAGATTATTGATGGGGCTATTTTCAACTACGATAAGAAGTTTCTTTTGCACTACAACTTCCCTCCGTTTTCGGTGGGAGAGGCGCGCGCACCACGTGGTGTAGGTCGCAGAGAGGTAGGGCATGGTAATTTGGCGCATCGTGCCATCTCTAAAGTTATGCCTACCGATTTGCCTTACACTATTCGTATTGTATCGGACATTCTGGAATCGAATGGCTCCAGTTCTATGGCTACTGTATGTGCCGGCATATTGGCTTTGATGGATGCCGGTATTCCAATTCGTAAGCCTGTTTCGGGTATTGCGATGGGTTTGGTGACAAACGAAACTACCGGAAAGTATGTAGTGTTGTCCGACATACTTGGTGATGAAGATCATTTGGGTGATATGGATTTTAAAGTGTGTGGTACCGAGAAGGGAATCACCGCGTGTCAAATGGATATTAAAATAAAAGGACTTTCACGCGAATTGCTGCAAGAAGCATTAGAGCAAGCGAAGAGAGGACGATTGCACATCTTGGGCGAAATGAGTAAAACATTGTCTGCTCCACGTCCGGATTACAAACCACATGCCCCTCGTGTGTACTCTTTGGTGATTGATAAAGAATACATTGGTGCAGTGATAGGGCCTGGTGGAAAAGTGATACAGGAAATGCAACGCGAAACCGGCACTACCATCGTTATTGAAGAAGTAAATAACCAGGGTAAGATTGAAATTTTCTCCCCTAACCAAGAGGGATTGGATGCTGCTGTGCGCAAAATACGCTCTATTGTGGCGGTTCCGGAAATTGGCGAGGTGTATGAGGCTACCGTGAAATCTATTATGCCTTATGGTGCGTTTGTGGAGTTTATGCCTGGTAAGCAGGGGCTTTTGCATATCTCAGAAGTTTCGCACAAACGTTTAGATAGTTTGGAAGGTGTGCTGAAAGAGAATGAAGTGTTGAAAGTAAAACTCTTGGGAATTGACAACAAAACCGGAAAGTTTAAACTGAGTCGCAAAGTTTTGTTAGATAAACCAAGCGAAAACTAAACGCTGCTTTGTATACATAAAAAACACCTGCCCGAGGCAGGTGTTTTTTTATGCTATGTTTCCAATCCTATTGTAGCGTAATAATCATTTTTATCAATATCGAAATTCCCATGAAGCCCGTACATTATTCCATCCTGTTCCTTATGGCAGGTTTAAGCGCCTGTGTTTCTTTGCCTAAATCGTATCAAACCAAAGATGAAGTAGTTTCAGTAGCCACCGGGCCTGAAGATATGGTGGTAGATTCTATTTCCGAAAGCCCCAGGCTGCTACTTTCCTGTAGCTCGCGTAGAAAGCATGAGCCCGATTATGGTGAGATTCAGGCCTATTACACCGAAACCGGTGCCTTAAAGGTTTTGAAACGAATAGGGGAGCCGGTTGGCCTGTCATTTAATCCGCACGGAATAGACTTGGTCCAGGTGAATGGCGAGTTAGTGCTTTTGGTGGTAAATCATGAGCATCTTATAAAAGTAAACTCCATTTTGAGATACAAAGTGCTTAAGGATGAACTGTTGTTTAAGGATAAAATAGTTGATCCGCTTATTTCTTCTCCCAATGCTGTAACGGGCTTTGCCGATGGTGCATTTTTGGTGAGCAACGATGCCAAGAAGGCCGGAAACATATGGGAGGTGCTATTTAAGTTGCGGAAGGCACTGGTTGTGTATTATGATGGCCGGCAATGTTCTGTTGCCTCCGGCAAGTATGCTTATACGAATGGAATTACCAGCCGGAATGGTAAAGTGTATTTAGCCAGTACTATGCAGAATAAAGTATGGCAGTTTGATTTTGCGGAAGGAAAAATGTTAAACCGTGAAGTGATTGGCAAGGCGAAAGGAGCAGACAACCTTCGCTTTGATGGAGAAGATATATTGGTAGCCGCACATCTCCGTTTCTTGAAGTTTCTTAAACACTACAAAGATTCATCCAAGCCTTCTCCATCTACTGTTTATAGCATTAATCCTACTACAAGCAAAACCACAGTCGTTTATTACGATGATGGAAAGCAGATAAGTGCAGCCTCCACGGCACTCGTATTCAGGAACAACCTGTATGTGTCAGGTATCTTTGACGGTAAACTGGTGAAAAAGCCGGTCCGGTAGTTTTTTATTGTAGAAGGCTTTTTACGAATCGAACAATGTCGTTTCCGTTGGCGTAAATCAACAAAGAGAAAACGAATACCATACCCACCATTTGAGCACGCTCCAGAAACTTATCACTGGGCGCTTTACCGGTTATCATTTCGTAAATAGTAAACAATGCATGACCACCGTCTAAAGCCGGTATGGGCAATACGTTCATAAATGCCAATATAAGTGAAAGCAAAGCCGTGCTGGCCCAGAAAGCGCTCCAGTTCCATGTTTCGGGATACACTTTGGCAATCGTACCAAATCCTCCGATTTGTTTCCAACCGCCCATTACAAAAATGATACGAAACTGTTTTACATAATCGTTTAAAATGCCAAAAGAGTGCTTCACACCAGCCGGAAACGATGCTAAAAGTGAATAGGAAACGGTGTCCGTTTTAAAATATTCGGTGATGTCTGTTGCCTGAATTTTGAGCAGTCCGTCTTTGGGTACTTTTATTTTTGCCACAATGGTATCGTTGCCTCGTTGAATTCCCACCAACATTTCTTCATTGATATGCTTGTTCAGTTCAATCCCTATCTCCGCAAAATACTGAATAGGGGTGTTGTTCATGAAAACGATTTTATCTCCTCTGTGTAACACATTACGCAGAGGCGAGGTAGGGGCGAAAGTGTCAATCACACTGGGGAAAGCAAGTTTTACAAATGGCACTTTGCCTTCACCATCAATAATTGATTGATATACCGATTCCGGTATTTGGAGGCTCATCGCCTGCCCATCTCGTTCAATTTGTAAAGAACTTGCATTATCTAGTAATAGATCTTTTACCACTGAAACGGACGCATCTTCAAAAACTACTTGGTTATTGTAGCCAATAAGTTTGTCTCCGGTTTTTAGGCCTATAGATTGTGCCAGCGAGTCGGCTACAAATCCATAAGTGGCATTTTTCATAGGGATGGAAGTTTCTCCGTTGGTCCAAAGCAGCATAGCAAAAATGAAGAAGCCAAGGATTAGGTTTACAATTACTCCACCCAGCATGATGATTAATCTTTGCCAGGCCGGTTTGCTGCGAAACTCCCAAGGTTGCGGAGGGCTGTTCAAAAATTCTTCATCCATACTTTCGTCAATCATGCCGGCAATTTTTACGTAGCCGCCAAACGGAAACCACCCAAGACCATATTCTGTATCGCCAATTTTCTTTTTGAAAAGTGAAAACGGAAGAATGTTTGGGAATGGGAATAAAAAATCGAAGAAAAGGTAGAATTTTTCTACTCTGGTTTTAAACCAGCGTGCCGTTATATAGTGACCAAACTCGTGGAGAGTGATTAATATGGAAAGACCCAGCAGAAGTAATGTGAAACGAATCATAGACGAGGTGAAATTTAAGCCGGCAAACTTATTCCGATTTTGAAACTATTGAAGCATTTCACATTCGTTACCATAACCGATTACAGCGCAGTTAGGCGGTCGGCAATAGTTCGGTCGTTCATGAGTCTGGGCACTTTGTTTTGCCCCCCCAGTTTCCCTTCCGCCTTCATGTAGGCAATAAATCTTCCGGTTGGCAACGGTCTTATCTTTAGTTGCTGCAGCACATTCCCCGATCTTAAATCGCGGTAATAAATGTTTTTGCGCTGCATATACTCATCCGTTTTTTTTTCTAACTCCATGAGACTGTTCGCTATGTTGGGACTTTCTACAAACCACTCGTGATAAGGCAATTCCCCCTCCGTATTTACTTTTGGGGCTACGGTAAACTCCGTGATGGTGATGTGCAATTCGCGGGCAGCATTCAGGAGCGCATATTCAACTTCTTCGCCTATACATGCTCGCCAAAGGCGGATACAAAGTGTTTGATTCTGCCGGTAACCACAATGCGATAAGGATTTTTGGAAATAAATTTAACAGTGTCGCCAATGCTATAACCCCACAAGCCGGCATTTGTGTTTAGAATGAGCGCATAATTAACGTTCAGTTCCACATCTTTTAATGAGATTCGTTGTGGGTGTTCCTCAAAAAAATCATCAGCCTTAACAAATTCGTAGAAGATACCCCCGCTTAAGTTAAGCAGTAGCCCGGGATTGTTTTGTTTATCCTGGTAGGCAATAAACCCCTCACTAGCAGGATATGTTTCCACGGAATCGATGGCAAATCCCACCAGCGATTCTATTTTACTGCGATATGGCTCGTAGTTAACACCTCCGTAAGCAAACAACTTAAAGTCGGGGAAAATATCCTTTACTTGTTGCTTGCCGCTGAGTTCAAGGAGTTTTTCAAAATACATTACACACCAAGGTGGAATTCCGGAAATGAGGCTCATGTTTTCGCGGAGGGTTTCGCGCGCTATAGCCTCCACCTTTTGCTCCCAATCGGCTATGCAGTTGGTTGCATAGCCGGGCATCCTGCTTTGGCGAGCATAGAAAGGCACATGGTGATACACAATGCCACTTAGCCGACCGGCAGGAATCTGACCATGGTGTTCCAATTCGGGTGAACCTTGGAGGAAAATCATCTTGTGATTAAAAAAATCGGATTGCCCGCTATCCTGCACATAAAGCATCAGTGAGTTTCGTGCCGCGCGAATCATATCTGCCATTTGGGCTTGGCTCACGGGGATATATTTGATACCGGCTGTGGTACCGCTCGATTTGCAGAAATACAAAGGTTTACCGGGCCATAACACATCCGGTAGGCCATCCGCAATGTCTGAAATATCGGTTTGCATGGATTCATAATCGCGAATGCTTACGGCCGCTTTAAAATCTTCATAGTGCCGGATTGATTTGAATTGATGCTTTAAGCCAAATCGAGTGTCGGCTGCAGATTTTAGAATGTTTTTCAGCAACTTCTCCTGTAATTGAATTGCCTGCTCGTGCTCATGGTAAATAGCAGGCGCTATGTAGGATGCAGCTAATTTGGCAAGGGCAGATTTCAGCATTAAATATCGGTTGGATATTGCAAAAGCTTACACCGCTACTTCTCCTGCAATGGCAGGGTGTGGGTTGTAATTCAGTAATTCAAAGTCCTCATACTTGAATTCAAAAATATCGCGCACTTCCGGATTTAATTTCATTTGCGGTAACGGGCGACAATTGCGACTCAACTGTAGTTTAGCTTGCTCCATGTGATTGCTGTATAAATGCACATCGCCAAAGGTGTGCACAAAATCGCCCAGTTCCAGGTTGCAAACTTGTGCTATCATCATGGTGAGCAGAGCATACGAAGCAATGTTGAAAGGTACGCCCAAAAAAACATCGGCACTTCGCTGATAAAGCTGGCAACTCAATTTGCCCTGGCTCACATAAAACTGAAACATAGTGTGGCATGGAGGTAAAGCCATGCTGTCTATGAAAGGCACATTCCATGCGCTTACCATTAGTCTGCGTGAGTTAGGATTCTTTTTTATCTGGGTAATCAGATTTGCTATTTGATCTACTGACTCGCCATTAGCGGTACCCCAACTGCGCCATTGCGCACCATATACAGGGCCTAACTCGCCCCATTTTTTAGCGAATGAATGATCGGTAGCTATTTTGTGAGCGAAAGTCTTTATGTCCTCTCCCCCAAAATCGGCACTTTTCTTATATTTCTCATAAGGCCAGTCATCCCAAATTCGCACTCCATTGCTGCAGAGGTATTCAATATTCGTTTCCCCTTTTAGAAACCACAGTAATTCGTGGATGATTGCTTTGGTAAATACTTTTTTGGTAGTCACCAACGGGAAACCATCCTGTAAATTAAATCGCATTTGATAGCCAAACACGCTATAGGTTCCTGTTCCGGTTCGGTCGTCTTTGTAGATGCCTGTGTCTAAAATGTGATAAAGAAGCTGGTGATATTGCTGCATACAGCGAAAATAAGAACTGTGTTTTCCCGCTTACTAAGGTTGTTCACTGTATGTGAAAAAAGATAACAAGGCTTAACAGGACTAAGTCAACGGCATCGTTATTTTCACGCCTCATTTTAACTTAGTCTCACACAAAATTTAAGGTTATGGCAGAGAGAATACATTGTTTAATCATCGGCTCCGGCCCGGCAGGATATACGGCAGCTATTTATGCAGCTCGTGCAGGATTGAAGCCGGTCATGATTACAGGAATGCTACAAGGTGGACAGTTGATTAATACAACCGATGTAGAGAACTATCCCGGTTATCCTAAAGGAATTTTAGGTCCGGAAATGATGGAGGATTTTAAAAATCAGGCGGAACGTTTTGGCACCGATATTCGTTTCGGATACGTATCTAAAGTGGATTTTTCGGTTACCCCCAAAAAAATTTGGGTGGATGGAGAAAAAGAGTTGGAGGCCGATGCCGTCATCCTGGCTACCGGTGCGGAGGCTAAATGGTTGGGTTTGCCAAGCGAAAAAAGGCTTAATGGCTCTGGTGTAAGCGCTTGCGCTGTGTGCGATGGGTTCTTTTACAAAAACACGGAGGTAGCCATTGTGGGCGCGGGCGACACGGCCTGTGAGGAAGCTATTTACCTTTCAAAGCTATGCACAACTGTGCATATGATTGTGCGCAGAGACGAAATGCGCGCCTCTAAAATCATGCAGCAAAGGGTGTTGGATACCAAGAACATCAAAGTGTACTGGAACTCGGAAACAGATGAAATTCTAGGTGAAACGGTGGTGGAGGCCGTTCGAGTTAAGAATGTGAAGTCAGGTGAACTGACAACCATTCCGGTGAGTGGTTTTTTTGTTGCCATCGGTCATCAACCCAACTCCGCAGTTTTTAAAGATTATATTGACACAGATGACCAGGGTTATGTGATAACTACTCCCGATTCTACCAAAACAAAAGCAGAAGGTGTATTTGCCTGTGGCGATTTGAAAGATAAAGTTTACCGACAAGCTGTAACAGCAGCTGGTAGTGGATGTATGGCTGCATTGGAGGCTGAGCGCTGGCTGAGCGAAAAGGGGATTCATTAAACCGGAGTGGGAAGTATACAGTCTACCGCTGAAATAAATTAATTAACCAACGTTTAGTAAATGAAAATTGCCCCTATGAAAGCAGCAGCGAAGCATGTAATGGCACTATTGGCCATCTTTTTATTACTCACCGCGTTTAAAACCCGCCAACAGGCCAATGAGTGGATTTATGAGCGGGAGAAAAAGGGAATAAAGGTTTTTACCAAGAAGAGTAAATGGGGGCATTTTCGCGATTCGAAGGCTACCATGGTGGTATCCACATCAGTAGCCGATATGGAGAAAATGCTGACCGATTTTGACAACTATAGTAATTGGATACCACGCTGCAAGGCCGCCCGGGTGGTAGCACGGCTGTCCGATAACGAGTTTATTACGCACATGACGTTTAATTCCCCTTGGCCGGTTGCCGACCGCGATTGTGTGATGCGCATCAAAGTAACCCGCGATGCAAAAGGGGTAGTGACTATCACCCAAACATCGGAGCCTAAATATTTAAAGGAAAGTGAGGGCGTGGTGCGCATTCAGCAAATGACCGGCTTGTGGAAGTTGATTCCTGTAGCCAATGGCACGGAGGTAATAAATGAATATTCCACCAACCCCGGAGGCAACATTCCGGATTGGTTAACCAATACACAAAGCGTGGAAGCTCCCATGGAAACTTTTGAAAGTTTGAAGGAGCATGTGACTGTTAAAAAGTAGTTCAACGGATTCTCATCCTGCGGACTTATGAAATAAACTTTTCGTTGCTGCGTCTGTTTATTCGAAAAAATGTTTTATGGCAGAACCATCTATTTATAACCTGGAAGTGAAAGATCTATCCGGAAAACCCGTGAAACTTTCCGCTTACAAGGGCAAGACTCTTTTGATTGTGAATACGGCTACAAAGTGCGGACTCACGCCACAGTTAGACGCTTTACAAAAGGTATATGAAAAATATAAAGGCAAGGGGCTTGAGATTTTAGGATTTCCATCCAATAGTTTTATGCAAGAGCCAAAAGAAGGAAGTGATATTGGGCAAGCATGTGCCATAAATTATGGCGTTACGTTTAAGATGTTTGAAAAAAATGCAGTAAGAGGGTCTAATGCACAGCCCTTATACAAATTGCTTAAAAAGGAGACCGGATATGCTCCCATCTGGAATTTTCAAAAATACCTGGTGGACAAAAACGGAAAAATTGTCGACTGGTTTAACCCCTGGCGCCATCCATTAGATGCCAAACTTACCGCTGCCATCGAAAAATGTCTGAAAACGCCTGTGGAAAGCTAAAGGCACAAGGTTTGACAATCTCCAATACTTTTGCAGAAGAAAATTATAACTCAATAAACAATTAAACATGGCAACTCAACTAACAGACAGCAATTTTAAAGAAACGGTATTAGACAGCAACAAGGTAGCACTTGTAGATTTTTGGGCAGAGTGGTGTGGTCCATGCAAAGCCATCGGCCCTATGATTGAAGAACTCTCTAAGGAATATGAAGGCAAGGCGGTAATCGGTAAAGTGGACGTGGACAATAACCCCGAAACAGCCATGAAATATGGCATTCGCAACATCCCTACTTTGCTTTTTGTAAAAAATGGTCAGGTGGTGGACAAAGTTGTGGGCGCTGTGCCTAAAGCAAATCTTGTTGCTATGCTCAACAAGCACCTTTCTTAATTCACATTCTAAATTTTATTCTTGCAGAGACGCACAGAAGTGCGTCTCTGCTGTTTTATGACAGAACAACAACACTTTCCCGAGATTGAAAATCTGGAACTGCTGGCTAACCAAGTGGTGGAGGGCTTTATCATTGGGTTGCATAAATCACCATTCCACGGTTTTTCGGTGGAGTTTGCCGAACACCGTTTGTATAATCCCGGGGAGTCTACCAAGCACATGGATTGGAAAGTGCTGGCCCGGACCGGTAAAATGTTCGTGAAGCGTTATGAGGAAGAAACAAATTTACGCTGTCAAATTGTGATTGATGCCTCTTCGTCTATGTACTTTCCCAAAGACGAAGGTGCGAAAATCAACAAGCTTCGTTTTTCAATATTGTCCGCTGCGGCACTCGTCAATTTATTGAAACGACAACGCGATGCAGCCGGCCTGAGTGTGTTTACCGACAAAGTAACTTTAAATACCGGGGCAAAATCAAGCACCAAACACCATCAATTGCTTTTGCACAGTTGGAAAAACTGCTGGCGCAGTCACCATTGAACGTTACCACAAATGCTGCACAATCTTTGCACGAGATAGCCGAAACGGTGCATAAGCGCAGTATGATTGTCATATTCAGCGATATGTTTGATAACATCGATAGCAAGGGAACCGAAGATTTGTTTGCGGCCCTTCAGCATCTTAAATACAATAAGCATGAAGTGATTTTGTTTCATGTGGTAGATAAGAGTAAAGAGCTGGATTTTGAATTTGAAAATAGACCCTATCGATTTATTGACATGGAAAGTGGCGATGAAGTGAAGTTACATAGCAACGAGGTGAAAGCGTATTATGTAGCGCAAATGAAAAAATTCGAATCGGCACTTAAGCTGCGTTGCGCTCAGTATAAAATAGATTTTGTGGAGGCCGATATCCAAAAAGACTTCCGGCAAGTGCTGTTACCATTTCTGACAAAGCGGACAAAGATGCTTTAGGTTATTTCTAATCCTTTAATCGTGCAACTCAATTTTAAAAAAATAGGAGAGGGGTTTCCGGTGGTAATACTTCACGGTTTAATGGGCTCGCTCGACAATTGGCAAACCATAGCTAAAAAAATGGCTGTTCTGTCGGAATCTGTATTCCATAATCCATTATGCATTTACACCATTGACCAGCGCAACCACGGCCGATCACCGCACAGCAGTTTGTTTGACTATGCTTGCATGACAACAGACCTTTATGACTTTTTCAAACAACAGAATATAGAAAAAGCACACCTCATTGGCCATTCGATGGGAGGTAAAGTGGCCATGAATTTTGCCTTTCAATTTCCTGAACTTACAGAAAAGCTGGTGGTAGTGGATATTGCCCCGGAAAGTTATAGTGATAAACACAGTGATGTATTTGATGCATTGTTTGCCACTCACGCATCCACAGCGGAGTCTCGTGATGCGGTGCAAGCTATTTTGCGAAGCAAGCTGCAAGACGAAACAACCGTTCAGTTCTTGTTGAAAAGCCTCACTCGCTCCGAAATGCCTGGGGTTAATTTTGAGTGGCGATTTAATTTAGAAGCATTGCACAAGAACTACGCTGCAATATCGGGAGATATACCATCTGCAAATCCATTCCATGGGCCATCTCTTTTTGTTAAGGGGAGTAACAGCAATTATATTACTAGTTCTAACTATGGTCGAATTGCAGCCTTGTTTCCTCACCATACAATAGAAGAAATTAAGCAAGCAGGCCATTGGGTACATGCAGAAAAGCCTGATGAGTTTACAGATATTGTGCTCCGTTTTATTACTGTGCAAATTGGGCTATGATTCTAAAATTAGTCGCGCATAGGTTACTAGCTCTTGTATCTATTCCTCTTTTGCTTTTTCTCTCGTTTTTAGCGTTAAATTTTCTTTTCCCCTTACGGGACGCTATCCATTATTCTACAGTGGTACTAGATAATAAAGGAGAGGTGATTCATGCCTTTTTAACGCCTGACGATAAATGGAGGATGAAGGTGGAGTTGTCGGAAATTTCACCCCTGCTTCGCCAAACCCTTATCGAGAAAGAGGATAAATATTTTTTTAGGCATTTGGGTGTGAATCCAATCGCGATGTTTCGTGCATTGTTCAATAATGTAAAGCAACAAAAGCGAACATCCGGGGCATCCACCATCACTATGCAGGTAGCGCGTATGTTGGAGCCTAAGCAGCGTACCTATTTCAATAAACTTCGAGAGGTTTTTCGCGCATTACAGCTTGAATGGAAATATTCGAAAGAAGAAATTCTACAGCTGTATTTTAATCTGGTGCCTTACGGCAGCAACATTGAGGGGGTAAAAAGTGTATCGGTACTTTACTTTAATAAAAGCCCGCAACAGTTGTCGCTGGCAGAGGTAACAGCATTGTCTATTATTCCTAACCGACCTTCTTCATTAAAGCTTGGTATAAACAACGATATGATTGTATTGGAGCGCAATAAGTGGCTAAAGCGCTTTGAAGCAGTTGGTTTGTTTGATGCAAAAACAATTGCAGAATCGATGGACGAGCCTTTAAGTGTGGAGAGATCCGAAGCTCCCAAACGCGCAGCGCATCTCGCACTCAAACTAAAATCCACAATCCCTCATACCACTATAAAGACATTTTTGCAATTGCAAATGCAATCGAAGGTGGAGAAACTGGTGAGTGACTACACTCGAAATTTGTCGGCTTTGGGGATAGAGAATGCATCGGTAATTATCACGGATAACGCGACCGGTCAAGTGATAACCTATATCGGCTCCGCGGATTTTTTCAATGATAAGAACAGTGGACAGGTAAATGGAGCGGCTGCGGTGCGTCAGCCGGGCAGCACGCTCAAGCCCTTTATTTATGGATTAAATTTTGACTTGGGATTTCTCACACCTAAGTTTTGCATGACCGATGTTCCTATCACCATAAATGGGTTTCAACCTGAGAATTACGATGAACAGTTTCATGGTTACGTAACTACAGACTTTGCTCTCAAAAACTCATTAAACATACCCGCTGTAAAAGCATTGAACAATATTGGTGTAGACGCTTTGGTGACAATGCTTAAGAAATGTAACTTTCGTCAAGTGGCAAAAGATGAAAAAAAGCTAGGCTTATCTCTGGCTCTGGGGGGCTGTGGTGTATCACTGGAGGAGATGACTGCACTTTATTCCGCCTTGGCTCGTAAAGGGAAATTTAAGCCCTTGGTGTATTGTGAGCAGTTGAAGCAAACTGCCATAGACTCAATGAATATTATTACTCCGCAGGCATCTTACATGCTCACCGATATTCTCTCTAAATATGACAGGACCGATATGCCTGTGGCTTGGAGCCAAAGTGCCAACACTCCTAAAATTGCCTGGAAAACCGGCACCAGCTATGGAAGGAGAGATGCCTGGAGCATTGGGTATAATCAGAAATACACGGTGGGTGTTTGGGTGGGCAATTTTTCCGGAGTTGGCGTTCCGGAGTTAAATGGTGCTGCCATAGCTACGCCCCTGCTGTTCAATATATTCAATACCATTGATCACAATAGCGCAGGACGGTGGTTTGACATGCCGGAGAGCTATAGCCTCCGAATCGTTTGCGCGGAGTCAGGCAATATGCCCGGGCCTTATTGCGAACATCAAGTGATGGATGCATATATACCACTTGTCTCCTCTACAAAAGTTTGCGAGCGACAAAAAGAAATAATGGTAAGTGCCGATGAAAAGATTTCTTACTGCAAAAATTGTCAACCGCAGAGCGGATTTAAGAAGAAGATCTATGACATTGTTTCACCCGAAATGCAGTTTTATTTTGAACAAAAAAGGATGGCTTATCAGCAAGTGCCTGCTCACAATCCTTCGTGCGACAGGGTAATTACGGATGGCGGCCCCGCTATCCGATATCCGGTGCATGGCTCCGAGTATTTGATTAGTAAAACTTCTCCGGAACCTTTGCAACTGACTTGTGATGCCGGTAGTAATGTGCGACAGGTTTTTTGGTATGTCAACAATAAAATGGTCAAGCAGTGTTCGCCAAAGGAAGCTCCTTTTATCATCCCCGATGAGGGGAAATTGAAGATATCCTGCACGGATGACCATGGACGAAATACGGATATTCGAATTACGGTGAAGTATGTGTCGCTGTAACTTAACACAAACCGTTTTTCTGTTTCATATATAGGGTTAGTTTTGCCGCACTTCAACAAATTTTAATTCTTCAATGGACGATGGTAGTTTATTTCAAACGCGAAATTGGTGGCCTTAAAAAGTTAACAGCACCCCAAAAAGGGTGCTGGATACATGTGTATGGCCCTTTTGCTACAGAAGAAACTCAAAAACTATCCGAACAGCTCTCCATTGATATTGATTTTATTACCGATTCGCTGGATATTGATGAACGCTCACGCTATGAGAGCGATGAAGGGAAAGACCTGATTGTGTTAAAGACACCGGTAGAAAATACAGGAATTTCAGATTCTGAAGCACTGGTGATTACCATACCTATTGGTATTGTAAGAACTCCCGATTATCTGGTGACTATTAGCGCGCATCCCAACCCGGTTATTGAGCATTTTATTAACTCCCCACAAAAGGTCTTTAATCCCGAAGATCAGGAGATGGCTATTTTGTTGTTGTTTGAAAAGAATGTGGATGTGTTTCAAAACTTTCTCCGTCAGTTGAATAATAAACGCTATGCATTTGAAAAAGCGTTATACAACTCCAGCAGAAATGAAGACCTGACAAATCTCCTGAATATTCAGAAAGGGCTTATCTATTTTGTGACCAATCTACGAAGCAATGAATTGCTGATGATGAAAATTCAGCGAAGCAATTTCTTGAAAATTCATGACGAAGACCGGATGGATTATTTGCGCGATATTATTGTAGATAATAGTCAGGCGCTGGAGATGAGCGAGATGTATTCAAATATTTTGAACGGCACTATGGATACGTTTGCTTCCATTATTTCGAATAACCTGAACGGGGTCATGAAACGCCTCACATCGGTAACTATCGTGCTGATGATACCCACTTTGATTGCGAGCTTCTATGGAATGAACGTGGATTTACCATATGACCATCACCCTTTTGCCTTTGTCATTGTATGCTCTATGAGCATTATTCTTTCCAGTATAATGACCTGGTTTTTTGTGAAAAAGAAGTGGTTCTGATTTTTTTTGAATCGTGGGTTAAACAAGGTAAGCAGACGCTTTGCCTTTGGAGTCATACTCCACTTCTATGTGTTCTTGCAAAGTGGTAGAGAGCGATAATCCAACATAATCGGGTGTAACGGGAAACAGCTTGTGCTGGCGGTCAACTAAAACTGCCGCCTGCACTTTATGTGGCGAGTAGTCCATAATTGGTTTCAGAGCGTAATACATGGTTTTGCCGGTGTTGGCAACATCATCGACTAACACCACTGTTTTGCCATTTAGCAATCCGGCATCTGCTTTTAACTCAATGGAGCCTTCCAAGGGTTTTTGCTTGTTTAATTTCAGTTCCAGCAAGGTTACTTTTACGGTATCAATGGCTTCAATCTGTTTTTGGAGTTCCATGGCAAAACGATAACCGTTAGGCTGTATGCCTATTACCACTATTTCTTTTTCATCGTAGTTCTCTTCCACTAGCTGATGAGCAATACGGATGGTTTTTTGATGAATCTCTTCGTAAGTAAGAATTCTGGTTCTTTTCATGCTGTCTGTTTTGATTTCGCTACAATAAAAATGCTGGTGCTTTTAATTGGTAGTGTGGTAGTATCTGAATTAAAAATGTGCTTTAGCAGAAAACGCTTTAGCCCGCTTTCTTTTAGTACATCCATGGGAGCGGTAATGTACTGCACATCCATTATTTCGAATCCATTATTCTCCAGAAGTTTCACAATTCGGTCTCTGGTGTAAATGCGGGCATTAGCCCACCGTTCGTGAATGAATGTAGGAAGCCAACTGAAAAATGGTACGCGATTCCAGGGCAAGAGGGGAAGTCGGGCACCATGCGTTTCAAAAATCCACCACTTGTTAGGCACAGAAATAGCACATAATGCATTTGGTTTTAACCAGCGATGAAAACGGCTCACCGATGCATCATCATTAAAATGTTCAATCACTTCAAAGCAAATCAAGCGGTCAAACTTCCGGTCAATATCCTCTGTTTCCATATTGCGAATAGCTATTTCACAATTGGTAATTCCTCGGGCTGCAATCTCTTTTTTAAACGATGCTGTGTGGTCAAAAATGTCTACGCCAAAACAACTTTTCATATGTGACTGTAGCAGCAGCAGAGAGGCTCCATTGCCACATCCAATTTCCAGTAAGTCGAGATTTTTATCGCAAAAACCCGGTATGGCTTTCACGAGATCCACTCTCCGCGTAATAATACGATCGGTGGCATCGGCCGGTTTCCCTAAATAATGTTCTCCTTCAAATAACTCTTCTGCTACGTATGTCATAGTGGTGAGGAACGCTCTTTTTATAAGCCATGTTTTTTATTTCTGGTCATATTCTGCTGGTTCCATTCCATTTTTTCGGTGAATGGTGTTTTTCGTTCTTTACATCCTTCAATCATACAAATTTTGCACGACTCGGGTATGCACGGATCGCTGTGGATGAAGAATTCGACTTGTGCCGATAACTTTTCGTTTACCAGTGCAGCAATAGCCTCCATTTCCTGATGTGCTTCATTCAGCGACAAATACCAAGGTAAGGTAGTGTGACAGTCTACATGCAGTTTATTACCATATTGAATTACGCGGACATTATGGATGTCAATCCACTGCGTTTGACGATGAGTGTTGAGCAGTTGGACCAAACTGTCAATGATTTCCTCATCAGCTTCATCCATAATTCCCGATAGTGATTTTCGAACCAGCTTTATACCCGTATAAATGATGAAAAATGCAAATACAATGGCTACAGCATTATCGAGCCATTGCAGGCTGGTCAGTTTAATTAGTAATAATCCGCCCAGTATCCCGAACGAAGAATAGGCATCACTTTTTAAGTGCTCACCATCGGAGCGAAGCGTGAGCGATTTGTTTTTTTCTCCTGTGCTTACCAGCCAACTGCCAACAATAAAATTGATAATACCGGATCCCACCACAATCCCCATACCAATATCTAGATGCTCCAGTTGTCGGGGTTCCAGAAATGCCATGATTGACTTGGTAATCATGAGCACACCGGCCAACGAAATCAAAATGCCTTCAAACCCGGCAGCAATAAATTCAACCTTGCCATGCCCGTACGGATGATTTTCATCTTTAGGCAGTGCCGATAAATACAAACTATAAAGCGCAAAGCAACCGGCCACTACGTTAATGATGGATTCCAATGCATCCGTCAAAATAGTATTGGAATGCGTAACCTGATATGCTATAAACTTGGCTATCAGCAACAACACCCCAATGCACAGCGCAGTGAGTTGAATTCTGAAGATTTTTTGATCGCTTGTTGTAGTCATGCTTGTATTTTACTGCAGATAGGACATTTCTCAACGATATGCCCCCGTGAAGGACAAAACTCTCTGCCAAAATAAATGATCTGTAAATGCAATGCATTCCAACGTTCCTCCGGGAAAAGTTTTTTGGCATCTCGTTCAGTTTGCTCCACGCTTTTACCGCTGCTCAGTTTCCACCGATGCATTAATCGATGTATGTGCGTATCAACTGGAAATGCAGGCACATCAAACACCTGGCTTATAATTACGGATGCCGTCTTGTGTCCTACACCGGGTAGAGCTTCCAAGTCTTCGAATGTATCAGGGACTTTTCCTTGATGTTTTTCAAGAATAATTTCGGATAGGCGGTGAATGGCTTTCGATTTTGCTGGTGATAGTCCACAGGGCCTGATAATGTCCTCAATTTCTTTGATGCTTAGCCGAATCATTTTTTGCGGAGTATCGGCCCGCTCAAAGAGTATAGGTGTAATCAGGTTGACGCGCTTATCGGTGCATTGGGCCGATAGTAAAACTGCTATCAACATGGTGTATGCATCTTTGTGGTCGAGCGGGATAGGAGGATTCGGGTAGCGCATCTCTAACTCGTGCATTATAAACTGAATCCGCTCCCTTTTTTTCATCAAGCGAAAATAGAAATTGACTTTTGTCGGTGAGTATTAAATTTGGTTTATGAATGCCGAGAAAAAGAAACAATTATTGGACGAATTGACTTTTCAAACTTCCAGAAGCGGAGGAAAAGGCGGGCAGAATGTAAACAAGACAGAAACGAAAGTGGAGTTAATATTTAGCGTTTCCGATTCTAACGCGTTGTCGGATCCAGAAAAAGAGCTAATACAACGAAAACTGAAGAATCGCATTAACGATTCAGGTGAGTTGAAAATTTGTAGTAGCCAGCACCGTACGCAGGGCATGAATAAGCAGCATGTGATAGACAAGTTTTTAGACAAGATTAAACTGGCACTACTACCGGAAAAGAAACGAGTGGCTACTGTGATCCCTGCAGCGGTGAAAGAACTTATCCGGAGAAACAAGAAAGTAGTTTCCGAAAAGAAAGCCTGGAGAAAGCAACGAACCCGCGACTTCCTGTAATTCTATTTCTTAGCCGAAGAGGATAACTGCTCCAGTGCGGCTTTCACCACTTTATCGTCTTGATTAATGATGTAGTAAAAACCTTCCGTACGCCAGGTTTGCTTGGCTAAAAACGCTTTGAGGTGAAGTTTTAGTTTCTTGTCTATTTTAGATTCTTTGTCAGCAGCGCGTTTAAGCCCGGCCGATACTGCGTAAGTGTAAAAATCCTGCACGAGGGCTTCGTCAATCTCAAAACCATTATTGAAATCCTCTTGATTTCTGTATTGTTTTAAAAGTTCGGGGTGCTGTGAAGAATATTTGTAAATAAACTCAGGTACAAAGGAGCGCACGGTAAAGAAATAATCATTTTCTGCCGAAGTATCCATGGGCACAAAAACATCCGGACGAATGCCTCCACCGCCATGCACCACTCTGCCTTTTTTCGTGGTGTAGTGTGTGGTGTCTTCGTTTTTCAGAGAGTCTTCGTGTACAAACTCACCACGCATATAGCGTTCATAAATTTCGTTGTAATAATCTTCGCTTCCTTTGGCATAGGTTCTTTGTATGCACCTGCCCGATGGGGTGTAGTATCGCGCTATGGTCAATCGAACGTTTGAGCCATCTTTAAGTTCCAGTGGCTCTTGCACCAAACCTTTGCCGAAAGATGTTCGGCCAATAATGGTGCCTCGGTCTAAATCCTGCACCGC
The DNA here is from genome assembly GCA_016715625.1 of Bacteroidota bacterium. Classification (GTDB taxonomy): domain Bacteria; phylum Bacteroidota; class Bacteroidia; order Chitinophagales; family LD1; genus Bog-950. Next base: position 123,148 of record JADJZU010000002.1, read on the forward strand.
TCCGGCTAGAATTTCGCTGGCAGAGGCAGACCCCTGGTCAATCAGTACACAAATGTCACCTCGCTCAAATAGTCCCGGCTTAGAGGCATGATATTCCTGTTTGTCGTAGGCTTTCCCTTGCGTGTACACAATCATATCATCACCGCCAATCAGTTCATCGGCAATAGTGGTGGCCGCTTGCAAATATCCTCCGGGGTTTCCTCTGAGGTCCAGCACTAGTTTTTTCATCCCCTGTTCCAGAAAGCGGTTTACCCTTTCGTTAAATTCCTGGTGCGTAGTGGAGCCAAAATTAGAAATGCGTATATAGCCGGTAACCGCATTCAGCATGTAAGCCGCATCAATACTATACAAGGGTATTTTACCTCTTGTAATTGGAAACTGCAATAGATTTTTAGAGCCGCTTCTTAATATAGATACGGTTACTTTACTTCCAGCCGGACCGCGAAGCTTTTTCTTTACATCATTCTCTTTGATTTTGATGCCCGCAGCTGTAGTGTCATTGATTTTAATAATTCGGTCTCCGGCCTGAATGCCCGCTGTTTCAGCAGGACCACCCGATATGGAAGTTACTACTGTAATCGTATCCTGAACAATAAAGAACTCAATTCCAATGCCTTCAAAATTTCCTTCCAGCGATTCATTGGCTTCGGTTAAATCTTTAGCCGGAATATATACGGAATGGGGGTCAAGGTTGGAGAGCAGCTTGTCGATTGTTTTATCAACCAGTTGTTCGCGGTTAATGGTATCTACATACTTCATGTCAATGAAGTTGATGATGTCGTTTATTTTATCGTAGCTGCCACTTTGCAACAAATTTTCCTTGCCGGAGGTAATATGGTTTACAACAAAACCAATCATAACACCAAATGCCAGAATCAGCGAGTAGATGAATGGCTTGTAAACGTCTTTGCTTTGTTGCGTATCGCGAAAGGAGATAAGCTCTTTTTCCTGTTGTGGTTCCATGAATCGAATGCCGGTTGGTTTGCTGGCAGCAAGATATGTGGCAAATGCCGGTAAGAATTATTTATAGGTAACCGATTTCACCGCCTCCATCACCTTTTTTACAGAGGGCAAGTATGCCTCTACCAAATTTGGGGCATAGTGCATAGAAGCATCTGCACCGCAAACACGCAGCACAGGTGCATCCAGATAATCGAAAGCGTAGCGCTGCACCTGGTGCGAAATCTCGGAGGCAATACTGGTAAATGGCCAGCTTTCATCCACCACCACTATTCTATTTGTCTTTTTTACTGACTGTAAGATAGTTTCCATATCCAGCGGGCGAATGGTTCTTAGGTCAATCACCTCGGCACTAATATTCTCTTGTTCCAATTCTTCTGCGGCTTTCAAAGCTATTTTCATCATCTTGTTGTAGCTCACGATAGTTACATCGGAGCCGGCACGTTTGATATCAGCTTTCCCGATTGGAATCAGATACTCTTCTTCCGGCACTTCGCCTAAGTCGGAATACATCTGCTCGCTTTCCATAAAAATCACGGGATCGTTATCCCGAATCGCACTCTTTAGTAATCCTTTGGCATCGTAGGGTGTTGAAGGAGATATTACTTTTAAACCCGGAACAGAAGCCAGCATATTGGTAAGCATCATACTATGCTGTGCGCCAAGCTGTCCTGCACTGCCTTGTGGCCCGCGAAACACGATGGGATTTCCAAACTCGCCAGCACTCATGGCCAGCATTTTTGCCGAACCGTTCATGATCTGGTCAAAAGCAAGAATCGCAAAATTCCACGTCATAAATTCTACAATGGGGCGAACGCCATTCATAGCAGCACCCACGGCAATCCCGGCAAATCCAAGTTCGGAGATGGGTGTATCTATCACTCTTTTTTCGCCAAACTCGGCCAGCATTCCCTGGCTTACTTTATAAGCGCCATCATATTCAGCTACTTCTTCGCCCATTAAAAACACCGTTTCATCTCTTCTCATTTCTTCGCTCATGGCTTCTCGCAGGGCTTCGCGAAATCTTATTTTTCTCATACTTGGAACATTTTTCGGGCCGCTAAAATAATCTTATGGGGTAATTATTAATTATCTGAAATTCCATCGGTTTTGCTCCATCTTAATGGTGAAAAACAGGAGGCAAAAGTCGAGCTACCAACCCTGCTGACGCACATATTTTTTATAAGCGTCAATAACCGTTTTAGTGATTTCGTAATCGGTATTGTATTTCAAAAATTCTATGGGTAGGTTACAGTAATCAATGAACCTGTCATAGTGATCTTCGGGTAGATCCATAAGCCCGTTTTCGTTGTAATAGTTAAGCAACTCTTTAAATATTCTTCTTCGGTCATCTTCTACCATTTGTTTCTTCAATTTTTCACGCTCGCGTGCTCGGTCACTCAATAGCTCATATAGTGCTGAAATTGGACTGGTGAATGGTTCTATAATAGGGCGTTCCAGTTCTTTGGGTGTTAGACCCAGTTTTTTCCGTTCAGCCTCTATGTCTTCCAGCGTTTTAGGAGCTTTGATAATCACACTTTGATTGAGGCCGGTGTTTAAGGGCTCAACATAAAGCATTAGTGCATATTCCTTTTTTAAGACCGAATCAGCTACTGAAAACTTAGCCGTTTTGTAGCCCGGATAAAATAGAAACAGCGTATCTGTTTTCAATATGTTGAAATAGAACGCCCCACGGTTATCGGTTACGTGCGGTTCATTGCTTTTAGGATTGATGATACTAATGCCGCTCAGCGGCCGTCTGGTGTAGCTGTCAATCACATTTCCTCTAATAGTTACCGTATCATATTGAGCCTTGGAAAAAAGACCTGTGAGTATGAGTGCCAGAAGCGGTAAGAGTTTCACGAGTGCTAAACGCATTTTAATAATCAATAGTATAAACAAGATGGAATACCGAATGCTTTTTAAACGTTCATTGTGAATTTTCTTGTAGGAAGTCAATAATGGCCAGGTAAACTTTATCCAGTTCTTTTGTCGTAATGCAATAGGGGGGGAGTATGTAAACGATATTACCCAATGGACGTAGGATGATTTTTCGCTCTATGAAAAATTGATAAGCCTTATCGCGAATGGGATGGAGATACCCGGAATTTTCGGAAGTCGCTAACTCCATGCGCAAAATAGTTTCCACAGGTATGTATGTTTTTGACGCCCGTATATGTCTTTAGTTGGTCGGCAAACTTCTTATGAGATTGACTAATACGGTCAATGTTTTTGAATGTGTTTTCAACTTCAAACAACTCCAACGATGCAATACCTGCTGCACAACCCAGTGGATTTGCCGTGTAGCTGTGACCATGAAAAAGCATTTTTGTTTTTTCATCGCTATAAAACGCATCGTAAATGTACTGTGTGCAGGTAGTAGCGGCAAAGGGCATAAATCCTCCAGTTATACCTTTTGAAAGACAGATAATGTCAGGCTTATTTTTACAATAGTCGGTGGCGAGAAATTCCCCCGTTCTTCCAAAACCGGTCATTACTTCATCGGCAATCGCAAGAATGTTATACTGTTTACTAATCTCTAACAACCTATCCAATAGCTGCGGATGATAAATAAGCATACCTGCACTTCCCAATACCAATGGCTCAAAGATAAAAGCAGCGATTTCTTGATTTTTGTCAGCTTGTATAAGTTGCAGGTATTGTGCAATCACCTCTTCCTCGTTATCCATGTGGGGAGTGTCCAGGAAAATTACATCAAACAACATTGGCTGAAAAGCCTGTGTGAATACACCACGAGCACTCATGCTCATAGCACCAAACGTATCGCCATGATAGGCATCTCGGAAGCAAACCACTTTACTTTTTCTGATGCCTTGGTTACTCCAGAACTGAAGCGCCATTTTTAGGGCTACTTCCACGGCAGTAGAACCATTGTCCGTGTAGAAAACCTTTTGATGGAATGGAATTCGATTTAGTAGCTTTTGGGCAAGCAGCAAAGCAGGTTCATGGCTAAATCCTGCGAAGATGGTTTGCTCCAATGAGGTAGCTTGTTTAAAAATAGCGTTTGCAATATGCGGGTGTGCATGTCCGTGTATATTCGTCCACCAACTGGATATAGCATCAATGTATTCTTCTCCATTTTGGCTATAGAGCCGTGCCCCTTCTCCGCGTGCTATGGGTATAATTTCGGCCCCTTTCATCTGTGTGTAAGGATGCCATACCGGATAATTTTCATTGGGCAAAATCATAATTCAAATTGCTCACTTAGTGATTGTCTAATCTCAATAGCTTGTTGGTATACAAACGCTTTATTGACATGCTCAGTTTCTTCAATTCGACCTATCACGGGAACTCCGCTAAGGTGCTGAATAATCTGTTCGTTGTCGTTGTAATTTTTGCCGCTGAAAATGATACCTAAAATAGTGGCTCCTTGTGACTCTAAAAACTGTAAGGTCAGTAAGGTGTGGTTGATGCTCCCAAGATAATTGCTGGCCACTACAATCACCGGCAGGTTAAAATATTCTATCAAATCAAAAATCACAAGTTCGCTGTTGATAGGCACCAGCAAACCGCCTGCTCCTTCAATCAGGAGTCTGTTCTCAGTTTGTGGTAAGGTTATCTTTTCAAGTTCTATTTCAATGACATCCAGGGCCGCAGCAAAATGCGGGGATGCCGGCTCGCGCAGCAAGTAGGTTTCCGGGTGAAACTTAGATTGCTGGTTAGTTGTCAAAGACTGCACTATCTGACGGTCTGTTTCATCGACACTGCCGCTTTGTATTGGCTTCCAATAATCACAAGCTAAGGCTTCGGTCAATATTGCTGAAGTAATGGTTTTGCCCACGCCCGTTCCTATACCGGTTACAAAAAAATGATTTGGGAATTTTTGTTTCAAAACTGTCCTATAACGGATGCAAGTTTAATTACTTCTTCTTTTGTATTGAAAGTGTGCAAGCATATTCTGATTCTTTCCTGCCCTTTTGGCACAGTAGGGGATAAGATTGGACGCACATCAAGGCCTTGTTGTTGTAGCGCGTTGGCTATAGACTTTACATTCTCGTTACCGGGAAAAATGATTGATTGTATAGGGGAATCGCTTGGCAGCCATTGAATGTTGGTGTGTTTGCTCATCTCCGATTTAAACAGCATTATATTTTGCTTTAGTTGCTGTAATCGCCATGGCTCTTGTTGCAATAGGTCATAGGCGCAGTTGATAGCGGCCAAAGTGTGTAGTGGAGGTGCAGTGGAGAATATAAATGGTCTGCAGTAATTGATGAGAAAATCTTTAAGTGCTTGGCTACTTACAATGGCCGCTCCACTTGCTCCTATGGCCTTTCCGAATGTATGCACGCGCGCCAGCACGTTTGATTCTAAGCCAAGTTCCACGACCAATCCTCTTCCGGCAGCACCAAAAATTCCGGTGGCATGTGCTTCGTCAACAATCAGTCCGGCATCATACTGCTCACAGATTTTAACTAAGGCATTTAAAGGAGCTGTGTCCCCATTCATAGAGAAGATAGATTCTACCACCACATATAAACGGCCATGTGCTTTGGTAATTTTGTGTCCTAAATCTTCGAGATTGTTGTGCGCAAACGGAATCGAAGAAGCTTTGCTGTTTCGAACCCCATCATGTATAGAGGCATGGACTAGTTCATCGTAAAGGATGGTGTCCGATGTATAAGGTAAAGTAGAGAGTAAGCCATAATTGGCATCAAAACCGGAGTTAAATAGCAGCGCAGCCTCTGCATGATGAAATGCCGCCAATTTTTGTTCAAGCATTTCAGCGTAATAGCTGTTGCCTGAAAGCAAACGAGAACCGGTACTTCCAAATTTATTACACTGAACTTTGTTGGTTTCTTCAGCAACAATAGCCTGCAATTTGCTGTCGTGCGCTAATCCCAAATAGTCATTAGAAGTAAAGTCGATTAGGCCGTTGAGTAATTTCAACGTCCTGTATCTTCCTTCGTCTTTTCGCTGTTGCAAGCGTGAAAGAATATAGGCGTGTATGGTTTTACTCATGATGTATAAAAAACGGAATGGAGGCAGTTGCTCTTAAATTTCAACCGCTTCTTTTTCCGCTTTAAAAGATTCACGTGGGGTTAATCCAAGAAGTGAGAACATTTCCTTGTCAGCATCAAAGTCAGGGTTGGGAGTAGTGAGTAGTTTCTCTCCGGTGAAAATGGAGTTCGCTCCTGCCATAAAACAAAGTGCTTGCTGTTCGTAGCTCATATCGTTGCGCCCTGCACTTAGCCGAACCATAGATTTAGGCATTAAAATTCTTGCAGTAGCTATCATGCGAACCATCTCCCATACTTTTACTTTTTCTTTTCCTTCAAGGGGGGTGCCTTTAACAGAGACCAAAGCATTCACTGGTACACTCTCCGGGTGCTGAGCTCTCGTAGCTAAAGTGTGTAGCAGTTTAATGCGATCTTCATCGGTTTCTCCTAATCCAATAATGCCCCCACAGCATACACTCAGCCCCGCTTTCTCTACATTGTTTAGTGTTTCCAGTCGATCGTCATAGGTGCGGGTAGTAATAATTTCACCATAGTGTTCATCGGAAGTGTCCAGGTTGTGGTTGTAGGCATACAGACCGGCTTCTTTTAAACGCTTAGCTTGGTCTTCGGTCAGCATTCCTAAAGTGCAACAAACTTCCAGCCCCACCGCATTCACCCCTTTTACCATGTCAATTACCTTGTCAAAATCGGAATTGTCACGCACATTTCTCCAAGCTGCACCCATGCAAAATCGTGTAGAACCTCCGTTTTTGGCATCTAGTGCTTTATTTACCACATCTTCATAGTTCATTAGCTTGTGCGCTTCCACACCGGTATTGTATCGAGCAGCCTGTGGGCAATAGGAACAATCTTCTGAACATCCTCCTGTTTTTACGGAGAGTAAAGTGCAAACCTGCACTTCGCCAGTGGTGTTGTATTGGTGATGTATGGTGGAGGCCTGATGAATAAGTTCTAAAACCGGTTTGTAATAAATGCTCCGGATTTCTTCAATAGTCCAGTTATTTCTAATCATGGTTCAAATTGTTGTGGTGGCGAATATATACACTTCGTTATTATCGATGTAGCGCTTGCTGTAAGTAAGTTGCTACTGCCCGGTGGCCGGTATCGGAAAAGTGTATTTCATCTGCCCACAAATACATTTCATTCGTATTGTGGTGACTTGCCAGAAAGTCGGTGGCATCTATAAATCGGATATTTCCAGCGCTTAAAAATTGGCCCACCAAAGTCTGAGGCGTGCGGTTTTTGTTTCCGGTTAGCTGCGATTTGTAGGGGAGTAGCACCACCTCAAACTTAACTTGCCTGGTTTGGCAGATGGAATCACATAGTTGTAAATCGTTCATGGCTTGTTTGTAATGGTTGTTGTCTTTCTTGTAGAACTGTAGGTCATATTCAAAATACTTGCTTGCGTTTTGTAGTGTATATAACTTAAGTAGTCGGTAGGTATCATATTGTTCTGCCAATAGATGATTTATGCGATAGAAAATACCTTTTTGGGCCATCACCGGCAATTCGTTGCTTTTGGAACTTCCGTACACATCATTTAAACAATAAAATACGGAAACCCTATCTATAGTGCTATCCTGTATCATCAGGTGCGAAATTACCTCTACATAATCAGCGGTAGCGTATCCAATTAAAGAGATATTACGAATATCATACATCTCACTTTGTTGTGCGAATAGGTTTGAATAGTGGGAATGATCATCTACGCCAACACCCTCCGTTACTGAGTCTCCGATGAAAAGCCACTTCTTTTTACCTACACGTTTGTTTTGCTTTTTGCCTGACGTTATCCTTCCTCCCATTTCATCGGTCGTAAAACGATGGCCCCATACCTTTCCATGGATGTTGGCTTTTAATCCTGCCGAGCTACCATATTTATTTTCAATAATCATCGAGGCGTCAAACGCACGATTATAAATCTGAGACAATATGTATCCGGAAATGAACTCCAGACACAATAGAAGTGCTGCTGTGATGCCCAAAAGTATTAAGCCTGTTTTGAGTCTTCCCATTGTTAAGAATAAGCAATAAAAGTGCACAAAAATTGGAGAAGCATTAGTCCATCTATCAATACGTAGTAATAATAAAAGCTACTTCCTTTGTTCAGTCGTTGCAACACAACTATAGATGCAATAGAAGGTAGAATGGAAGCAATGGCTTGTGCCGCTTCTGTATGTGCTTCTGCACCGTTGTAAGCAAAAATGATTAATGATACTGCTATGTAGCAAATGGGGATGGCTATGGCCAGCTTTTTGGTTTTACCTATACCTAAATACATCGGTATGGTAAGAATCCCGGCAGCTGCATCATCATCCATGTCTTTAATTTCAAAAGCGATGCAGAGCGGTAAAATGAACACAAAATTTGTAAGTATCAGAAGAATCATCTTGTTACTCATGCTATCGATATTTACGTCAAAGGACAGCATAGTAGTTATGAGTATCCATACTATGGCAACAAAAAAGGTTTTGAGAAATCCTAAACCCCGAAGGCTGAAAGTGCCTATAAAAGGAATGCTATATACTAATGTAATGAAAGCAGCAAGGGTTACCAATGCTATTTGCATGATACTTAGGTTGAATACTAACAAACCGGCAATTATGCTTGTGCATGCAAGTATGGTATAAGCTAATACTTGGTTTTGGGCTAACCACAAAGCATAATCGCTTGCTGTTGTTTGATTTTTCTCAGAAAAGGTCTGATTTTGAGCATGGAATAGGCTGAAACAGTTGCAAAAAAGATAAACGAGGCGGTGGTAAATGCCGGAGTATAAAGCTCCAGAATTATTCTGGAATGATAAAACATGGCTACCGCAGATGCCCCAATAAACAGATTGGTATACACCATGCTTCTAAGAATATTTTTGAACCATTGCACACCACAACATTACAACTCAAAATTTATATTCACCACAAAGATGTTTATGTTGCGTAAACTACGAGAGTACGAAAACCTGCATGTAGCGCTTTGGCTTTTGAAAGACACCTGTTGGGTCTTGAGCTGGAAAGTGCCGGGTATGATCATGATTATACCCACAGTGCTCATTGCCATGCACATTACCTGGCGGAGTCGCAAAAACACCTCTGACTTGATGCACAATATAGCTGTTACACTTTGGATTTGCGCCAATGGCACCTGGATGGCAGGAGAGTTTTTTTGTGATGATTGTACGCGACCTTATGCAATTGTTTTCTTTGTAAGTGGGATAAGTGTAGTCTTATACTATTATATTTTTCAGTGGAGAAACAGGCACTCTGAAGTAGAAGCGGAATGAATATGACCACAGTGGATAATCAAAACGTATTTGTAATTATTCCTTCTTATAACGAGGGGTCGGTGATAGCAAACACACTTGCTCCATTGGTAAAGGCTGGGTACACTGTTGTGGTGATTGATGATTGCAGCACCGACAATACAGCTGAAGCACTAGCCAATCTTCCGGTTCATTATTTGAAGCATGAATTGAATCTTGGCCAGGGAGCTGCTTTGCAAACCGGAGTGGATTATGCTTACTCGCTTGGGGCTCAATATCTGGTGATGTTTGATGCCGATGGCCAACACAATCACGAAGAAATTGCCAATTTGCTAAATCCAATACAGATTGGTCGTGTAGATATCACTTTGGGCTCCAGATTTAAGCGGCCCGAAGATATAGCGCAAATTCCTCCTTCGCGAAAACTTATACTAAAAGGCGCTATACTCATTAATGGTTTGTTTACAGGCATGTGGCTGACCGATGCGCATAATGGCTTTCGTGCTATGAACAGAAAGGCCATGGCTCAGATTAAAATGCGTGAAAGCAGAATGGCACATGCCACCGAAATATTGTCGCTGATCAAAAAGGCTGATTTGCAGTATGAGGAGGTTCCGGTTAAGATTGTTTATACAGACTACTCTAAAATGAAAGGACAGAGTTCCTTAAATTCCATTAACATATTGATTGATCTGTTTGTTAAAAATATTTTTGGATCATGAGCATTGGGAAGGTAATGAGGCAAGTTTTAGGTAAAAATTTTCACTATGTAGGGGAGTTGTACCGCAAAATATTTGTTGATTTAAATAAAGTGCTTTCAGGTATTGAGTTTTCATCAGACAAGAACGACTCATTTAAACTGTTGGATATAGGCGGTGGTGATGGCGCATTTATTAATCTCGTAATGGATAAATATCCGAATGCGAAGGTTGATATGATAGACATAGCCGATAACATTGGTAGTTTTTTAAAACCAGCGCACCTTAGCCGGGTACGTATTTTTAATAAAACAAGTATAGCAACCTATGCTAAAGATTCCTCCCCCAATTCTTTGGATTGTATTCTCATTATGGATGTATTGCACCACGTTGGGCGTAACCACAGGCATGTCTTCTTTGAAGAACTTAAGATGTTGGTAAATAGTAACCGGAGTTTGAAGATTATTGTGAAAGACGTGGAGCCAGGCTATTTTATTACCTGGCTCTCATATCTGTCAGATGTATACGTATCTGGCGATAAACAGGTATGGCTGATATCAAGAGCTAAAGTTATTGAGTATTTCGAATACTACTTTCCTGGTATACAGCATTATGAAACCAACGTTTTTTATCAAAATAAGCCTAATTACTCGATTGTGTTTCATTTTTAAATTGCGTTATGCTTAACATTAAAGTAATTCTGCTCACACCATTGTTAGCGCTAATACTGTTTTATATAACAAGATTGCGCAACAAAACGTTTTATCGCCTTGTGCTCATTAGCATTAGCGCGCTTGGAGCTTTGTTCGTCCTTTTTCCCGTTATTCCCAATGAGCTGGCGCATTTAGTTGGAGTAGGCCGAGGTGCCGATTTGGTGACTTATTTGTTTATCGTTTGTTTCTTTCTGGGGGGGGTTAATCTTTATTCCAAAATCAGAAAACTGGAGGCTAACCAAAATGAACTAGTTAGGAAGATTGCCATTGAGCAGGCTCGTAAAGGACCTTTTAAAAGTTAAAAACAGAGGTCACTTTATTTCCCTGCTTGAAATTTGATTGTAAACCTTACATTCGCCACATTATTAACGTAAAATCTAAATTAATTATGAAAAAAGGAATGATGCTCACGTTGGCTGTTGGGGGCTTTTTTGCCTTCACTACCATTGGTTGTGGAGAAAAGTTCACACCGCTTACTGCCGAGCAAATTACCGCTCAGGTGGATTCACTGTACCAGGCCCAGGAAGCTGCAAAACTTGAAGAACTGCGCGCTGCTTGCCAAAGCGGATTGCAAGATCAGGTGAATGCAAAAGTGGAAGCACTCAAGGCAGAGTCACAACCGGTAGCTGCTAAATAATTCTTAACCAAATCAAAAAGTAAAACATGAAAAAGATATTATTCCTTATCACAGGCTCGGCAATTATCTTCTCTGCCTGCAACAATGCCGAAGAAGCAAAAAAGCAATCTGAAGAGCAGGCAGCTGCAATACAATCGCAGGTGGATGCAAAGTTAGCAGAGTTGAGTTCGGTGGTAGATGCTGAGTGTGCAGCTACTGTAGATTCATTAGCTACAGAAGCCTACAATGTTTGGGTAGAAGAAGAAGCGGCTGCTGCAAAAAAAGCCGGCAAGAAGCCAACAGTAAAACCTAAACCCAAGCCAGCCCCTGTAAAAGAAGAACCTAAAAAAGATATTGGTAACAAAGTGGATGTAGGCCAGCAAGGTGGCACAAACACCAACACTAATAAAGTAGATGTAGGTCAAAAAGGGTCTGAGTCTACAAATACAAAGAAACTGAACGTAGGTCAGAAAGGTCAAAACCCTTAATCATTATTTAGTTAGAAAATTGACAGAGCCCCGCTACGCGGGGCTTTTTTTATAATCGTATTCGTATCTAAAGTGGTAGATAGAGTGATTGCTAGGTTTCTACTAGTAAAAATTTTTACTATCTCAAGTAGTGTAAAACAAAAAAGACCCCGTATTTGCGGGGTCTTTTTTATAGAGATAGAACAATACGTTTAGTTCTGTGTCCAAGTGCAGGCATCAGATGCACCACCGGCAGTAACTGTATAGGTTACTTTTACTTTACCGGCATCAACTGTAGCGCTTCCGCTGATTTGACCAGTTCCGAAAGTTTGGTTAGCGATAGTGATATCACCATCTGCCTGAACAGTTCCTGTGTTGTTGAACGCAGCACCATAAAGGTTGTTGAAGTTTACTTTAGTTACATCACTTGCTACGCTGGTGATGTTCACTGCTATGGTTGAATTACCAGTGGTGCAAGACTCAGTGCCGTTGAAAGCGCCAAGATATTTTGTTCTTACTTCAGTTTTGCAATCGTCACCTTCGTAACCCAGGTCACATGTCTTGGTGCAAGAGTTTACTCCTGCGATAGTGCCAACTAATGCGATGGCAACAAACGTTCTAAATACTTTTTTCATCGTTGTTTAATTTTGGTTTTAAAATTTTGTGCGCGCAAATCTAAGTGAATTTAGATAGGTTCAAAATTTGAAGTGTTAAACTAAATGGATGCTAGTTAACAGGCAATCAACAATACATTTACTATTGCAACATGGATAATTTGACAGACGAGGATGTATTGCAGGACGGAGTTGACACAGGGGACGATTTTGTAGAGCAAGTAACCCTAACTACTGATAAAGGGCAAACTCCGGTACGCATTGACAAGTTTTTGCACAATCATCTTGGGCATCATATCAGTCGCAGTAAAATTCAACATGCAGCAAACACAGGCAGTATCGTTGTAAACGGCAAGCCTGTGAAACCCAGCTATAAAATTCGTCCGCTCGATGAGATAGAATTATTAATCCCTCGCAGCAAAGAGAATTATGATCTGGTAGCCGAAAACATTCCTTTAGATATAATTTATGAGGATGACGACCTGGTAGTGGTCAACAAAGAACAGAAAATGGTGGTTCATCCCGGGCTTGGAAATCCCCGCGGCACGCTGATTAACGCCATGTTGTATCATTTTCAAAACCTTCCGAACGGAGGGGAGCAATTCAGGCCGGGGATGGTGCACCGAATCGACAAAGGAACCAGTGGACTGTTAGTAATGGCTAAAACAGAATTCGCATTGGCGCACTTGGCCAAGCAATTTTTTAATCGGACTACTGACAGAAAATATCTTGCTTTAGTATGGGGTGATGTAAAAGAAGAGGAGGGAACTATCGAGGGAAACATTGGCAGACATAGCAGAGAACGCAGGCAATTTGATGTGTATCCGGATGGAGATTTTGGCAAACCGGCCATAACCCACTATAAAGTATTGGAGCGTTTGAACTACGTTACATTAGTGGAATGTGAATTGGAAACCGGCAGAACACACCAAATACGTGTGCACATGAAACACATTGGCCACACATTGTTCAATGATGAGCGATACGGAGGGAACAGAGTTTTGAAAGGAACTATATACAGTAAATACAAACAGTTTATAGATAACTGCTTTAATATAATGCCCCGGCAGGCCTTGCATGCTGCTACGCTGGGTTTTATTCACCCTACTACCGGTAAACACATGTTTTTTGAAGCGCCTCTGCCGGCCGATTTTACGGCTGTGTTAGAAAAGTGGCGCAAATATTGGTCCAACCCGAACTCTGTAGTGGCCGATGAAGACTAGATTGTAAAGTGGTCGCCTTGTTCCAGAATATCCACCTGAAGGTTTGAAATGGAAATAGGGGAGCCATCTTCAACTTCATGAACGTTGCTCCGCGTAATCTGCCTCCCATCTATTACTAACACAATTCCGCTTCCAATAACCTCAAATTGCTTTCCTTGAGTAATTACCACCCCCGTATCTTCGCTTAACCCAATACCGATTTGTGAATGGTTCAAAGCTACCGTTTTCGATAGCCGAACGAATCGTCCCCGTTTATTTACATGCGAGTCTATAATGACTCCGTCTATAAACCATAATCCGGTTTCTATTTTGACAATGCCCTTTAAATGTGCGTGCGCAGCGTGACCATCCGCAATCATTACACGGCTCATGGCCATGGCACCTGCGCTCGTGCCGGCAATCACAAGTTTTTCTTGTTGATAGCGTTGCTTTAAAATTTCAAGAAACTCCGTTTTGTAAAAAGTAGAAATGAGCTTTGCCTGATTACCGCCACTGAACATCACTGCAGTGCATGATTTCAATCGCTCAATTATTTCACTGCTTTCGGCATCTTTTGTTTTTCGAATACGCATATGTTCCACCTTGCCTATTCCCAGTTTCGAAAATGCCTGCAGGTAGTTTCTGCTGACCTCTCCGGGAATCTGCGATGCCGTAGTAATTACTTCAATATATCCATCTTTTCCACCGGCTTCTTCGACCACCCGTTTTAAAACTCCGAGGGGTTCGAAGTGTTTGTTGCGTTTATTTATTTCTCGCAATTCGCGGTCGTTGCCTTTGTCTTCGGCACCACCAATTGCAATTAATTTACCCTGAGTGGACATGTTGCTTCTTTAAAAATATGAATGCGCTAATATGTTAAAAGGTTTCGCTGAGTTTTGAACAGTGTAACCTTTGTGTTGTGCATAACGTATATGCTTGTCCAAACTAAAATTGAAAATTATGAAACGTTTGAATTACCTCCCCATACTTGCTACAGTCTTTATCTTAGCTCAATCCTTTACTCCAAACCGAAATGAGGCTCCATCAGACCCACTATGCACTTCCCCTATTTGTGCTCGTATTGATGGCTACCCATTTGATTTTCGCGAGCAAAATAAGTTTACCACTTCATTTAATGCTAATCAGGATGCTGTAATCTTTACCTTTTATGGCAATCAAGTTAAAGATAAAAGCGGTGTATATAACGACCAGAAAATTGATGTGGAAATCCCACTCAAAGCGCTGGAACAAGGAAATGTTTCTACTAAAAAGGTGAATTTTGAATTTAATAAACAGAAGTTTTTCAGTTTGCCTTCCGAAACAGATTTCTTTGTAACTGATTTAAAATGGAATGCAGACAAAACAGGGTTTTCTATTACGGCTAGTTTCGAAACCAATGTAAAACAATCAGCATCGGCCGATATAAACGAACCGATATTGGGGATTAAAGGGCAGTTCGAAAATATAACCGTAAACCTGCCATCGGCCGCCACGGCACAGAAATAATCCCAAAATATATTTTGGCCTGACGGGTTACACGATTAAGTGTGCCCGTTTTTTTTTGTTGTATACACTTCATTTTATTTTTCAACAATCATAGATAGCTGATGCGCTAAATTCTATCTTCATTCCTACTCACAAAATAGTTCACAGAAAACAAGCTGTTACATCATCATGAAAATCCTTGAAATTAAAGTAATGAAAGGTCCCAACTATTGGAGCAATAAGCGCCATAAGTTGATTGTAATGAAACTGGATTTAGAAGACTTAGAAGAAAAACCAACAAATAAGATTGACGGGTTTAGCGAGAGATTAGAAGCCATGTTCCCATCCATGTTTGAGCATCGCTGCAGCGAGGGTGTAGAAGGAGGTTTTTTTTCGAGAGTAAAACACGGTACCTGGATGGGGCATGTGATTGAGCATATCGCTTTAGAAATTCAAACTTTGGCGGGTATGGAATGTGGTTTTGGACGAACGCGCGAAACCTCTACTCGAGGCATTTATCATGTGGTCTTCTCTTATATGGAAGAAAATGCCGGTGTTTTTGCAGCAAAAGCATCGGTGAGTATAGCAGAATCACTTATTGCAGGAACGCCTCACGATTTACAGGCCGATATACAAAAGCTGCGCGAGATACGCGAGGATGAACGATTGGGACCATCTACCGGCTCCATAGTGGATGAAGCGGTAAAACGGAAAATTCCATGGATTAGATTGAATCGGCATTCATTGGTGCAATTGGGATATGGTAAAAATCAAAAAAGAATTCAAGCAACTGTGGCTTCCACCACTTCAAATATTGCCGTAGAGATAGCCTGCGATAAAGAGGATACAAAAAATCTATTGGAGGCAGCCCAGATTCCGGTGCCCAGGGGTAGTGTGATTTATGATGAAGGTGATTTGCAAAAGGCGATTGATAAAATCGGTTACCCGGTAATCACAAAACCATTGGATGGAAATCATGGCAAAGGTGTAACAACGAATCTTCGAAACTGGGAAGATGCTTTGCGTGGAATGGAGATAGCTAAAAAATATTCGCGAGCCGTTATTTGCGAAAAATACATTACGGGACGCGACCACCGTGTGCTGGTCATTAATTACAAATTTGTAGCAGCTGCTTTAAGAACTCCTGCGGCTGTATTTGGCGATGGTCAACACACCATTCAGCAGTTGATTGATAAAGTAAATTCCGATCCTCGCAGAGGTTACGGACATGAGAAAGTTTTGACAGCCATTAAAGTGGATGATCAAACCATGGCTATGTTGGCGAAGATGAATTACACTTTAGATACGGTTATTGCGGCAGGGGAGGAGCTTTGGCTAAAGCCAACAGCTAATTTATCTACCGGAGGTACGGCTACGGATGTTACAGACATCGTTCACCCGAACAACATCTTTATGGCCGAGCGTATTGCCAGAATTATCGGATTAGATATTTGTGGCATAGATATAATGGCCGACAATTTAAGTGAACCCATTACTGAAAACGGAGGGGCTATTCTGGAAGTAAATGCGGCTCCCGGTTTCAGAATGCATCTGGATCCCACAGAAGGAATTGGCCGGAATGTAGCAGAGCCGGTTATAGATATGCTGTATCCGGCCGGCACACCTTCCCGTATTCCAATTATTGCTGTATCAGGAACGAATGGAAAAACTACCACCACCAGGCTATTGGCACACATCGTAAAACAAATGGGATACCACGTGGGCTTTACTACCACGGAGGGAGTTTATATACAGAATCAGATGATGATGCAAGGTGATTGCACGGGACCGGTGAGTGCAGAGTTTGTTTTAAAAGACCCAACTGTAGATTTTGCTGTGTTGGAATGCGCAAGAGGTGGAATTTTGAGGGCCGGACTTGGTTTTCATAATTGCGATATGGCTGTGGTCACTAACATCGCTCCCGACCACCTGGGCTTGGGCGGCATCGATACTTTGCAACAGTTGGCACGGGTAAAAGCGGTGGTGCCTAAGGCGGTATTACCTGGTGGATATGCTATTCTAAATGCCGATGACGATTTGGTGTATGCCATGCGCGAAGACTTAGATTGTAAGGTCGCGCTCTTTAGCATGGACGAAAACAATCCTCGCATCAAGGAACATTCAGCGGCAAATGGCATTTCCTGTGTGTATGAAAATGGATACTTCACCATTCTAAAGGAAGCTGGAAAATAAGGATAGATAAAGTAAGTCAAGCGCCTATTACCTTCGGTGGTAAAGCAGATTTTAACATTCAAAACGCGTTGGGTGCAATTCTGGCTTCTTACTTACAAGGATTTAAAATCGAAGACATAAAAATTGCCTTAGAAACATTTGTTCCATCTCCAGTGCAAACACCCGGCCGCATGAACGTTTTTAATTTTAGAAACTTTACAGTGATAGCCGACTATGCACACAACGCACATGGAATGCGGGCTATAGGAAAATTTGTAAGCAAAGTGGAGGCTACTAAAAAGGTGGGGCTGATAGCTGGAGTGGGAGACAGGCGCGATGAAGATACCATTGAACTGGCTCAGGAAGCTGCCAAAGTTTTTGATGAGATAATTATCCGGCAGGATAGAAATTTACGAGGAAGGACAGAAGAGGAAATTATTGCGCTACTAAAAAATGGCATAGCCAACGTAGACCCCAATAAAAAGGTGACTGTAATAATGCGCGAAAGCGAAGCGGTGGAATATGCTATCAAGAATGCCCAGAAAGGTTCGTTTCTGGTAATTATTCATGATGTGGTGGTGGCGGTGCTGGAGCAGTTACAAAAGCTAAAGGAGCAGGAGGATAATGCATCACCTCTTCGGGTGGATAGCATGACCGATTGGATGATATAGATTAACTGTTGCCGAAATTCTGTTTAACAACTCTGTATGCTTCCTGGATAGCAAGCAGTTTTTCGGTCAGTTTTTTCTTCTCCTCTTCACTCAGGGTTTTGTTTCTGTCAGGATGGTATTTTAAAACCAGTTTTCGGTAGCTTCTTCTCACATCTTCCGGGGAGGCTGTTTTTGTTACCTCCAACACATCGTAGTAATTCAGCGAGGTTTCAGTGATTTCGCTTTTTAGTTTCCTGAATTCTACATCATTTACGTTCATATAACCAGCTACCCTGAAGATGAAGTAGTTTTCTTGTTGGTTCAACTCTCCATCACTTTTGGCTAACTCCAGTAAAAAACGAACCACTTGAATTCTTGTGTGTAGTTTGGTGTAAATTCTGATTTGGTCACACACTACGCCCAAATCATATTCTTTATTGAGGCAATGATGCAACACTTGAGTTCGTTCCTGAGATAGCTGAGGGTCGAAATGTTCGCCTAAAAATGTAGTAGTGAAAGAAATCTCTGCGGCTGAAATTTTACCGTCAATTTTAATGAGATGGGATGCCAATACCAATATGTTTACTTCCAGTTCACTAATGCCACTGGATAGTTTTTGCGCATCGCTTTTATTCTTATCTGTGAGGTAGTTGCCGGCCAAAAAGCCCAATATTCCACCCAACGGGTTCCCGGTTACCATCCATCCGATGCCGGCTCCAAGCCATTTTTCGTATCTGGGCATTTATAAACTCCTTATGTTTTATAGTTCAGTTTGCCGGCTCGCATAAATAGAAACAACACGAAGCCTAATAGAATAAACGGAACGTTCAGCATTTGAGTTTTACTCACCACACCAAAAAAAATCATGCCTTCAGGCTCTTTAAAAAATTCAATTAAAAACCGTACCCCAAAAATGCCCACCAGCATAAAAACGCTGTAGAGTGCAGGTTTATTATCTCTATAAGTTCTAAACAGGTAGAGCATCACAAATTGCAAAGTCAGATAAGCTATGCTTTCGTATAAACCACCGGGTGTCTGGGTTCCAGCCCATAGGCCGGGAAAACGAATCCATAATGGCTTCCGGTTACTTTACCCACCAACTCGCTGTTTATCAAATTTCCAATTCGTATCAAGGAACAAAATAGCGGGATAGAAATGGCTGTAACATCCATCATGAAGAGATAACTTAAATCGCGGTATCGGTGACAAAAAAGCAATAGTGCTACCAGCGCTCCAATCATGCCTCCGTGGCTGGCCAATCCACCCTCCCAAACGGCCAATATCTTCTGTGGATGAGCCAGATAAAAATCGAGTTGATAGAAAAAAATATGTCCTATTCGTGCTCCCAGCAAGCCTCCGATGAATGCATATTGAATTGCCATCACTATGCTTTCCTCATCTTTTCCTAATTGTTTGAAAATCCAGGTGCCTATAAAGTACACGGCCAAGAGGCCAATTCCCCAGGTAATGCCATACCATTGTATTTTCAAAAATCCAAGGTCAATTGCATCGGGATTAGGGGTCCATATTATTTCTGCAAGCATACCACGTAGGTTAATTTTAAAGCGGAATCAGTTTATAGCCACGAAGAAAATCTCCGATAGTCATCTTTTTTTTTCCTTCCATCTGGCATTCCAGAACATCTATTTGTCCATCCAGGCAGTTAAAGCGCAGGTAAGAATATCCATCGGTGTTGTAAGTTTGTTTGGAATTTGCACCCGGAATTGGTTTAGCCTTCAAAATCTTAAAATTCTTATTGTCGAGTGTAGTAAAAGCCGCGGGGTATGGACTCAATCCTCTGATTTGATTGTAGATGTGCTGTGTGCTGTTGCTCCAGTTTATACGGCAGTCGTCTTTAAAGATTTTAGGAGCATGGTTGATATTCGTAATGTGGTCCTGAGCTATCTGCGGATATTGCCCTGTGGCAATGGCATCTACTGTTTTTAGCAAAACGCTTGCGCCTAATTTCATTAATTCTTGGTATAGCTCACCTGCCGTTTCGTCCTGTCTGATTTTTATTTTCTCGCTAAAAATGATTTTTCCGGTGTCAATTTCATGTTGTAAAAAAAAAGTAGTTACACCGGTTTCTTTTTCACCGTTCATTATTGCTCTGTTGATGGGTGCCGCGCCTCTATATTGGGGTAACAGAGAAGCATGAAGGTTGATGGTGCCCAACGGAGGCATATTCCAAACCACTTCCGGCAACATTCTGAAGGCAACCACTATAAAAATGTCTGCTTGTAATTGGGATAGTTCAGCAAGGAACTCCGGATTTTTTAGTTTCTCAGGCTGAAGTATTTTTAAGTGATGCTTTAAGGCGCATACTTTTACTTCACTCTCACTTAACTGCATGCCCCGTCCCGCTGGTTTGTCGGGTGCTGTAACCACCCCCACCACCTCATGAGCAGAGCTGCATAGCGTTTCCAGCATGGGGACTGCAAACTCGGGGGTCCCCATAAATACAATTCTTAACTTACGCATTATTCAAAGTCAGGGTACAAGAGATATTTTTTGCGGAGTTTTTTATAAAGCTGCAATTCGCTTTGCCAACTCAACTTTATGTATTCTTCCGACTTACCTTCCACAATCATTTTACGAACCTTATCGGTTCCCCATAGTTTATCAAAGAAATTATTGTGCAGAAAAAACTTAGAAGTGTCGCTGAAATTTTTGAAGGCATATAGTAAATGGTTCAATTGTATACCCGGGGCACTGTATCCGGAGCGATGAAGGTCTACACCAAAACAAACTTTGTTCATGTGTGGTGGATTTTTAGCCCCTTCCATACTCTTTGGCACAAACGAAAAATTACGAACGGCAAAGTTAGGGGAGCCAAATAACTGGAAAGGATAGTTGGTCCCACGCCCTACGCTCACATCCGTTCCTTCAAAATAACACAAGGATGGGTATAGATAAACCGCTAAATCATTGGGTAAATTAGGGGATGGTTTTACCGGTAACGAATAGCGCATCTTGTGGCTGTAATTATCACATGATATAACGGTGAGTTTACAACGCATTCCATCCTTTAGCCAGCCCTCACCATTCACCATTTGAGCGTATTCGCCCACGGTCAACCCATGCACTACCGGTATGGCATCTACACCTACGAATGACTGGAATTTTCTCTCTAAAAGAGGCCCGTCTACATACCAACCATTCGGATTGGGCCTGTCCAATACCATTAAATCAATATTTTTCTCTGCACATGCTTCCATCAAATAATGCAGCGATGAAATAAAGGTGTAAAATCTTGCGCCTACATCTTGTATATCAAACACCAGCACCTCCACATCTTTTAAGTCTTCGTTGGATGGCTTTTTCTTATCGCCATAGAGCGAAATAACCTTTAACCCTGTTTTGGCATCCTTCCCGTCTTCTATATGTTCACCGGCATCTGCACTACCCCGAAAACCATGCTCCGGAGCAAAAATTCTTTTGATTTTGATACCGGATGACAGTAAGGTATCTACTAGGTGAACATTACCCACTATGGAAGTTTGATTCACCAGCAAGGCAATGTTTTTTCCTTTTATTGCCGGGATATAAGCTTCCATTCTTTCTGCACCGGTTCTTAGGCTGGCTATAGGTTTCTTTTCCGCTGGCGGAGTTTGCTGCGCTTCACAGCTCAATAAACCCAGTAACAAGACGACAACTGAAACTTGTATTTTCATATAGCAATGTTGAAGGCAAGTATAATGCCTAAGTGGAGAAAAGTGATACTCGTCAACTACAAAAGAAAAACGCCCCGAAATCGGAGCGTTTTTCTTTTGTATAGTGTCAAACAGATTACTCTGCAGCAGTAAGGTCAGCTTGTCTTTTCTCTTGAATACGAGAAGCCTTGCCTTTACGATTTCTTTGATAGAACAATTTAGCTCTGCGAACACGGCCAATTTTGTTCACTTCAATTTCGTCTACGAAAGGGGAGAAAAGAGGAAATACTCTCTCTACGCCCACACCGTTAGAAATTTTACGAACGGTGAATGTTTTGGTAGTGCCAGAACCGCGCAACTGAATTACATCGCCACGGAATTCCTGAATACGCTCTTTATTACCTTCTGTAATTTTATAGGAAACTGTGATGTTATCACCGGGACCGAAATCAGGGTGTTTAGATTTATCAAACAGCGTCTCTTCTACTAATTTAACTTTTGGATTCATCTTAATTGATTTTTAAGGACGGCAAATGTAAAAACATTTATGAAACACAAAAGCCGAAGTTCAGGAAGCCGTAATTATTTCTTTTTTGATTTTGGAGCCAAGGTCATAAACATCCTTTTGCCTTCCAGAGTAGGCAACTGTTCTACCGTGCCAAAATCTTTAAGTCTTTCAGCAAACTGCAATAACAGAAGTTCTCCTCTCTCTTTAAAAACGATGGCTCTACCGCGAAACATAACATAGGTGCGCACCTTGTTGCCATCCTGAAGGAAAGCCTCGGCATGTTTAGCCTTAAATTCCACGTCATGCTCATCTGTATTGGGCGTAAAGCGGATTTCTTTTACTTCCACTTTTTTGGAGTGAGCTTTTATCTCCTTTTCCTTCTTTTTCTTTTCGTACAGAAACTTGTTGTAGTCTATGATACGGCAAACAGGTGGAACTGCATTTGGTGAAATTTCAACCAAATCAATTCCTTTTTCCAAAGCGATGTCTAATGCCTGACGTAAAGAATATACGCCTGGTTCAATGTTTTCGCCTACTAATCGCACTTCGGGGTGGCGTATACGTTCGTTGATGTTATGTTCTAATTCTTTTTTGAAGGGAGGGCGTTGGCCGCGGGGAACAAAGGGGCGTTTAATTGGATTCAAATGAAATGTTTTTTGTTATCGATTTAGCCGCGAAAATAACAAACGGTTTGTCTGTGTCAAAAAAGAAAAGGCAGAACCAACTATTTGTTAATGATGTAAGTGTCCCATGGAACAGAAGAGCCGATGGTGTAGTATTCAATAAGCGCTTGGGTAGCGGTGGCTTTTACTTTAAGTGCACCCCAGTGCTGGTTATCACACTTCAATGAAAACCGATTTGTATCCAACGAATTAGCATCGCAACTGTAAAGATGGTCATTACCACCATTGCCGCTTACAATGTAGACCGGACCATTGGGTGTGGCTTGGTCGTTTACCCGAAGATAAAAGTGCTCATGTCCGTTCAGCACCGCATTCACTCCCCAGTCATGAAACGGCCATCGCATGGCTGTAGCGCTGCCATGGTTTCCAGTGCTGTATGGCGGGTGATGGAATATCACAAATTTAAAAGGCAGCTTACTTTCCTGTGCAGCCTTTTTGAGCCATTTTGCCTCATCGCTTTCCGCACCCATCAAGGCGCTTTTACCGGTATTGAGACTGAAAAAGTGAATAGGCCCCCAGGTAAAATCATAATTGCGCTCATCGCCCGGTAGTGTAAAGTAATCCAGATAGGGCTGTAGGGCAGGTATGGAATAATTGTCGTGATTACCTGGGCAAGGGAAAAAGCGATTCACTTTATCTTGTGCGGCTTTACCATTGCAGCGCAACAATTCCGGTGCATCCGGATTGTAAATGAAATCGCAGTAGTGTTTTCCAATGTTGTTGTAAATAGTGGAAGCACTGCCAAGAGGATAATTATTGTCTCCGGTAGTAATAATAAACTCCGGGTTCCATGATTTAATCATACGCGCCACCGAATCCTCTTGTGGGCTGTTATCGCCAAAATCGCCTACCACCGCAAACATCACAGTATCTTGTATCACGTTGACTGCATATTTATTTAATGCAGAGTCTACCGGTAGTTTGGCACAAGAGGCTGTGGCAATAAGCAGCAGAATGGGGATATACTTTTTCATAGCTATAGATTACTTATACTCAGAAATTTCGCTTAAAACCTGCTCTAAAAACGCATCGACTGTTTTTACGCCTTGATCGCCATGTCCTTGCTTGCGCACTGCCACGGAATCCACTTGCATTTCTTTTTCTCCAATTACCAGCATGTAAGGCACTTTTCGAACCTCAGTGTCGCGAATTTTTCGTCCTATTTTTTCTGAACGGTCATCCAGTGTTACTTCTATTCCTTCTTTCTTTAATCGGGATTGAACCGATTTGGCAAACTCAATGTACTTATCGCTAATCGGTAAAATGGCCACTTGTTCCGGTGCCAGCCAGAATGGGAATTTACCTGCATAGTGTTCCAGCAAAAATCCGATAAATCGCTCATGGGTTGATAGTGGAGCACGGTGGATAATAATGGGACGCTCTTTTTCGTTGTGTTGGTTGGTGAAATTCAAATCAAATCTTTCGGCCTGAGCAAAATCAACCTGGTTGGTAGCAAGCGTAAACTCCTTTCCAATAGTACTCCAGATTTGGATGTCAATTTTGGGACCGTAGAAAGCAGCCTCATCGGCTACTTCTTTGTAAGGCAATCCCGATTTGATAAGCACTTTGCGCACCATTTCTTCCGTCTCTTGCCACAGTTCCGGATTGTTGATGTATTTTTGCCCCAGTTTAGAGGGTTCGTGTTTACTGAACCGCATCACATATTTATCGATGCCAAAAATCTTGAAATATTTAACGTAGAGCTCATTTACTTTCATAAACTCTTCTTCAAACTGATCTTTGGTGCAATAGATGTGTGCGTCATTCATTTGCAAAGAGCGCACACGCATGAGCCCAAACAGCTCTCCGCTTTGCTCGTAACGATAGCAAGTGCCATATTCTGCCAATCTCAGCGGCATGTCGCGGTAGCTTTTGGGCGTGGCCGCAAATATTTTGTGGTGATGAGGGCAGTTCATCGCTTTTAGATAATACTTGTGCCCATCCAGTTCCATAGGGGAAACATGCTATCTGCGTAATAGGGGAGGTGCCCGCTACGCAGATACATACTTTCTTTAGCAATGTGCGGAGTTTTCACTCGCACGTATCCCTGTTCGTTCTCCTGTTTCTTGGCTAGATTTTCCAGCTTTTCAATCAATGCCGCACCCTTAGGAAGCCACAAAGGCAGCCCGGGACCCACATCATCATCAAAAGCAAAAATCTCAAGCTCTTTTCCCAGCAAGCGGTGGTCGCGCAGTTTGGCTTCCTCCATCATTTTATTGAATTCATCAAGCTGCTGTTGCTTGGGGAAAGTGATACCGTAAATTCGAGTAAGCTGTTTGTTCTTTTCATCGCCTTTCCAGTAAGCACCGGCCAGGTTAGTTAGCTTTATAGCTTTAATTAACCCGGTAGATGGAATGTGCGGTCCGCGACAGAGGTCGGTGAATTTACCTTGCGTATAAAAAGTAATTTCTCCGTCTTGCAAATTGGAAAGCAGGTCAAGTTTGTATTCATCGCCTTTCTCCGTAAAATAGGCTACGGCCTCTTGCTTAGGTTTCTCACTTCGAATGTATTTGTTGTCCTGCGCAGCCAATTCTTTCATTTTCTCCTCCACTTTTACCAAATCTTCGGAGGTGAATTTTGCATCGCCCAGGTCCACATCATAGTAGAATCCGTTTTCTACCGGTGGGCCCACCCAAAATTTTACGCCAGGATAGTAGAACTCAAGCGCTTCGGCCATCAGGTGTGCGCTGCTGTGCCAGAAAGTGCTTTTTCCGCCTTCATCATCGAATTTCAGCAATTTGACAGATGAGCCCTTCATAATAGGGCGAGTTAAGTCCCAGATTTCGCCATTTACCTCTGCACTCACTACGGCTTTGGCAAGTCCGGTACTTATGCTTAGAGCTACATCCAGCGCACTGGCTCCTTGGTTATATTCCCTCACAGAGCCATCGGGAAGTGTTATTTTAATCATCATAATTTTTGATCGGTTAATCGGTTAGTTCGCAACCTCTTGATGTAGCATTGCGAGTGGCGAATATAGAAACGCAGCGAACTTATAAACGGTGATTTATGGAGTGCCGGTCTGGAGGCCTTTCAAATGTTCTTTGGCACGTGTAAAGTCGGGATCTATGTTCAGGCAGTTTTCATAAAGCATTGTAGCCTCTTTCTTTTTCCCTAAATCTTCTGCGCACAAGCCTTTACTGAAATAAGCTCCGGCATAGGTGGGTGCTACTTTGATGGCTTTGTCATAAAAGATGTATGCCTGCTCCACGGAATCTAACTGATAATAGCAAAATCCAATGCCCATATAAGCCTCCACATTTCGGTAGTTGAGTTCAATAACCTGCTTAAATGCAGCAATAGCATCCGAAAAACTTTGAACCGCAGCAGCTGTTTTTTTTGATTCGTAAAGTTGAAGCCCTGTTTCTTTCAGCACATTTGCTTTGGCATACAGGGCATCTTCGGGCTTATCACTCACCTTGATAGCATTATCAAAATATTTTTGTGCGTTTTTATCATTGCGCTGTTGCAGTAAAAGTCCAATCTGCACGTAGGCATTGTAGTATTTTGGGTTTAGCTCGGTAGCTGTTTGGAAATTGGAAATCGCCTTTAGCGTGTCTCCTGCTTCTTTAAAAACTGTGCCTTTAAAGAAATAGATGTCTGCATTTTGAGGGTCTTTTTCAATAGCTGCGTTCAGAAAATTAAGGGCTATGGCATAATTGCCTTTGATGGTAGTGTCAATATATGCCAACTCAGCAGCCTTTACGTAGAAAGAGGTGTTCATAGAATCGGTGGTTATGGCTTTTTGCATGAGCGCAATGCCTCGTTGTGGCTCTCCTGTTTTTTTAAAGAGTTCTGCGGTATATAAATAGAATTCTGGTTTCAGCGAATCAAGTGTAAGCGCAATAAACATATCGGTGCTGGCGCTTTTGAGGTCGTTGTTGGCATCGTATAGCTGAGCTCTTTTAAAATACAAGAGCGGATTTAGTGAGTCTGCGGCAATTTCGGCACTAATTTTATCGAGTTCAGGTATAGCTAATGAATCAGTATTAATCATTTCTGTTTTACCCGTATTGCACTGTTTGCAAGAGGGGGACAGGAGTAGAGAAAATGATAAAAAGAGGAGAATTGTCGCCTTATTCATGGATGCAAATAAAATTTTCATTTGCAAAACCGCGAAATCATTTCATATTTGCAGCCCTTTTTGAAAAAGGGATAAACAAATTAAGTAAACCAACCCTAAAAATCTTTTTAGACATGGCAGTAAAAATCAGACTTCAGAGACACGGTAGAGGCAAGCGCCCTTTTTATCACATTGTAGCAGCAGACAGCCGCGCACCTCGTGATGGTAACTATATTGAGCGCTTAGGCGATTACAACCCACTTACCAAACCGGCTACTATTAACATTAATGTAGACAAGGCGGTGGATTGGTTAGTTAAAGGAGCTGAGGCCACCGATACAGTAAATGCAATCCTGAAATACAAAGGAGTATTGTTCAAAAAACATCTATTGCGCGGTGTTTCCAAAGGTTTGTTTACTGCAGAGGTAGCCGAACAGAAATATCAGCAGTGGGTAGATGAGCACAAAAATAAAGTGCTGGATCATGCGAAAAAGCACCACAAAGACAAGAACGAAATTGCTGCTAAACTGCTAGAACAAGAGCAGAAAAAAGCGGCAGACCGCGATGCTAAACGTGCTGCTGCACTAGCGGCCAAGAACGAAGTAGTGGCAGAAGAAGCAGCTCCTACTGAAGCAGAAGCCCCTGCTGCAGAGAATACTGAAGCTCCGGCAGAATAGTAAAGTCATATGGCTGACAATTTTATTTCAGTCGCAAAACTCAGAAAGCCTCACAAAATAAGTGGGGCTTTTCGTTTTCAGCTACTCCGGGAACTTAAAAATCCCAAAAAATTACCAGGACATTTTATGATAGAGGTCAAGGGTCAACACCTGCCTTTTTTTGTAAAATCTACAGAGATTCTGGGAATAGATGAAGGAATTATCCAGTTTGAGGAAATCACCACACCGGAACAGGCAAAAACCTATAATGGCAAAGAGCTGATGTTGGAAAGCAAGATAGTGGCACAGTATTTTAAAAAGGATTCTGCTGATTTTGATTTCCTGATAGGGTTTGAACTACGGAATGCCTTAAATGAAAAAGTGGGGGTTATAAATGAAATTGTGGAGAATACCATGCAGGTGTTTGTTGCTGTAAAAACAAATGCCGGAGAGCCTTTAATCCCTTTGGTAGACGATTGGATATTAGAGGTTAATAAAAAGGGAAAATATATAACGATGGATTTTCCTGCGGAGTTGCTTGATTTTTAAACCGGACGAACAAATGCGCATCGACATTATTACCGTATTGCCCGAATTATTGGAAAGTCCTTTCAATCATTCCATGCTCCAGCGTGCCAAGGATCGTGGGTTGCTCGAAATTAATCTGGTGAACCTTCGCCAGTACGGACTGGGAAAGCACAAGCAAATTGATGATTATCAGTATGGTGGTGGTGCCGGTTTGGTAATGATGTGTGAACCAATTGTAAATTGTATTGAACAATTGAAGTCTGAAAGGTCTTATGACGAGATTATCTACATGACACCGGATGGTGAGCGGCTTAATCAGAAAACGGTAAATAGTTTATCGATTCAGAAAAATCTGTTGGTGCTTTGCGGTCACTACAAAGGCATAGATGAGCGTATTCGCGAACTACTGATTACAAAGGAAATTTCGATTGGAGATTATGTGCTGAGTGGAGGCGAGTTGGCTGCAGCTGTATTAGTCGATGCCGTGGGTAGGTTGCTACCAGGTGTGCTCAACGATGAAACATCTGCTCTATACGATTCTTTTCAAGACAACCTGCTTTCCCCTCCGGTTTATACCCGTCCCGAAGATTTCAGGGGCTCTGTAGTGCCTGAGATATTGCTTTCGGGGCACGAAAAAAAAATACAGGAATGGCGGTTTGAAAAAGCGGTAGAACGAACACAACAAAGAAGGCCGGATCTCCTCTGATATATCCATTGCAATTTATTGATATTCAGTTTATAAGTTTTGTAATGAGCTATTGACATTAGCTATTAACGACTTACATTTGCAAATCCTAATTCACCAAAAAAACATATTATGACAAAAAAATTACTTTTTGCGTTATGCGCGTTTCTTGTGGCTAAATTGACCATTGCGCAGGTTCAAACTTTCAACTTTACGGGGGGGATTCAAACCTTCACCATTCCATGCGGTGTAGACACTGTGTTTCTTCAAACTTGGGGCGCTCAGGGCGGTAGCGGAGCTCTTGGTGGCAATAGTGTTGCTGGCGGTGCCGGTGGTCTTGGAGGTTATTCGGAAGGTTTCTTAGCTGTTACCCCTGGCGATGTTCTCAATGTATTTGTTGGCGGACAAGGAGGTACACCTGCGGGCGGATTTAACGGTGGTGCTAATGGAGGTTCTCAAAATGCCGGTGGCGGTGGTGGTGCTTCTGATGTGAGAGTCGGTGGCACTGCTGAGGCAAATCGTGTTATTACAGCCGGTGGCGGTGGCGGTGGTGGTCGTGGGGGGTGTGATGAAGGTTCCGGGACTGGCGGTGGTGGTGGTAATGGTGGAGTTGGTGGTAGTGGTAATGGTGCTAATGGCGCTAACTCTGCAACAAGTGGAGGAGTAGCTGGAGGTGGATTCGGTGGTAATGCAGCTAGCGTACAAGGTGCCGGTGGCGCAGCCGGCATAGGATGTTCAGGCTTTTTAGGTGCACCGGGAGTTACAGCTGTAACAGGAAGCGGTGGCACTGGTGGCGCAGGGCAATCCTGTTGTTGCAGTTCTTCCAATAGCATTCCCGGTGGTGGCGGTGGCGGTGGTGGTCAGCTTGGTGGTGGTGGTGGTGGTGGTGGCTCTGCCGGCACCACAGGGTGTTCTGGCAACTCTAAAGGAGCCGGTGGTGGTGGTGGTGGTGGCAGCAGCTACATAGGTGGCGTAGTAAATGGCTCAGCTGTCTCAGGAATTTGGTTGGGAAATGGAATGGTAACAATATCATGGACAGATCCTTTGGTTTCACAACCAACTTTTAATACAGCTCCAGCTTCCATTTGTTTAGGTTCAGGTGCAGCTAACTTTTCTGTCGCAAGCCAGCAATTTGCTACAACCTACACTTGGTTTGCCACCGGAGGGTTAACTATAGTAAGCGGCAATGGCACAAATGCAGTTTCTGTTACAGGTAACTCTAGTGGTACTCTTAAAGTGATAGCCTCTAATGATTGTTATACTAGCGATACAGCAGTAACAAGCGTTACTATTACCTCCCCCCCAACTGTAGGTGCAGGAGCTGTGCCTAATACAGTTTGTTCAGGGCAAAATTTGATTCTTTCAGGAACAGGTGCTAATACTTATGTGTGGAGCGGTGGTGCAATAAATGGAGTTGCTTTTGCTCCATCTGGGTCTGGTACGTATACAGTTACAGGTACTTCTTCAGCCAATTGCTCAGCTACTGCTTCAGTAAACATAACAGTTAACAGTAATCCTAATGTTACTGCTTCTATTAATAACTCAACAATTTGTTTCGGACAAAACGTTACCCTGACTGGCGGAGGAGCTTCATCATATGCGTGGAGCGGTGGGGCTCAAAATGGTGTTGCTTTTGCTCCGGTATCCAGCGGTTCTTATACTGTAACAGGTACGGACGCCAACAACTGTTCTGCATCTGCAACAACCTCTGTTACTGTTAATCCTCTTCCAAATACAACAGCATCAGCAAGCGCGGTTGCAGTTTGTCAAGGTCAAACTGTAATACTTGATGGAGGTGGTGCTTCTACTTACAACTGGAGCGGAGGTGTAACAAATGGAGCATCGTTTACACCATCTGCCACAGCTACTTATACTGTGACTGGAACTAATACATTTAACTGCTCAGCCACAGCATCTATTTCCGTTACAGTTAATTCAATCCCTGCTGTAACAGCTTCTGCTTCGAGCAACTCCGTTTGCACAGGTAACTCTGTAACTCTAAACGGTGGTGGTGCATCTACTTACGCTTGGAGTGGTGGGGCAGCTGATGGTGTATCATTTGTACCTGCATCTACTCAAACATATACTGTAACAGGAACAGATGCTAACAACTGTTCCGCTACAGCATCTACAACTGTTAATGTAGGGGCCTCGTTGGTGATTTCTGCAAATGCATCACCGGCATCGGCAGTGTGTGCAGGAACTGCAGTTACACTTAACGGCACTGGTGCGAATGCAACCTATACCTGGTCAGACGGAGTATCAAACAACGTTGCTTTTATACCTACTGCCAGTGTCAGCTACTCAGTAACCGCTACAGATGCTAACAGTTGCACAGGAACAGCCTCTATTGCCATTTCTGTTAACTCAGTACCGGTTGTTACAGCTTCTGTTTCTCCTAATGACACCGTGTGCCAGGGAAGCACAGTTACTCTTAGCGGAGGTGGTGCTGTTAATTATACTTGGTCTAATGGTGTAACCAATGCATCCTCTTTTGTTTTGAACTCATCGGATGCATACGATGTTACAGGAACAGATGGTAACGGTTGTTCTGCAACAGCAACTATCGACTTAACCGCTGTAGTATGCACCGGCATCGATGATTTTGGCAGCACATACGAAGTGGTGGTAATGCCAAATCCATTTACTACAACCGTTTCTATCATTAACCTAGAACAAATGAATGCTAAGCGTCTTCGTATTTATGATGCTACCGGCAGAACAATACTAGACAGAAAGGTGGTGAATGAGAACACTATTACGCTTGACACCCAAATGTGGGCATCGGGAGTATACGTGGTTGAAGTAAAAGGTTCCGGAAAAGCTATTCAGAGAACTATCGTTAAGTAATTCCATCCATAATTTTTTCCAAACCGTTCCTGGACTTTACGTTCAGGAACGGTTTTTTTATATGAAATTATATGGCATGATTCACTTGCATACATCCGATTAAAATCTACATTTGCCGCTCTCAAAACAGAGGCCTCAGTGGCGGAACTGGTAGACGCGCTCGACTCAAAATCGAGTGCCGCAAGGCGTGGGGGTTCGATTCCCTCCTGAGGTACCAAAAGGGATTTTCATTGATTTGAAAATCCCTTTTTTATTTCTACTAAGCCACACCTTTTTACTCCTTTAGCTTAACAGATTTGGTGTTTGTATATCTGTTTTTGATAATATATCGTTATTCCTACAAACAGACTATCCATGATACAAAACTACCTCACCAAAATCCATGCTTATGAAGCCCAACATCAGGCAGGTAGTTTTTATACTGATAGTGCTGCTGCCGGCACTTCAACTTAGCGCACAGGAAAAGCGCAAACGTTTTCCGGATAAAGTATTTTACGAAAAGCAGGGCGGTAACTTTTCTTTGGGTCTGCGAAACACGATTAGCCTGTTTAATCATGGCGACCCACGCGAGATAGGCACAGGTGCAGGAGGTCACTTTAGACTTCAATTGGCCGATCGAGTAAATACGGAGTGGTATGCCGACTTTTTACCGGCCAATATCCGAAACAAGGCACATCGTATGGATTATCACATTGGGTGGAGCGTTATGTTCTACCTGATAGATCCTCGCGGATTCACCCGAAAATTGACCCCTTATGTGGTAACTGGCCATTGTTTCGACCTTACATCCATAAAGATTAATGGTGAACATGGCGATAAACAGAGTCGTTTTAGTTCCGCGATACAAGCAGGACTAGGCTGCCACTACAATGTAACCCCACGCTTCGATATTTCGCTGGCTGCTCAATATATGTTTCATCTCGGGAAAGAATTGCACGCCCATGAAGATGAGCATGGAGATATGCATATTGAATTGGAGAAGAATGCAGGCTGGGAAGGACATCTACTCATCAGTATTAGTGCTAACTATAAAATATTTAAATTATGGAACCGAAACAAGTAAATCATTCGGCCAGCTGCAGCTGTTTAGCAAAAAATCGCCTACACGTTAAGCATCTTTTGTTCTTCAGCATTCTTCTCTTTGCCAATTTCCATTCGTTGCATGCTCAACGAATCTGGGAAGTAAGAAAAGGATGTATTCGCTCACAGGGCAATTTAGGCGGTGGTTATCTGTTTGCGCAGAAAAAGATATCTGGTTACTTGAATGGAGAAATGGAAGTATTTCTGGACGATAGGTTTGCCTACACCGGGGCTGTTTGTTTTTCTTTTCTCACAATTAAAAAGAATGAAACCGGAATAAAGGTAAATCATGCCGTTTTTAGCGGAGCCAATTATCATTTTCTGAAGCCCAGTCGCTGGGATCCCTATGTAGGCCTCACACCGGGCATTGGGCTTTTGAGAGCTACTTACCAGCAGGGTGATGCTTTGAAGAGCACTTCCTATTCGGTAGCCCCATTATTATCTGCTCAGGTAGGATGCAATTTTTATGTAATGTCGTTCCTGCACTTTTTTGTAAAAGCACAATTTGTAACCGGCCAAATGTTTGGGACGCTACCATCGCCACAGCGAATTGATGAAATGAAATTTATGGGCGGTATGGGTTGGAATCTGCGGATTTGGAAGCCCAAAGTTACGGATGTGTGGAAGTCCAAAGAGAAGAAGAGTTAAATCACATTATGTTTCGTAAAATAAAAAAGCCCCGAATCCGGGGCTTCTTTATTTTTTACGCTAAGCTGATTACTTAGTAACAGCAGCAGCAGCTGAATCAACTACAGCAGCAGCTGAGTCTACAACAGCAACAGTTTCAGTTACAGCTTCAACTACAGCAGCAGTGTCAGCAGCAGCAGTTTCAGTTTCAGCAGGTTTGTTGTTGCAAGCAGCTAATACTACTACAGAAGCAGCAACGAAAGCGAAGAATACCTTTTTCATTTTGTTTTGGTTTTTTAAATGAGGTTAAAAAATTGACGCGCAAATATATTTTTCTGTTCCAATCTTTTCCAAATATTTCTTAAAACAATTTTTTGTGATTTTCCACACTTCATGCACATAGTGTCCAATTATTTCTCACGGAAGAAAACATTTACCGGCACTCCGGTAAACTCATATTCCTCCCGAAGTTTGTTTTCCAGGTAATGTTTGTAGCTGTCGCGGATGTATTTGGGGTGGTTGGTGAAAAAGGCAAACGATGGGGTTCGGGTTGGTAACTGAGTCACGTACTTTATGGTAATCAGTTTGCCGTCAGTAGCCGGTGGTGAATAGTGTTCTATATGCTTGAGCATCACTTCGTTAAGCTTAGAAGTAGGGATTTTTCGTTGCATGTTTTCATACGTCTTCTCTACCAATTCAATTAGTTTGAAGATACGTTGTTTTTCATGAGCAGAAATGAAGATTATGGGAACATCGCTGAATGGAGCTAATTTTTCTTTTAAGGCCTTTTCAAATTCGCGTGCGGTGTTAGTTTCTTTCTCTATCAGGTCCCATTTATTGACCGCCACCACAATCCCACGATGTTTTTTAATGGCCATTTTGTAAATCGATAAGTCCTGGTGCGTGATGCCTTTTTCGGCATCCAATACCATAATGGCCACATCGCTTTCGTCTAAGGCTTTTACAGCCCGGATTACCGAGTAAAACTCCAGATCTTCATGCACTTTACTTTTTCTTCGAATTCCAGCTGTGTCAATCAAGATAAGATTCTTACCAAACTTGGTAAAGTGAGTGTGCACTGAGTCGCGGGTGGTGCCGGCTATTTCAGTTACAATGTTACGGTCTTCGCCCAGCATGGCGTTTATCAAAGACGACTTGCCTACATTGGGTTGTCCGATAATACAAACCTTGGGGATGTGTTCTTTGGCCGGGCCATCTTCCGGCTCCACCTCAGCGGGTATCCTTTCTGCAATAGCATCCATTAGTTCGCCTGTTCCGGAGCCTGTCATGGCAGCTATGAAAAAAATATTTTCCATGCCCAAACTGTAGAATTCTGCAGCTTCGTGTAAGCGCGATGAGTTGTCTACTTTGTTTACAACGACAAATACATTTTTCTGATTTCTACGGAGCAGTTTTGCGAACTCATCATCTAAATCGGTAATGCCGGTAGCGGCATCTACCATAAAGAGCAGCAACGATGCTTCATCCATGGCTATGTGAACCTGGTCGCGTATATGTTTTTCAAATACATCGGTGCTGCGCGGCACAAAACCACCTGTGTCAATCACATTAAATACTTTTCCGCCCCAGTCACTTTCTCCGTAAATACGGTCGCGGGTTACACCACTTATATCATCGGTAATTGATTTTTTTTCTCCCACCAATCGGTTAAAAAGGGTCGATTTTCCTACGTTGGGCCTTCCAACTATGGCTACTGTAAAACTCACTTGATTTCTTTTTATTAATTGAATTATGAATACCCGAATTTTTTGAGGGTAGATTCATCGTTTCGCCATTTGTCTTTCACTTTAACAAACAGTTCCAGAAACACTTTTTTACCTGTAAAAGCTTCTATCTCCAACCGCGCCTCTGTGCCTGTTTTTTTGAGTGAAGCTCCTTTGTTGCCAATAATAATGGCTTTTTGCGATTCGCGTTCTACGTAAATAATGCACCGGATTCGATCGATTTTTTCTTCCTCTTTAAATGTTTCTACCTCTACCTGAGCCGAGTATGGTATTTCGTGCGTGTAGTTTAGAAATATTTTTTCTCGCACAATTTCAGAAACGATAAACCGCAGGTTGCGGTCGGTGAGATGCTCTTTGTCATAATAAGCCGGTGACTCGGGTAGTAACTCAACAATCTTTTTGACCACCTTCTTGGTATTGATGCCGGATGCAGCCGATAGGGGGATTACTTCGCAGCGCGGAATCGTTTGTTTCCATTGAGCTACAAGGGCCTCCTGCTCCGTCTTTTGATAAAGGTCAATTTTATTGAGCACCACAAAGCAGGGCGTTTTGCTCTCATTGACCAGCTTAATAAGATGTGCCTGATCTTCGAGCGATTGAAACTTATCGGTCACAAACATTAATACATCTGCATCTTCAAAGGAACCGAGCACAAAATCGTTCATGTTTTTCTGAAGTTTGTAAGCCGGCTGATTGATAAATCCAGGGGTGTCGCTGAATACAATCTGGTAGTCATCTTCGTTCACCATGCCTAAAATTCGATGGCGGGTCGTTTGTGCTTTGGGGGAAATGATACTGAGCCGCTGCTGCACAAGTGCGTTTAACAAGGTGCTCTTTCCCACATTGGGTAAACCTATAATATTGACGAATCCTGCTTTATGCATACCGCGCGAAGATAGAAAAGCAAAATGGATGGAGGTTTCAATCGATGATTAATACCCGTATTTCAACTTCCAGCTTTTCTTTAGGTAAGTTCTGATTTCGTTTTCACGCTGATTATTTCCCGGGTCATAAAATTTAGTTCCTTTCATTTTTTCGGGCAAAAACTCCATATCTACAAAATTGCCTTCAAACTCATGTGCATACTGGTAATCCTTGCCATAGTTTAGGTCTTTCATCAGTTTAGTAGGGGCATTGCGGATATGCAGTGGCACAGGCAAATCTCCTGTTTGGCGTATGGCCGACTGTGCTGCTCGTATGGCTTTATAACTGGCATTGCTCTTGGGGGAAGTAGCAAGATAAATAGCGGTTTGAGATAAGATTAAATCGCACTCCGGGTAGCCGATCATGGTAACCGCCTGAAAACAGGATGTGGCCAAGAGCAATGCATTCGGGTTGGCATTGCCAATGTCCTCGCTCGCTAATATCAGCATTCTTCGGGCTATGAAAGTAGGATCTTCGCCTCCTTCTATCATTCTGGCCAGATAATAAACAGCCGCATTCGGGTCGCTGCCTCTCATGCTTTTTATAAAAGCCGAAATGATGTCATAGTGCTGCTCACCGCTTTTGTCATACATGGCCATTTTATGCTGTATAACTTCCTCCACAAATTGGTTGGTGACGGAACTTGTGCCATCGGCAGTTTCCAATGATTGCGCTACAAGTTCAAGCACGTTGAGCAGCTTGCGAGCATCACCACCACTATACTTAAGTAATGCTTCTGTTTCGGCTATGTCAATATTTTTACTGCGGAGTATTTCGTCTTTTTGCAAAGCATCTTTTACTAGCTGTTCTAACTCGTCTTTTTCCAAATGCTTCAGCACATACACCTGACACCGCGACAACAGAGCGGATATCACTTCGAAAGATGGATTTTCTGTTGTGGCCCCTATCAAAGTAATTGTGCCTTTTTCAACCGCACCCAGGAGTGCATCTTGCTGTGCTTTGTTAAAGCGGTGAATTTCATCTATAAACAGCAGTGCTTTACCGTTTGTATTGGCTTCTTCAATAACCTTTCTTACTTCTTTCACACCACTATCAATAGCGCTTAACTGATAAAATGGTAAATGAACTTTATCGGCAATAAACCTAGCTAGAGAAGTTTTACCTACCCCCGGGGGTCCCCAAAAAATGATAGACGGAATATTTCCGCTTTCAATTAGCTTACGCAAAACTTTCCCTTCGCCAATCAAGTGTTGTTGACCTACAAAATCGTTGAAGGATTTGGGACGGAGGCGTTCTGGTAAAGGAGTTTGCATAACCGGTAATGTATAAGCGAATCTATAAATTACATGCTGTGCAAGATTGCTTTTACCAACTTACAGCAAAACCCAGGCTGGGGATGATGGGCAACTGGTTGACGCGAGTAAATCGGATACGGTCAAAGTAAAAGATGTTCTGTCTGTTGTAAGCATTACTTACACTTGCGTTTAGCTCAATCTTTGCCTTTTCTTTGATGTTGAAAATTTTCTTAAAGGCAAGGTCCAATCGGTGGTAGGTGGGTAGGCGACCGGCATTGATGCGCTCATCATATACGATGCCTAAATTGCCATTTGCTCCGGTGTAATCGGTGCCAATACCAGATTGGGAGAAATTGATGTTCTCATAAAATCCTTGAGTTTGTGTAAACGGGAATCCTGTTCCAAAATTCCAGCGTGCCGATACTTCAAAGTCTTTCTTTTTCCCAAAGGTGTAAGCGGCAATTAAGTTGGTATTGTGTCTGCGGTCAAAGTGTGGAGGATAGGTTTGTTTTCCATCTCTACGATTGGTCCAGGCCAAACTGTACGTTCCATAGAGATAAATGCCCTTGTATTCCCATTTAGCGCTAATGTCCAGCCCATAAGCATCTCCTGATTCCAGCAAGAAATTGGCATCGCTATTAAACTGCTTGAATCGATTGATGTTGATGAGCCTCCAAAAGTATTTGTAATAGGGCTCAATATTAATCTCCACGTTTTTGGGAAGGTCCAGTTCTACTCCAAAAATAACGTGCACGCTGCGCTGCATGTTTCGGATTTTATCGTTTCGCTTGCCGGTAGCATCGGCAATATCTTCATCCGGTCCTGTCAGGAATCCGGTAAAAAGATTCACTACATCCTTATCACTTTTAGCACTAATGAAATTTTGCGAATACATTCCACTCGCCAATTTTATACGAACCATTTCGTGAGCATTCAGTTTCATGCTTAGCCTCGGTTCGGGTGAAAAAGCACCAATATTTCCATAGTATGAGATACGTGCTCCTGCCTCAATCACAAATTTCTTAACGTATTTGTGGACCATAAAATAGGCATGCAAATCGGTTGTGTTTTGATTTTGCTCCGTTTTTTGGTCGTATTGGTTGGTGAACTCCAATTCAGTTCGGTTACCATCAATATTTAACCCGTAGCGGACCTCTCCATTTTTGAGATAGTAGTTGAAGTCCATTCCAATGTCAAATCCACCAATTAAACTTCTGCGGGGTCGATTGTCCGATTCGGTGAGGTTGATTTCGTATTGAGAATAACTGACATGGGTATTGAAATACAGGTTACTGTTTTTAGGCACCGCCAAAAATTTACACCCACACCGAATGTATTCCACAGGTATTTGGCTGCATTGAAATTGGCAATATCGCGAAAGTTAAAACCGGTAAGGGTGAACTTACTGCCCTTACCCATATCTACAGTAAATTTTCCGTATACATCGTAAAACTTAAATGGTAGTCCTTCTTTGCCGGCCCAGGGATAAAGCGCTTTAGAACTTTGATCCAGATAAGAAACTTTGGTATTGAGCACCAATGATGCGCTCACGTTCTTTCCTTCGCGCGCCTTTACTACCGGAATTTCAAGTAAGGCATGAGCCATAAACGGACTGGCCCCCACTTTTCCGCTAAATTTCTTTTTGTTTCCATCGCGCGTAGTCACATCTACTACCGCTGAAATTCTACCCCCATATTGTGCCGGAAATCCACCGGTGTACACATCCACGTTTTTGATGAGGTCGGTTTCATAAATGGAGAAAAGGCCT
Source organism: Bacteroidota bacterium (assembly GCA_016715625.1). Classification (GTDB taxonomy): domain Bacteria; phylum Bacteroidota; class Bacteroidia; order Chitinophagales; family LD1; genus Bog-950. The sequence continues at coordinate 161,986 of JADJZU010000002.1, forward strand.
ATGGAGTGAAAAGGATTGTAAACTGTAATTCCATCCAACAGAAACCGAGTTTGAATGGGTGTTCCTCCGCGAATCACCACTTGACCGCCCTGGTCGCCTGTGCTTACAACACCCGGCAGCACTTGCAAGTATTGTGCAATGTCGGCCTCTCCGCCTACGGTGGGCATTCGTTTAATTTCTGTGGCAGTAAGGCTTACCACACTTACTCGACTTTCGGTACGCTTTTGCTGCTTTTCGGCACTGATTTCTACGTTTTGAAGTTCCACTGATTTTTGCTCAATGAAAATTTTCAGGTTTACGGTTTGCCCTTTTTTAACCTCCACTTCCTGCTTTTGAGGTTCGTAGCCGATATAGGATGTTTTTACCGTGTAATTGCCAACCGGAAGATTTGGTATGTAAAAGAAACCGTGTTCATCGGTTACGGCACCAAAGTCGGTATTTTCCACTTTTATATTGGCATACGGTATGCCCTCCGCATCCGCTTTGTCGTAGATGAATCCTTTAATAGAGCCTTTTTGTGAAAAGGCCGTAAAGGCAGATAAAAGGAAAGTCAGCGCAAGTAAATAGTTCTTCATAGCGGGTGAAAAGGTGCGCAAAATAGAAAAATAACAATGTGGTAAATCTGGGAGTTGTATGGGGTTGTTAAAAAAGCCCTCCCGTGATGCTTGGTGGTGTTTTGCCCAGGTGTCTGTAAGCCATTTCAGTGGCTTCGCGGCCACGTGGTGTTCGTTTCAAAAAACCCTCTTTAATCAGAAATGGTTCATATACTTCTTCCAATGTGCCTGCCTCTTCGCCCACTGCAGTAGCAATGGTGGTGAGCCCTACCGGGCCACCTTTAAATTTCTCAATAATGGCGGCAAGAATGCGATTGTCCATTTCATCTAATCCGTGCTGGTCTACGTTTAATGCTTCCAAAGCAAACCGGGTGATATCCAACGTAATGGTGCCGTCTCCTTTTACTTGTGCAAAATCGCGCACTCTGCGCAGCAATAAATTGGCAATACGCGGAGTGCCACGGCTTCTTCGGGCAATCTCATAAGCAGCATCTTCGTTAATGTCTGTTTTAAGAATTTTGCAGGAGCGTTTCAAAATGTTTTTGAGCACTTCGCTATCATAATATTCTAGGCGAAAGGTAATGCCAAAACGCGAGCGTAGGGGGGCTGTCAACAGCCCGGAGCGTGTGGTGGCACCTACCAGCGTAAATGGGTTGAGCCCAATCTGCACACTACGAGCATTAGGGCCCGTATCTATCATTATATCAATTTTATAGTCTTCCATGGCACTATAAAGATATTCTTCAACCACCGGGCTAATTCGGTGTATTTCGTCTATAAAAAGCACATCGTTGGGTTCCAGATTGGTAAGTAAACCGGCCAGATCTCCCGGTTTTTCCAGCACGGGTCCTGAAGTGATTTTGAGATTTACTTTCATCTCATTGGCTACGATGTGGCTGAGTGTAGTTTTTCCCAATCCCGGAGGGCCGTGCAGCAACACGTGGTCGAGTGCCTCGCTTCGTTTTTGTGCCGCTTCTATAAATACAAACAGGTTGTCAATGATACCGGGTTGACCCATAAAATCATCCAGCGCTCTTGGCCGCAAGGCCTTTTCCACCTCCACGTCAGATTTGTTCAAGTGGTCTTTATCGGCATCCAGATTCGGGTTCATGGTTTCAAAGATAATTTTACTTGTTCCTTCTTTTAATCTCGCGTTTAATTAAGCTCAATTCTCTGCCGGTTTGCCCGGATACGGACGTGTTTTCTTGTGCTCTTCGAATTAAGTAGGGCACTACCTCTTTCACGGGACCATAAGGTAAATACTTGGTGGCGTTGAACCCCAACTTGGCAAGATTGAAAGTGATGTTATCGCCCATTCCATAGAGTTGAGAGAAAAGGATATGACTATTGCCGGGTTCTATCTTTTTTCGAGCTACTAATTGTATCGCCAATAGATTGCTTTGTTCGCTTTGCGAGGCAATGCAGACATATACCTGCTCTATATTCTCAATACACAGGCGCACCGCATCGTCAAAGTCTTTGTCTACAGCGGCTTTGTTTTGATGAATGGGGGATGGATAATTCAGGGTGGCGGCACGCTCCCTTTCTTTTTCCATATAGGCTCCACGCACCAATTTTGCGCCTAAGTAGTAGCCTTCTTTTTTTGCCCGGTTTACTTGCTTTTTCAAATAATCCAACCGGTCCCACCGATAGATTTGGAAAGTGTAAAACAGAATGCATTGCTTTCGGTTGTATTTCGACATCATCGCTTCCACCATTTGGTCTAGCGGTTCCTGAATCCAACTTTCTTCGGCATCAACGTATAGCGGCACTTCGTGTTTTTCGGCAGCGGCACAGAGCTTTTCTAAACGTTTTTTTATTCGTTCCAGTTCTTTTTTCTCCGTTCCATTTAGCGCTTCTCCCGCCTGTATTTTTTCGAACAACCCAAATCTTCCGAAACCGGTAATCTTGATACAAAGTGCTTTAACCGATTTGTTGCCCCCGCCAAATTCAATGGCCTCCAGATTGCGGTGTATTGTCTTGTCAAAATCTTCCTCCGTTTCTTTAAGCTCTACACCATAATTCAGCAATACGCCAACATTATTCTTTTGGAGTTCACTAATGGTTTTTTTGCATTCATCAAATGTTTCTCCCCCGCAAAAGTGATTGTAAACGGTATACTTAAACAAGGGTGAAACGGGTAGCCCCAGATTTAATGCCAACCCGGCAAGAGAACTGCCGGTATTTACCAGAAAATTGTTCCCAACCATCGTAAAAAGCCACTTTGCTTTTTGCAACTCCGCATTGGACTTAGCTTGAAAAGCTACTTCTGTATTTTCAAAAAGATCGGAGCTTATTTTCATGTAGAGATTAGTGATACTATGCGAAATGAAAATTTTATGTTGTAACCGCAAAAAGTAATTTCAACATTCTAAAAATCAGTTATGGAGTTTTTGTTTTTGGCCGCAGGGGCGGCAATTGGTTTTGTAATGGCTTGGTTATGGATGAAGAGCAAAGGGGATAGTGCCTTAAGCGCGGCCACTGCCACTATCTTACTGAAAGAGCAGAGCCTGGAAGAACTAAAGTCGCAGATGAACTTATTGCGAGAAGGGGATGAGCAAAAACTGCTGGCAGAGCGCAGTAAATCGGAGACGTTGAGTTCTTCGTTGGCTTATTTAAAGAATGAAAACGAGAATCTGAATAAGCGCCTCACGGAGCAGAAGCAAGAACTACAGGAACTCAATCAGCAGTTCACGAAGGAGTTTGAAAATCTGGCCAATAGAATTCTGGAGGAGAAGAGTGTAAAGTTTACTGAGCAGAATAAAAATAATCTGGATGTAATTCTTAATCCTCTGAAAGAGCGCATTAAGGAATTTGAAGAAAAAGTAGATAAGACTTATAAGTTGGAGAATGACGAACGCGTAACCTTGAAAACTGAGTTAAAGAATCTGATTGAGTTGAATAATAAAGTAAGCGCAGAGGCCAATCAGTTAGCCGTGGCGCTTAAAGGAGACAACAAGCAACAGGGCAACTGGGGCGAAATGGTGCTCGAAAAAATATTGGAGCGAAGTGGATTAAAGGAAGGAGAGGAATACAAAACGCAGTTTACGTCTACGAATACAGAGGGAGACCGAATAAAACCGGATGTAGTAATCATGCTCCCCGACAACAAGCACCTAATAGTAGATAGCAAAGTGTCTTTGGTGGCATATAACTCTTGCGTAAATGCCGAAAATGAAACGGACCGGGCAAAATATTTAAAAGCGCATGTCGAGTCGCTCCGAAGCCATGTTAAGCTACTGAGCGACAAAAATTATCAGTCAGCAGCCGGCTTACATACTCCTGATTTTGTTTTGCTCTTTGTGCCCATAGAATCATCGTTTAGCCTGGCGGTGCAAGGCGATGCTGAGCTTTTCAATTTTGCCTGGGATCGTAAAATTGTGATTGTGAGCCCTAGCACTTTGTTGGCGACACTCCGCACCATTTCTTCTATTTGGAAACAGGAACGGCAGACCAGAAATGCACTTGAAATAGCGGAGGAAGGAGGTAAACTATACGATAAGTTTGTTGCTTTTGTAGATGACCTCATAAAAATTGGGAAGGGCATAAAAAGCACGCAAGGTGATTATGAAGATGCTATGAAGAAATTGTATGATGGCACAGGTAATCTGGTGCGTAGAGCAGAGAAGATGAAGGAGTTGGGAGCCAAGACAACCAAGCAATTGCCCACTTCGTTGCTGGATAGGGCCGGAGATTGATTTTGGAGCTTAAGGCTTTTTTTGCAACTTACCACCGATTAGAGTTATGTTTTCACTCATCATTTACATTTTGGTAGCGGCCGTGGGCTTCATGATGGCTGTTCTTTATAAAAGAACAGAATCCACAGCGGCTTTCTTTAACCCTAACCCTGATCGTTTGCTGAAGTCATTTACCGGCATCTTTGTGGTGGGGCTTGTACTTACGTTTCTCGCCTCCTTTTTTACCATGCGGGCACTTACACACAGCCAAATACCTGAGGAAGGGAATATGCAATACAATTCCATGAAAGAGTTGATGTATTTTGTATTGAACTTCTTTTTTCTGGTGCTTATGATTAATGTAAATCTCTACTCGCAAGCCAGAAAAGCAGTCGCCTGGGGAGCTTATCTTTTAGTCTTCTTTTTTTACGCCCTCTTTGTGGTAAAAGATGCCTACTATCTTAGCAGTTATTATATTGTTTGGCAGAGAGCAATGCAGTTGCTCACAGGTGAAATTCCTGATTTTACGCAGCGTGGCTGGACAAAAGTTGGTTTAGGTTTTCTAGTCACCGTGTTGAATGCCGTCCTCGTATGGTGGGGCTTCCGTAAGTAGTTTTAGATAGAGGGTTCGTTCCAGATTTCCCAACTTTTTTCGGCTTGTAGTTGGAGCATCTCCCTTCCATTTTTGATTCTGCAACCTGCCTCTTTCCCCTTTTTTAAAAATAAGGTTTCCTCGGGGTTATAAATCAAATCAATAAGCACATCGTCTGCGGTAAGCAAATGGTAAGGTATATCCGGGGCAAATTGTGTATGCGGAAACATTCCAAGTGGTGTAGTATTAATAAACACATTGTGTTCACCCATTTGCGATTCTATGGCTGAATAGCTGGAACCGGCTGCTTGATTTCGTGAAACGGTCACAAACGGTACCTTCATTCGCTTTAGGCAAAATTGCACAGCCTTGGAAGCCCCTCCGCTGCCCAGCACAAATGCCTGTAGCGGTTCTTTTGAAAACAGGGCATCCGCAGATTTTTCAAATCCATATACATCCGTGTTGAATCCATGGAGTTTACCATCAATAATTTTAATGCAGTTAATAGCTCCAATTTCACGAGCCTCCGGACTTATTAAATCCAAATATGGAATAACTGCCTCTTTGTAGGGGATAGTTACATTGAGCCCGCAGAGTGCCGGTTGATTTTGTAGGAGACTTGTTAACTCTTCTATTTTTTCAAGAGGGAACAACTCGTAAAGGCAGTCGTTTATCTTTTCTAGTATAAATTTTTCTTCAAAGTAGCTGGCTGAGAAAGAATGCGTGAGAGGAAACCCAATTAATCCAAACTTCCTCATAAGGCGACTGTTATTTGGATGCGGATAATTTTGACTTTAGAACCTGCCAAATAATCGGAAGCACCGATACGAAAATGATACCGAGAATGACAATCTCAAAATTCTTTTTTACAATTTCTATGTTGCCAAACTGATAGCCAACAATGGTAATTCCAGCTACCCACAATACGGCTCCGGCTACACAAAAAAGGATATATCTTGGATACTCCATGCTTCCGGCTCCGGCTACAAAAGGAGCAATTGTCCTCACGATAGGAACAAACCTGGCCATAATCACTGTCTTGCCTCCGTGCTTAGCATAAAAATCTTCCGTCTGTGTCAGATACTCACGTCTGAAAAACAAAATCTTCTCTCGCGACTTTATATAGTTGCTAAAAAACTTACCTACAAAGTAGTTGACATTATCGCCTAACAAAGCAGCGGTAATCAAGAGAGGGATTAAAATAGTAAGCTCCAGTTTTCCGGTGGCGGCAGCCAAGGCACCGGCTGCAAAAAGTAAAGAATCTCCGGGCAACAGAGGCATTACGATGAATCCGGTTTCCACAAAAATGATTAGAAACAGAATAGCGTAGGTTAATGTGCCATAGGTGGTAAGTATTTCTGCCAGCTTAGCATCCAGATGCAGGAATATGTAAACAAACTGATAAATGATGTCCATGTTGCGAATGTAGAAAGCTAAGTGATAAAATTAAGCCCGCAACAATTGCTGCGAGCTCGTCTTTATTTTTTGCTCCAAAATTTCTTGTAAATCACGAACAGGATGCCAATCCAGATAAGCACGAAAGGCCACACCCGAACAATCCCAATCAATAAATCAGTCATGCTCCTCCATCCCTTTACAAAAGCTTCTGAAATATGCGACATAAATCCCATGTCAGGCTCCGGCTGATAATCTAATTTCTGATACAGGTTGAGCGATATGGTGGAATAGCTTACCTGATCTTTCAAAAGGCGAAGTTGTCCTTCTGCACTTTCAATTTCTTCTCTGATTACACGCAACTTTTCTTCTATGTCCAGAATGTCTTGTATCTTTTTGGCTTCGCGCAACAAATCTGAATAGCGCTGCTCTACATTTTTCTTTGTTTTCAATCGGGCTTCTATATCCACGAACTGCGCAGTTACATCTTCCGCAGTGGAGTTTGCATAGTTGGTGTAAATGCTTTCAGCCATTACTTCTTTTAACAGCGCATCAAAATTTTCGGACGGCACCCGAACAACCATATCCGATTGGATTTGATAACCGGATGTGGAGCGGTTGTCGCTTCCCGTGTAGGCACTATATTTTTTTAGCAATGCAAGTATTCGAGTGTGGCTTTCTTCCAACTGTATTACCTGAAACTGAACTTGTGCGTTCTTAATGATTTTGGCAGGTATTTTCAACTCCAGTCTTTCGGGGGCGGGCAAAGTGGATGGAGGTGATTTTTCCTCATAACTTACGGTTTGTTCATCAGCCATACCGGCTGCTGCCGTACTTTCTGCTGCTTTGTAAGATTCTGAAGCTTCCTTATTGCTGCAAGCGCTAACCAACGTGGCAACTATAATGAGCAGTGCAATTTTTTTCATAGTTGAATTTTGAATGTAGGATACTGAATATGTGATTTTTCCATAAATCAACTCAAACCTTATTCTTGCGTATGATTAATTTAAACGCACAGCTGCTGGGTTTATTCTTCTGCTTGTTTCTTTCATCCTGTAAGAACGATTTTGATAAAGAGGGTCGGCTGCACATAGAATCGCTTACTTCATCCTCCGGTACTTTAAAATTTACCCCCATGCTCCGCAGCGACAGTGCTTCGGTTTTATCTTTTATACCGGATACTTTTTTCTATGACGGTAAGCCATTTACTGGAGCGGTAGTGAGATATGCGGATGAATCGAAGCTGCAATTGGAAGGGCGTATGAAAAATGGATTAATGGACAGCACATGGTCTTATTACTATTTGTCGGGCGGTTTGCGCATGAAAGGCAATTATAGATCAGGATGGGACATCGGAAAATGGACCAGCTACTATGGCTATGGCAAAAAGAAAATTGAAAAAGTATATGACCCGTATGGATTTATGCTCTCCCGCATCGAATATTACGATAACGGCCAATTGAAAAGCCTCCAGCAGGTGAAGCATCCTGATTATGGTAGCCGAATGAGAAGAATGCAATGGAACCGAAAAGGAGAGCTTGATTATATCTATGTGGAAGATTCCATTTTGAAAAGATTCTCCACTGACGAAACCGAAAAAGTAGGAGAGGACCTATTCATGGAATAAGCGACTGATTTTTTTAAAATACGGTAGCAAAAGTCAAATCTTACTCGTCATCTAAGTCTTTACCGTGGCATTTTTTGAATTTCTTGCCACTGCCACAAGGGCACAAATCGTTTCTGCCCACTTTGTCGCCCACGCGTATTGGTTCCGGTTTCTTTTCTATGGGTTGTTGTGGTTGCTGCTCATTATTCTGATACACTGGGTTCTGCTCAATGGCTCCACGGCTCTCCTGTATCTTTTTCGCATACGCTTTTTGTGGCTGTTCGGCCTCTTTCATTTGCCCCGGTTCAGTCTGTGGCAATTGTCCTTTAAATAAGAAGGATGCTATATCACGATTTACATTGCTCAGCATATTTGTAAACAGATTAAAAGCCTCTTTCTTGTAAATAACAATCGGATCTTTCTGCTCATAAGTGGCTAACTGCACTTCCTGTTTTAAGTCATCCACCGCGCGCAGGTGGTTTTTCCATTCTTCATCAATAATGGCCAGCGTAATGTTCTTCTCAAACTCAGTGATTAGCTCCTTTCCGTTATTAGCAAGTGTTTCCTTCAAATCTACCAATACATTAAATCCTCGTTTGCCATCGCTAAACGGAATGGCCACATTGGTAACCGAATCGCCCCGCTGCTGATAAATATTATGCAACACCGACATGATCTGCTGAGTCATGCGCTCTGTTTTGCGCTTATATACTTCCATGGCTTCGCTGAAAAGCTTCTCGGTGACCTGCTCGCTATTGTTGCCGTAAAGCTCCTCTTTGGTGATTGTAGTATCGAGCGCAAAAAAACGAATCACCTCTAATTTAAAGCCATCAAAATCCTTAGTTTCTTTAGATGCACTAACCAGCTCTTCGCACAAATCGTAAAAGCTGTTATTGATATCCACGGCCAATTGGTCACCAAACAAAGCATGTCTGCGCTTGGTGTAAATGACATCGCGCTGACGGTTCATTACATCATCATATTCCAATAGCCTTTTACGAACACCGAAATCATTCTCTTCCACTTTTTTCTGTGCGCGCTCAATTGAACTTGAAATCATGCTGTGTTGAATCACTTCGCCTTCTTCGTACCCCATTTTGTCCATCACCTTCACAATTCTGTCGCTGCCAAATAAGCGCATCAATTCATCTTCCATGGATACAAAAAACTGAGAAGTTCCCGGATCACCTTGACGGCCCGCGCGACCGCGCAATTGTCGGTCTACCCGTCTGCTATTGTGTCTCTCAGAGCCAATAATTGCAAGACCACCCGCTTTCACTACATCTTCCTTAATCTTGATATCGGTTCCGCGACCAGCCATGTTAGTGGCAATAGTCACCGTGCCTGCAATACCAGCTTCGGCTACAATGTCGGCCTCGCGTTGATGTTGCTTGGCATTCAATACGTTGTGCTTAATCTTTTTCTGTGTCAGCATTCTCGATAGCAATTCTGATACATCCACTGCAGTAGTGCCCACCAGCACAGGTCTTCCGGCCTGTGTCAGTTTTTGAATCTCTTCGATAATGGCATTGAATTTTTCTCTGCGTGTTTTATACACTAAATCATCTTTATCGCTACGGGTTATCGGGCGATTGGTAGGTATTGAGGAAACCTCCAATTTGTAGATGTCCCAAAATTCCTGCGCTTCCGTTTCGGCCGTTCCGGTCATACCACATAGCTTGTGAAACATCCGGAAATAGTTTTGCAAAGTAATGGTAGCCAGCGTTTGAGAAGCCGCTTCTACTTTTACATTTTCCTTAGCCTCAATGGCCTGGTGCAATCCATCGCTATATCTGCGACCATCAAGGATACGTCCGGTGTTTTCATCCACTATTTTTACTTTGCCATCCATCACTACATAATCCACATCCTTTTCAAACAGAGAATAGGCCTTTAACAATTGGCTTACCGAGTGGATTCGCTCACTCTTTTCGCTGTAGTCGCGGATGAGAGCGTCTTTGCTGGCTATTTTCTCTTCAGCAGAAGCGTTTGAGTTTTCAATTTCAGCAATCACACTGCCCATGTCAGGAATTACAAAGAAATTTGGGTCTTCACCCACTCCTGTAATCAGTTCAATTCCCTTTTCTGTCAGTTCTACGCTGTTGTTTTTTTCATCGATAGAAAAGTATAAGTTCTTATCCACCTCCGGCATTTGCTTTTGCTGTTCGCCCAGGTAGTGGTTTTCGGCACTCTGCATAATCTGCTTCATACCGGCTTCGCTCAAAAATTTAATGAGCGCAGAGTTAGACGGATATCCTCTGTGTGAGGCATACAAGGCATAGCCGCCTTCTCCTTCTTTTTCTCCGGTTTTGCCATCTTTAATCAATCGCTTTGCATCGGCTAAGTATTGATTACATACTTTTCTCTGCGCATCTATCAATCGCGATATTCTTGGCTTCAGCTCATAAAACTGTTTTTCGTCTCCGCTATCTACCTGACCCGAGATAATGAGCGGAGTTCTGGCATCATCAATCAATACGCTATCTACCTCATCCACCATGGCAAAATGGTGTTTTCGCTGGACCATTTCTTCGGGTGTGCGCACCATGTTGTCGCGCAGGTAATCAAAGCCAAATTCATTGTTGGTACCGTAAGTAATATCTGCATTGTATGCATTTTTACGGGCTTCGCTGTGCGGCTGATATTTATCTATGCAATCTACACGCAACCCCAAAAATTGAAACAGCGGACCATTCCATTCGCTATCTCTTCGGGCCAGGTAATCGTTAACTGTTACAATATGAACCCCTTCACCGGCCAAAGCATTGAGGTAAGCTGGCAAGGTGGCAACCAATGTTTTTCCCTCACCGGTGGCCATCTCCGATATTTTACCTTGGTGCAGCACAATACCTCCAATCAACTGCACATCATAATGAACCATGTTCCACTTCACCGGTACACCGGCTGCTAACCACTGGTTAGCGTAACGTGCTTTTCCATCCTGAATGGTAATGTTGGGGTATTTGACAGCCATCTCGCGATCCAATTCAGTGGCGGTGCTCTCCACATATTCGTTGTTCGCAAAGCGGTAAGCGGCTTCTTTTACCACAGCAAAAGCTTCCGGTAAAATCTGTTCCAATATAACTTCAATTTCCTTGTCTCTTTCTTTTCTTATCTCCTCAATTTTTTTGTAGTAGTTGTCTTTCGCCTGCAATTCCTCCTCTGCTTCTGCTTTGCTCCGTATGTCTGCAATCTGATTATCGATATCGGTTAAATGCTCTTTAATCCTGGAGCGGAACTCGTTTGTTTTTGCGCGTAATTCATCATTGCTGATGTTTTTCAACTTATCATACTCGGCATTGATGGCTGTTACCAGCGGCATCATTTCTTTTAAATCGCGATCGTTTTTGCTTCCGAAGATTGACTTCACTATCTTATCAAAGAATCCCATTATGGCTGCTTGTTTTGGTTTATGTTATGTTGTTTCTGCTTGGCAAACGCTGCCGGGTATCAGAAAAGCGGGCTAAATTAAAAACCTGCTGATAATGACATGGAACGATTAACAACTATAGTGCAAGGTTTTCTTGGAGGTATTTATGGCAGATATTCGTTGTAGAACGATTCTTTATGTCTATATGAAAGAATCATATTGGACAGAAGGGCAGTATTGTCTTATATTTATCTGGTCTTTTTTCTTCCTTAAACCGTATCGCTGTGATTAAAAAATATCTCACTATTTCGCTTTTACTTGTTTTTTGTGCGACCGTATTATCTGCTCAGGATTCCAATAATAAGGTTCATATTTTATCCTGGAATATTAAGATGCTCCCGCGTGGTTTAGTATTCCTGAAGCATCATCCGGTCAAGCGTGCAAAGCTGATTCCGGCTCATTTACTTTCCGATTCCATCGATGTTATCTGTTTTCAGGAAGCCTTTGACCCACGCGCACGCAGGCTGCTTAAAAAAGGACTCCGCGCAGAGTTTCCTTATGTGGTGGGTCCTGCAAATAACTGGGCTAGCTTTCGGGTCAATAGTGGTGTAATGATGTTTAGCCGCTACCCGATGAAGCAATTGGGGCAAACCCGATTTTCTACCTGCGAAAAAGAAGATTGCATGGCGCGAAAAGGCGGATTAATGTGTGAGGTGGAAAAGGGAGGTAGAAAAATTCAATTGCTGGGTACGCATTGCGAAGCGGGAGGTTCCAAGGAGATGAAGGTATCTCAATTTTATGAGCTAAAAGACCTGGCCGACAAATTTGCCAATGATACTACTCCCTTATTCTATTTGGGCGATTTTAATTGCGCACGCAACAACATAAATCTTTATCCCGATATGATTACTGCCCTAAATGCATCCGATGGAGATTTTACAGGCGAGATACAATGCACAGCCGACCATCAGCAATGCGACATGCTCAGCCTGAATCCCAATGGCACCCGAAAAGTGATTGACTTTGTGTTGGAACGCAACAATGCCGCTAAGCCCGTCCGCGTTAAGCGTGAAGTGCGAAGGTATCGCCAAACCTGGCACAAGAACCACACCGATTTGAGCGACCATTATGCAGTGTATGCTGTTTGCGAGTGGTAGACATTAAAAAAGCCTCTTCAACAGAAGAGGCTTTTTTAATTAGTGTTCCTTATTTTTATTACGCTTCTGCAGCTACTACATGCACAAACCTACGGTCGTTTTTACCTTTCGTAAATTTTACAATGCCGTCTGTTACAGCAAAGATAGTATGGTCTTTTCCAAGGCCTACTCCGTTGCCGGGGTGGAAAGAGGTTCCACGCTGACGTACGATGATGTTGCCGGATATTACAGCGTCTCCGCCATATACTTTAATACCTAATCTTTTGCTGTGGGATTCGCGTCCGTTCTTTACCTTACCTTCCCCTTTCTTGTGTGCCATGGTATGTTTTTTTTACTATTTCTAAGTGGATAAATTAGTTGATAGAGTCTATCGAAATCTGAGTCAATGATTGACGGTGCCCCTGAGTCTTTTCGTATGTTTTTCTACGCTTCTTTTTGTAGATAATAACCTTGTCATCTTTCAGGTGCTGAACGATGGTTGCGTTTACTTTAACCCCGCTCACTACCGGTGTTCCTACCTGCACTGAACCGTTATTATCGGTCAGCAACACGCGGTCAAAGGCTACTTTATCACCTTCGTTGCCTTCCAGGCGGTGAACGTATAATTTTTTGCCGGCTTCTGCCTTAAACTGCTGTCCAGCGATTTCTACTATTGCGTACATATCTTGAATTTTGGGAGCGCAAATATAAGTGCGCTTTCTATAAATCCAAATCAAATTTAACTTCTCAGGTTACGCATCCTTTGCAAGAGCGTTGGGTGAGAGTAGTTAAAGAACACATAAGCAGGGTGCGGTTGCACATTGCTCAGGTGGTTAACCGTTAGTTTTTTAAGCGAACGGATAAGCGGTTCGGCCCCGTAAGTGGCTTTGGCGTAGTTATCGGCTTCGTATTCGTTTTTTCGGCTTAGTAGGTGGCTCAATAAGCTTGTAATCAGATTAATGGGGGAGTAGAGAATCGAAAAAACGATTAACGACAGATGAAAGCTATTCTTCTCCGCGCCCAATACCTCCGCCATCACCGGGTTGCTGGCGAGCCATCCAAACAGAAAAAACATAACTCCCATTTGTAGAATACCGATGGCCATGCCCTGCAGCACATGTTTCTTTTTGTAATGGCCCACCTCATGTGCCAGCACAGCCGTAATTTCCTCGGTGCTCAGGTCTTTAATCAGGTTATCAAACAGCACAATGTTTTTACGGCTGCCAATGCCACTGAAAAACGCGTTTGCCTTTGAACTTCTTTTCGAACCATCCATCACCATAATGTTAGTGAGCGGAAACTGCACGGTGGAGGCGTAGTTTTCTATGCTTTGGCGCAGGGCTCCGGGCTCCAGCGGAGTTAGTTTGTTGAACACCGGCAGCAATAGGTTAGTATAAAACATGGCCATAAAAATGGAGACGCTGCCCACTAACAACCATCCGGCAATCCAAAAATATGGACCCAATACCTGATATAGCCAAGTGAGCAAGGCCAGAATTCCGCCCCCCAATATTACGGTTAGCAGCACTGTCTTAAGCTTATCACCTATAAAGGTCGACAGGCTTGTTTTATTAAATCCAAATCGTTCTTCCACCACAAAAGTGTGGTAAAGGTCCATCGGAAGATTAATAAGAAAAGAGCCCAGAGCCAACAGACCAAAAAACACCAGCGCTTGCAGCACCACATGTTCCGAATAGCCGGTGGCTATGCCGTCCACATAGGCAAACCCGCCCAGGAGCAAAAAAGAGAGGGAGATTAGCAGCGAAAGGGTAGAAGAAACAAGACCAAATTTAAAGTTGAGGCTGGCATACTTTTTCGCCTCCTCATATTTTGCCGCATCATACAGCCCTTCCGCATCTGGCGGTATCGGTTTGTTCCAACTCAGGTGATTTAAAACGCCCAGAGTTTTGGTAAGTATAAATTCGAACAGCATAAATCCTACAATCAGATATAAGAGAGTAATGGCCATTACAGATTTTTGGGGGCGAAAGTAATGTTTGGCAAATAGCCTGTGTCCTAAATTTGATTTTAGAAAAGGTTCACGGACCAACAATTTTGCCATGCAGCAGACCCCGAACATTGTTTATTAAGGCATTTTTCAGAAATTCGATTTCAAACAAAATCTATGGCTTACTGGCTGGTAAAATCAGACCCCGAAACCTACAGTTTCGAGCGAATGAAAAAGGAAAAGAAAACTATGTGGGATGGCGTGCGAAACTATGCCGCACGCAATAATCTGCGCGCTATGAAAAAAGGCGATTTGTGTTTTTTTTATGAAAGCATGAACGGTGAGCCCTCCGTGGTAGGCATCGTAAAAGTTGCCAAGGAAGCCTACCAGGACCCCACCACCACCGAAGATTGGAGCGTAGTGGATTTAGAATACAACAAGGCATTGAAGCCCGTTACATTGAAGCAGGTAAAAGCGAATGCTAAGTTATCGCAAATGGCCCTCGTTCGCTTATCCCGGCTCAGCGTACAACCTGTCACCGATGCCGAGTGGCAGGAAGTCATGAAGATGAGCGGAAGCTAAAACAACTCCATTTGGCTGGAGTCTTTGTTCTGCATCAAGAGCTCCGCTTTTCTTTTCTCAAACAGCGAGAAGTTCAACTCCGGCAATTTTCGCCCGGCCATAAACTTGTTGCGGGCCAGTATAAACTGCTGCTGAATCATTTCGGCAAACTTCCCCTCCCCCTTCATCCTGCGGCCATACTCCGTATCGTTCACCTGGCCGCCATGCAGGTGCTGTAACTGGTTCATTATCTTCTGTGCTCGATTCGGAAAATTTTTATGCGCCCAGTCTTCAAAGATTTTCCCGTTATGCCCATTCAGTCTGGCTACAATGTAACTGCACCCCAGCGCCCCCGCATCTGCCACCGCTTTCACCACCTCAAAAATAGACTCATCATTGAGCGATGGAATGATGGGAGCAATATTCACATGAACAGGAATCTTTAAATCCCGAAAGGTCCCTATTGTTCTCAAAATGTTTCGGGCGCTCGAAGTGCGCGGCTCCATAATCCGCTTCAGGTCCTCATCCAGTGTAGTCAGGCTAAGCACTACCCACACCAGGTTTTCGCGAGCCAGGTCTTGCAGAATATCGCTATCGCGCTCTATCATCACATTTTTGGTAATGATACTCACCGGGTGTTGCAATTCCCTAAAGACCATGAGGCATTTTCGGGTAATGCCAAATTTTCGTTCGGCCGGCTGATAGCAATCAGTATTGCCCGAAAGCGTAATGGCTGCGGGTTCCCATTTCTTGGTCAGCAGTGTTTTTCGCAGCAGCTCCGGAGCCGTATTTTTCACCAGTATATTCTGCTCAAAATCTTTACCGGCACTATAGCCCCAATACTCATGCGTATTGCGCGCATAGCAATACACACAACCATGCTCGCAGCCCTGATAGGGGTTCATGCTCCAGGGGAATAGCAAATCAGGGCTATGCACCCGATTGAGAATCGTCTTAGGGAAAACTTCTATGAATTTTGTTTTGGCATTATACCGTAAAGCCTCCAGCCGTTCCTCCTCCGTGGGCAAATCATTCAGATAAATCTCCTGCTCGTTCTTCAAAAAACGATTTGCCGGGTTCAATTGCGAACCTCTTCCTTTTACATACGCGGTATTTTTTTTGGCCACAATAGAAAAAATGAAAAATTCCTAACCTCCGTCTATCAAAATTTTTGCACGAAGGATGCTCGCCACCGATAGGGCATCTCTGATCTCTCCCCGAAGCACCATCTCATACACCTCTGCAAAAGGAACTTTTCGTATCGCCAGTTCCTCATCTTCTTCCGGTGCCTCACCCACATAGCTAAGCCCGCGGGCTATATAGCTATACGAAACCTCATCTGTGCACGAGTTAGAAAGCTGCATCTCCAATATCAACTCCATCTTCTCCGCCTTCAAGCCCACTTCCTCATGCAATTCACGATGTGCTGTTGCCACTGGCGAAGTGCCCTCGGGGCATCCTCCCTCCACAATCTCCCATTCATAACTATCCAGCGGGTAACGATACTGCCCCACAATCCAGGTATAGTTGTTCACATCTAGCGGAATCACCGCCACCGCATGTGTCTTAAAATGCACCACCCCATAAATTCCATCTTTGCCCGCAGGATTCTTCACCTGGTCTTCCGTAATCTTTATCCAGGGGTTGTCATACTTCACCTCCCCCGATAGTTTAGTCCACGGGTTATGTGCCTCATTCTTTTTCATCAGCCGGTAAGTAGTCTACGATTTTTTATGAATCCGGAAGCCCAGTTTCAGCCCAAGCGATACATTGTAAAAGCCGCCATTATCGGTCCTGAACAGTTGATTGTCTTTGTTCAATCGGGCCAGATCCAAAAACAAAATCTGCGGCCCCACAAACATATCGGCTGCTTCGCTTATCTCCAACTCTCCACCCAAATAAATGCTCCATCCAAAAGAGGCGTTTTGCTTCATGGCGCTTAGGCTCAATTTATTTATTCCGGAGTTGGAACTGGTTACATCGCCCAACGCATCATACGATTTGGCAAAGGAAGTACTATACAGCGGAATATAAAACTCAGGCCCGGTGGCAAACTCAAACGAACATTTTTTCATACGCTTGTATAAGTGTGCATATACCGGAATCGTCAGATAAGCTACATGCCCGTAGTTTCGCGAGCTGATATATAAATCACCGCCCAGGGGTGCCGTTTTCGTTTGATTAAAATAACCTTGCATACGATAGTTCAGTCCGGCTGACACACTTATAATATGCAAGGGCCTGAACATATATTGCCCGCCAATATTGAATCCCACAAAAGGCATTCTGTTGTCGTAAGGCTCAGAAGAAATGTTATTGATTTTCCCTTTGCTGTAAATAAAATAATCGGTGCTTGGGGCCATCGTAAACTCAAAACTGTGTATATGGAATTTTCGCTTTCCTTTCTCGCTTTTCGCATCCTTGCTAACGGCAGTTTTAGCATCCTGTGCGTTGGCACATACAAAGGCAATCATTAACAGGGGCAGTAGTATGTTTTTCATATTCTTTGTTTTTGGTGATGTGAATGTAGGCAAATCATGCACTAGTTAATCCTCAGTTTACCCGACTTTAGCACAGCGTTTTGGTTGATAAGTTGATAGCCATAAACACCCGCTGATAAGTTCTTGGTGTCCAGTATCAAACTGTTATGACCGCCCAGCTGAAGTTCCTGTAATGTTTCGCCCAGTAGATTCACTATCCGGATAGACATGTTCTGGGTAGCAGCATTCCTAATTGAAAAAACAGTGTAATCATTAGCCGGGTTGGGAGTCACACTCATCAGCAATGGGTTCTCCTGATATGTCAATCCGGTGTTGTAGGTGCAGCTGCCATTGTTGATGTTAGCCGCAGGGTTATAATTATCAGCTGTTGAATCGGTGCATCCATACACTTTGGCTACACAACCACCACTGTCAATATTGGCTAACGGCTGGTAATTAAGACAAGCCGTATCCTGTGCACCATATACGATGTTGTCGTACGTTAGCATCGCAAACGCATTCACTTTTCCGTTTCCATACTCCGGGTTGCTAATTGCAGTGGTAAAGCTGTCGCGGAGCGCGGTCCATAGCAGCAGTTGCTTTATCTCGTTATAGTCGGCAGTCGGTCTCTTTTCAAGATAGAGCGCTGCCACCCCCGCTACAATAGGCGAAGCCATAGATGTGCCACCATTACGAATATGCTTTTTGGTAATGGAAACCTTTACGCGGTTTTGTGGCGCGGTGGCCAGAGAAATAAAACCGGCTTCTCCTGTGGCAATGGTTGTGCTGCCGGTGGCCATCACATCAGGTTTCAATCGGCCATCGCGGGTGGGACCAAAACTTGAAGTGGCAAATCGCTTACCCACCGTTTCGTTGTAGGGCGCTTGTGTCAAGTCCACATAGTTGGAGTCGCGGTCTATGTAGCCGGCCTGGTTACTGTAATTGCCCACCGTAATCACCTTATCGCTACACTGCCAGCTCGACACAATGGTTTTCAAACTATCAGGGTATCGGTAAGATGTGCTATCGCCTATCAGATTGCCATAGCTGCGCATATCCGCACTACCAATCAATGCGCTGCTGCTCCACAAATCAAATCTGCCACTCCCGCTGGTTTGCAGTCGAAATACATAACTGCTGCTCGCAGGCGTAATCAAAAACTCCACATGGTATCTCCCTTCATCCAGCGTGGCATTCATGCTTATTTGCCCAATAAGGGTAGTGCCTTGATACAGATTCCGGTTAAGAACAACCGAAGTGCCCGGAGGCGGATTGAAATCGGTGAGAATGTTGAGGTAATCAATTCTGCCCAGGTTAACCCCTGCTGCATTGTGTGCCCCCACAGCAAATCGGGCATTTTTAAATTCAGCCGTATCGGCCCACAAATCAAAGTACACTTCGTTAAAAGCCGTATTCACATTAAAGTAAGTAAAGGCAGAGTCCGAGGGTATGTTATACGACAAATGGTGAGGTATATGCCCCCCGTTGCCGCCTGCGGCTACCAGCACACGTCCCTTGCGTTCATCCAATAAATATTCGATGGCTTCTGTGGCCAGGTCTTTTCCATCATGCGAGCCATAGTAAGTGCCAATAGAAGTATTGATAACACAAGGCTTGCCCAGCGCATCGGCCTTCTTGAAAATGTAATCTACTGCATCAGCCACATTGGACAGAAAGTTGCCATCGTTTTTAACGCGCACCGCTACAATTTCTGTTTCAGGTGCCACACCTGTCAGCTTATTTTCATAAATAGTGCCGCGGGTCGATAAACTATTGCCCGCAGCTATACCGGCTACACAAGTGTCATGTCCAAAATCGTTAGCAGGCGGCACATGGGCACAATTTCCGTTGTCAATATCGATCCAACTCCATTGGTTTCCATATTGGTAAGGCATGGGTGAATTACTGCCCGATGCCACCTGATCCCAGATATATCGTATGCGTGTGGTGCTGTCGGTCGGCTTTCTAAAATCGCCATGCTGCCAATAAATCCCCCCATCTATAATCCCCATCACTACGCCTTTGCCCGTGTAAGCCTGCGTCAGCGGAGCATAACCCGATAAAATGCTGTCAATGTTATTGCGGATTCTGGCCGTGTCCATCAATGCGGTACCCCGGGCCGAGGTGTTCTCAATCTTCATTACATCGCTATGGTTGGCAAAAGCAATCAATTGCTCCTCAGGAATCTCGATGGAGGATATGTCGGCATAGCCAAATTTGTATACGCCAGATATCTGCTCCGTGAGAGCTTTTATTTTATTTAAATCCCCGCTAACCAACAAGGGCATCCGTTCTTTACGGACCACTCCGTTTTTCAATCGGAGGTAGAGTCGCAGGTCCAGCTTGGTAGTCTCTTGCGCAAAAACAAAAGAAGGAGCAATCAGCACAAGGCAGGCGAGTAGAAAAGCTCGGGTCATAGCAATAGTATTGAGTAACAAGTTTACCCAAAATCTTCGGTAATTCAATCGGTATTTTTGATATGCAGCAATTATGCAGTATTTTGAAACCGAAAGTTTTGTTTCATTTTTTAATTCCTGTAATATGAGTCGCGAAACCCCTAAAAAGCAAGTAGTAAAAAACTTTGATTTCACGCCACCCCCCAAAGCGTTCTTCCGAGCCTTTATAGCTCCATTCAAGTTTTATTTCGCCCCCCAATTTTACGGGCTCAAAGAGTTGGATTTGTCCCGGCCGGCACTCTTTGTAAGCAACCATACTATTTTGGGGGTGTTGGATGGTTACCCTTTTGGTATTGAGTTGTATTTGCGCAAAGGAGTGGTGCTGCGGGCTCTGGCCGATTCCAATCATTACTATATTCCTGTATGGAAAGATTTAATAGCCGACCGCCTGGGCGTGGTAGAGGCATCGCGGGCAAACTGCTCAGCTTTGATGAAACGAGGCGATAGCATTTTGGTTTTTCCCGGAGGAACCAAAGAGATTTGTAAGAAAAGAGGTGAGGAGTATTTGCTAAAATGGAAAGACCGCACAGGTTTCGTCCGTCTGGCTATGGAACATGGCTACGACATTATACCAGTAGCCGCTGTAGGAGCCGAAGAAGCGTTTACTATCACCAGCGATGCCAACGATTTTCTCAAAACACCTTTCGGGCAGTTTCTCAAATTTATCGGAGTGTCTCACATGTATTTTAAAGATGGAGATCTTATTCCGCCTACAGTGAAGGGCATTGGTAATACCATTATTCCACGACCGGCAAAATTGTATTTCAGTTTTGGTAAGCGAATCTCCACCCGGAAATTCAGAAAACAATTTGATGACCCCGCCACACAGCAAATTGTAAAGGAGCAAGTGGAAAATGCACTCTTGACCGAATTCAAAAAGCTATTTGAAATAAGGCAAAAAGACACTGATCGCAGCAAATGGCGTAGGCTCTTAAATATGAAGAAGCCCGACTAGGTTCGCTTACTTAACGATAGTTACAGAGCCTCTGTATTGGTTGTCGGTGTGATTGTTTATCCAAACAAACTCAGCCACGTATACATAAACTCCCGGTGGCGCTGTAGTGCCTTTGTAAGTGCCATCCCATTTAAAGTTGATGTCGGTGCTTTCAAAAACCTTTTCACCAATCCGGTTAAACACCATGATCTGAATCTGCTTAATGCCAGGTAAGTTGCCATAAATCATCCATTCATCGTTTGCGCCATCGCCATTAGGAGAAAAGGCATTGGGGATGAACAAGTCGTAGTTAGGTATCACCGTTACTGTTACTGCAGCACTTCCCATGCATCCGTTGGCCGTAGTCACAGTCACAGTATATTGTGTAGAATAATTACCACCAAAAGCCGGACTCGAACAATCATAGCAACTCAGTCCGTTGCCTGGTGCCCAATTATAGGTCAGGCTGCCCGATTGATTGGTAATGGCCTGTAACTGCACATTGTCGCCAAGTTGAACGGTTGTCGGGTCAGGACTGAGTGTAATCAAAACCGAATCCGGCTCCGAAATTGAAACTGCTGCAGTGGTGGAGCAGTTTTCTAAATCGGTAATGGTAACCGAATATTGACCCGCACTCAGGTTACTAAAAAGCCCGGTGCCATTTTGTTCACCGGTGGAAAAATCATAACTGTAGGCTGGTGTACCCCCGGTGGCGCTAATAATAACACTCCCATCAGTATAGCCATTACAAGAAGCATCGGTAGCGTTAGATTGGCCGCTAAGTTGACTTGGTTCCTGAACCAGTACAGTTTCCAGTAGTGTACAATTGTTGAGGTCGCTGATGGTAATGTCATAGCTGCCGGCTGTTAGGTTGTTAGCGGTATTGGAAGAACTCACACTCGGAGACCATGCAAAGTTGTAACCAGAAGTTCCACCTGTTGGGTTGGTTGTTATACTACCATCGCTCCCTCCAAAACAGCTGACTGCCTGCGGTTGCGAACTGGTGCTTAGCGGTGCCGCTGGCTCTGTAACCACAATGCTGGAAGTTGTAGTACAATTAACTGAATCAGTTACGGTAACGCCATAGTTGCCTGCAATAAGCGAAGTGGCTTGATTGCCGGAGGCTACAGCAGGGTTCCAGCTAAAGCTATAATTTGTTCCGGTGCCACCATTCACTGTCAGCGTTATATCTCCGGTAGCATCTCCAAAGCATAATACATCAGTATGTTGTTCTGTGATGTTGATGGCGCTTGGTTCATTGATAACAAAACTGGCTGTTTGATTGCACGAGAAGGCATCACTGGCGCTTACAGTATAGCTGCCGGCTAGCGGATTAATCGTTTGAAAATTTCCGGCATTGTTGCTCCATGTATAATTATAGGGACCCGTTCCACCCGATGGATTGGCTGTCACAGCGCCTGTGCCGCCAAAACAGAGAGCATCTATTGTTGTTACAGCCATTACAGGGGCTGGTGGTTCAGTAATTGCGATAGAGTCAACCGCACTACATCCATTAACATCAGTAGCTGTTACTGCATAAGTGCCTGAAAGCAGATTGCTTATACTTCCAGGAAGGACGCCTCCGGGATTCCAGGTATAGGTTACATTCCCGGTGGGGTTGGTAAATGTGGCTGTGGCTGTTCCATCTGCAGCACCGGCACATGGGTTGTTGGTGCCGGTAATGCTGAGCGTTTGAGGGCCGGGTTCGGTAATGGTTTCACTAAGGGCAACGGTACATCCGTTGGAGTCAATCAGGTTGCCACTATATGTGTTAGCGCTTAAGCCCGAGAGGGTAGTGGTACCGGCAGGAACAGGGTTACCTAAAAAACTGTAGGGAACAATTCCTCCGCTCACGTTGATAGTAATAGTGCCATCTGCAGCTCCGTTACATGATACGTTGGTGGAGGTAGTGCTGGCAGTCAAAACAGAATCGGGTTCCAGTAATGTGTCGGCTCCAATAAATGTGCAGTTGTATGCATCGGTTACTGTAAACTGATAAATGCCTGCCGGCAGGTTTTGAGCAACTCCACCACTTGCTGTGGACGGGCTCCAAGTATAATTGTAAGGCGTAGTGCCACCATTTACCAATAGAGCAATGGTTCCGGTATTTTGTCCTTTACATAGAACATGAATAAGTGTATCGTTATATGTCAGTTGAGGAGCACCTGACACAACTCCGGCTGCTGACACACTGCAATTTTTACTGTCTGTCACTGTCAGGTCATAATTACCGGCAACCAAATTCAAATTTGCTGAATCCGTTACAAAATTACTCCATTGATAATTGTAAGGAGGGGTTCCACCGGATATATCAGCAACAGCGCGACCTTTACCTGAGTAGTAGCAACTGTCATAAAAAGTTAACACGCCCAAAGAGAGTGACGGAAGTCCGGTAATTATATCGGATGCTGATGCTGTACAATTTGCGCCATCTGTTACTGTAACAGATATATTGCCGGGAGGAAGATTGTTTGCTAATGGATTATTAGGTTGCCCCCCGCTCCAGTTATAGTTATATGGAGTAATACCACCGGATGTTACGGAAGCAAGCGCTTGACCATCGTCTACGCCAGCGCAGGAAATGCCTACGGTAGACAGACTTAGAAGTACTGGAATCGCAGGATTTACTGTTAAAGTGCCTGTGAAATTTTGAGAATTACCATCCGTGTAATTGTAAGTATAGTTTCCTGGAGCTAATCCTGTAATTGTTGCCCCGGTTCCACCATTGCTCCAGGTGATATTAATAGGAGGAACTCCTCCAGTAACGGTTACAGTTGCCGTTCCGTCATTCACATTTCCGCAAATCTGATTGGTTGCACTGGCACTTAGTGTATACCCACATGGTAACGAGCCAATGGTTGCCGTGTATTGTAACACACTAGAGCCTCCTTGGTATTGTAATGTTGCAGAACATCCATTAAAGTCCGTGAAATCAGCTATATAAAATCCCGGAGCTAATCCGGTAGCAGTATAACCGGCTATACCAGCCCAGTTTACCCCCTGATAGGGAGGAGTGCCACCTGTAATTGAAATGGTTGCTGTGCCGTTATTTTGGTTACAGCTAGCATCGGTAGTTGAAACAGATGCTGCAAGTGGCGGAGGTTGATTTACTGTATATATTCCACTGGCGCTGCAAAAACCATCAGTTACCGAAACACTATAGTTCCCGGCTGTGGCTCCTAATAAAACCGGCCCTACCGTTCCGTTACTCCAGTTGTATGAGTAATTTCCAAATCCCCCGGTTGAGGAAACAGTTATACCACCATTACTTCCACCATTGCAAAGCGGTTGGGTAATGGAGGGGGTAATAGCGATGGGCGCGCCCACTTGTATTGTTCTCGTTTTTACAGCAGTACAGCCTCCTAAATCCACAACAGTAAGTGTTACCGTATAGGTTCCCGGTGTGGTGTATACATGGCTTACATTAATGTTGTTTAATGTTGGATTACTAATTGGAATTACGGTTCCATCGCCAAAATTCCAGGTGGCACTTTGATAATCTACAGTTCCGGATGCACATGGACTGGCAAAAACAATGCTGGTTGTATCGCCAATGCATATTTTTTGCGGTAAAGTAAAATCAACAAACAAGTCATACTGGAAGTTGCTGTAAATACAATCAGATTGAGAGTAATTATAAAATCCAAATCTTCCCGGTTTAAAGCAATCTTGCCGATCAAAAGTCAATACTCCGTCAACATAGATCTGTGCACGGGTATAAGTCAAGTAAAGCTCAAAAGCGTGGTTAGTTCCGGTATTCCACCCGGCACTTCCGAAACTGTTTTGAATTACAGTAAACTCCGGAGAGTTCTGATGGTCCCAAAAAGTTGGTGTGTAATTGCCCGGTGGGATTACGCCATTTACACGGCATAAAGATTTTCCGCTTGATGCACCGCCTTGTTGCTCTTGTTTCCAGTCAAAAAGCCACATATCAAAACTATCAGTAGCCCCCATTGGATTATCGTAGCTGAATACGAATCCCATCCAGTCGTTATCGGTGTCTATCGAACGAAAATTACCTGTTACATGCACATTGATCAAATCATTGGGCGATAGGTAAAAGGTAGGATTGCCATTGACGCTTTGATACACGGTGGAACCGCCACCCTGTACCGACCAGTTACCGTTAGCTGGTTGTCCGCCTTGTACCCATGTATTGAAGTTTACGTTAGTGATACACTGAGCGGAAACATGTATACTAAACCAGGAAATGAAAATCAGAGGTAAAAGTTTCTTCATATAGATAGCTTTATAAGTATGTGGGATGAATTTACTTTTTTTGATAAGAACTCCACTGCGCACCATCATTAGCTGCATAAACAAAAATAAAAGACGCTATAAACTTACTTACAGTTGTTTTATTGTTTTTTTACCCAAATAGAGTTTGCTGTTCTGTCGGTTTTCAGAAACTCATCGTTCATATAGCTGATGATGTTAGCCGTTTGTACCTCATCGAGTTTAATACCATACATGGGTTGGTCAAATAATTGACCATTTACAGTAATCGGCCTGCTAATTCCATTGGTAATCCAACAAGGTAATGAGTCGAAATTCGTAGAAGCAAAGTCCGCTTGTGCCAGCGGAGGCACCAGCGATCTTATCCCTTCTCCTTTTTCGCCATGGCATTGTTCACAATGTTTCGTATAAAGGGGTTTACCCGGGTGTTGTATCGTGCCATGGGTAGCCACGTTAATTACGAAAACTCCAATGATGATTACAATGATTAAAGGAGCCAGATACTTGATATAAGTAGAGTAGGTGTACATAGTTAGAACTCTTGGCCGAGCTGGTTTCTTCGTTGAATTTTCAAGTCCTTGAGTGTGTTTGATTTGGGATGTAACAAAATCGTAAACTGCTGAAACCGATACGATGGGAGAGAAGGCGTCCAGGCAAAACTGAGTTCCCAACAATGTAAATCGCGCACTACACTTACGTTGGTCAGGGTTACCTGCTTTCGGCTGATATCAAAACCTGAACTCACCGCAATTTTCCACTTGGCAGTAATGTTGAAGTCCAGCGAAGCTCTCACAGTTTGCATGGTGATTATCGTATCGGGGTTAAAGGTGGTTCCTTTTGATAGGTTAAAGTTATAGCCCAAACTCAAACTCCAAGGAATGTCAAAATCATATAGTTGATTTGGGTTATAACTCACGTAGTCTGCTGTGAACTTAGGGGCATTGTCGGTGTTCGGGGTGCTTTTGGGTTTGGAGTGTAGCGTGGTAGAGGCACCAATGTTAGCGGAAGAAAACCGAAGAAGTTTCCGATTCTCATTCCATTCAAATTTGTTGATTCTTCTGTTGAGTGTATCCACGGCATATGGATCAAACTGCGCATTGAAATTCAGATTAATCAGGTTGAATACCTTAGTTGAAACCACCGATAGATTGATGGGCAGCACCTTAAACTCCTTGGCGGCAAAGTTGTATCCACCACTAATGTTTACCTGATCCAGCAGTCCCATTTTTCTGGTTCCGGTCACGGTGTCTTTCTTTGAAAAAACCTTCGCCTCCAGGTTATTGGCGAGCGATACAAATACGGAACCTTCTAACCCTTGCCCCGGGATGCCATACAAAGGAGAAGGTTCAAAAACAGAATACTTTCGGGTGTTGCCGGCTGCATCATATTGCACATCTCTGTAGTATCGGAAAGGTGCAGCGCCAAAATCCGGATGGTAATTAAAGCTTACACTAGGTGTAAACACATGTTTAATCCCTTTTAGCCATTTACCTTTAAATTTATAGAAACCATAAACTTTTGTATTGATTGTTAATGAAACATTAAAGTTTCTGGCTGAGTTGAATTTCCAGATGGTGTCGGATTGAACCCGACCATTTATAGTATCAATCAAACCATCTCCACCGGCTACATAGACTGTATCCGGATTCCAGAACGTGTTCACTCCTCTGAAATAGGTCCTTTCCTGATAAGAAAACGCAGGATTAATGTTCAGATATTTAAACAAAACGATGGGGGCATCAATGTTAAGTTGTTGATTGATTCCAAAACTAAATCGGTCTTTGGTGGATGCTGTAAACAGAATAGAGTCGTAGGTATTGAGCACACTTTGTAGTTCAATAAAATAGTTGAATCCAATATTTTCATACCACTTAGGCTTACCGGTAGCCACTTTACTTTTAAAAGGAGTAACGCGCGACACACTTAGTCGAATGACGGGCAGCGTAAAGCTGATGGTTTTGTTCAGCAGGTTTTGAGAATGTCTCAAACTCATCGTTAAGCTCAATGGTGTTTTTGGAAACACATGCGAAAAATTGACACCGGAGTTAAAGGTAGTGCTCAGTAATCGAGTGTCTGTTACACGACTACTTTGAAAAAAATCGCGGCTCTGCACCTGCACACTAGCCCCAAAAGTAGAGTTCGGGATAGATTTCGGGTCTTGCTGATGTGTCCACGAAAAACTATAGGCATTAGATGGCTTAGCGCCCGGCAAGTCCGGGTCGGCAGGCCGGGTTCTTAAATAAGAGAAAGCTACGTTACCCGTAAATTTATAGCGAAGCGCATACTGAGCCACAGTGCCTACCCCGAAGGTTCCGTTGGTACCCACCTGCCCCAGAAACTTGAGCCCTACATAATCATTCATGGCCCAGTAATAGCCTCCATCCCTCAGAAAAAAACCAAATACTGCATCCTGCCCATATTGCGGAATAATAATGCCAGACTTCTTTCCTTGTTTAACCGGGAAAAAGGCAAAAGGCACAAACAAAGGTGTGGGCACATCACCTACCCAAAGATTGGCGGGCCCGGTTACCAGTACCTTGTTGGGAACTACTTTTACCTTTTTGGCCTTGAAGTAGAAGTGCGGATGTTCCAAATCGCAGGTAGTATATAGGGTCGATTTACCATACCACTCGTCATATTCGTTCTTTTTTATCTCAGCGCTATGCAAATAAGCATCCCCCTCTTGCGTAGTTACATCATACACCTTACCTTTCTTGGTCTTAAAGTTATAGAGCATTTTTCGCGAGCGGTATTCTTTTTCTCCATCGCTGAATACGGGTTTTCCGGTTAGTGCACCGGTGCTGTCGGGTGTACCTTCGCTGGTAAGCGTAAATGTAGTCCAGTCAAAATCAATGGCATTGGCCTTGAGCTTGATTTTCTGATAGTTTACATCACCGCTATTGTAGAGTATCATACGCTTGGTCGACATATCATACACAATAGAGTCCTCGGCTTTGTATGTAATTATGTCCTGTATTTCCCCCTGTTCATTCTGTGATATGGTATCGTTCCCCGTGGGGGTATCTGTAACAAAAGCGATGGTGCTGTCGTTTAAAAAAGTGGAATCTGCATTTGACCGAGATATCGAATCTGAAACCAATACAACTTTTCTTCGGAGCAAGCTGTCTGCCGCCTGCGGATTTTCAGTTTGTCTTTGTTGTGGAATTTTAGCAGCATTTGCATTCATTATAGTAGACAGTATAAAGAATGCTGTGGCAAAAAACTGAAACTGTTTACGAAGAACAGGCTGTAAGTAAAAGTATATTTGGAATGAAATGTTCAAGTGCGAAAGCTTGAATAAACAATTTTGTCACGGTTTTTGCTGTTTGCAGCAATTCAATCCGTCAAAGATAAAAATTCAGAAACGTGAGAATACATCACATATTGCTTTGCCTTGCGATTTTCACATTCACATCGCTATCGGTTCGTGCACAGGTTAAACTAAAAACAGTAGTTATCGATGCAGGTCACGGGGGCAAAGACCCCGGGGCAATCGGCAGCGGAAAAACCAATGAGAAAGATATCGCATTGGTAGTGTCACTTAAACTGGGCGATTACATTACCAAGAATTTTCCGGATGTGAATGTGGTGTATACCCGTAAAACAGATGTGTTTTTGGAGTTACACGAGCGTGCCGAAATTGCCAACAAAACAAAAGCCGATTTATTTATTGCCGTGCACGTAAACTCCAGTACCAATGCTGATGCTTACGGAACCAGTTGTTATGTGTTGGGCTTGCACCGCACAGAGGCAAACCTGGAAGTGGCCAAACGAGAAAATGCTGTAATCAACTTGGAGGATGATAAGGATAAAAATTACGAATTTGACCCTAACAGTCCCGAGGGGCACATAATTATGAGCATGAAGCAGAATGCTTTTTTGGATCAGAGTATTGACATTGCTTCTAAGGTGGAAAATCAGTTTGAGAATTACGCAAAACGAAAAAGTTTAGGCGTAAAGCAGGCGGGTTTTTATGTTTTGTATAAAACCACCATGCCGAGCATTTTGGCTGAGATTGGATTTATATCTAATGCGGAAGAGGAAAAATATCTGAATAGTGTAAAAGGACAGGATTTAATTGCTACATCTCTTTTCAACGCATTTAAAGATTACAAAATTGAATTGGAAGGCAGCGAAGGTGCACAATTCGCCTACGAACAAGCTTTAATGAATCAGTCGAACACGGTGAATGTGGCTGCTGCTACTAAAGCTACCGAAGCAAATGCTACGCAACCTGTAAAAAGTGCGGAGCCGGCTGCAGTGAAGTCGGAAAGTAACGTAGTGGTAAAAAGCGAATCGACTCCGGTGGCAGAATCTACGGCTGTAACGATCAGTAGCGGGGCAAAAATCCGTAAACCGATTGAAAATTCGAGCGGGGGAGGTAAGAGTGTGAAAGAGGCTGCCTCTACCAGCGAACTAGAACCCATTAAGGTAGTTGGTATTACCGATACCAACCCGTTTGACACCATGAGTATGGCTACCTTAAACAAGTTAAATGCTGCCGGCAAAAATTCGGGTAATACCAAACCTGCCACTACAAATACACCTGTTACTTCATCCAGCGCCACTACACCCAAATCTGCCACTACACCGGTAGCCAGTGTTGCTGATGTGGCAGAGTCTAATAAGTCGTCCCTGGTGCCAGACCATAAAGCGGAATCAGGAACGGTTTTCAAAATCCAGTTGTTTGCGTTGAAGGGTGAATTGAAAGAATATGAAAAGGTCTCCAAATTGTTTAAGGTACTATCAGCTGAGGTTTTACCGAATGGATTTGTTCGGTATTATGGTGGGAATGTTAAATCAGCATCAGAAGCTAAGACCTTGTTAGATGTGGCTAAGGGTGCCGGATATTCCGCGGCCTTCATTGCCGGATTTAAAGAAGGCAAGCGTATGTCTGCGGATGAATTGAAGTCTGCCGGACTCTGATATTTTTTACTCTCTTTGCCTCATCTGATTTTCCACAAAAAATCAATCTGAAATATATGTTGCTATTGGATGGTAAAAAACTTGCAGATGAGTTAAAATCTGAAATAAAAACAGAAACAGAATCTTTTATGGCAGCCGGTGGGCGTAAGCCTCATTTAGCCGCCATTTTAGTGGGGAACGATGGGGGCAGTCTCACGTATGTAGGGCACAAAGTGAAAGCTTGTGAACAGGTTGGATTCAAATCTACCTTGCTACATTTTGAGGACAGTATTTCTGAAGAACAATTGCTCAATGAGGTCAAAAAGCTAAACGATGACGAAGAAGTTACCGGTTTTATTGTTCAGTTGCCATTACCGAAACATATCAATGCCGACAGAGTCATAATGGCAATTGACCCCAGGAAAGATGTAGATGGTTTTCATCCGGTCAACGTAGGTAAAGTAACTTTAGGATTGCCGGCATATGTGTCCGCTACGCCACTTGGAATTACAAAAATTCTGGAGCGCTATGGAGTAGAAACTGCTGGTAAGCATTGTGTGGTTATTGGGCGAAGCAACATTGTAGGTCGTCCAATGAGCATTTTACTTAGCGGGCAGTCTGCTACCGGAAATGCTACTGTAACCGTGTGTCATTCCCGCACTAAAAATCTCCGCGAAATCACTATGCAGGCCGATATCATTATAGCTGCATTAGGTAAACCTGAATTTCTTACCGCAGATATGGTGAAAGAGGGTGTGGTAATTATAGATGTGGGCACCACTCGTGTTACCGATAGCACGGCAAAGGCAGGATGGCGGTTAAAAGGCGATGTCAAATTTGAGGAAGTAAGTAAGAAATGCGCTGCTATTACACCCGTGCCCGGTGGGGTAGGACCCATGACTGTAGTTTCACTGTTGCTTAATACACTTAAAGCGGCTAAGCATGAAGTGCAATAAATTTTTTGCGGTATCTGTGTCACTCCTAATCCTTGCGGCTTGTAACAACAAGCAAGGCCAAAATGATGCCATGGAAACTATTCCGGAGGGTAAAGTTGCCTTTTCGGATACAGCCTCCTCTTCTGTGAAGGTTTTCGATAATAACGGACGGGTTTGCATACAACAAACTAATACCTACTACGAATTAGTAGACGCCTATGAAGGTTCTACTCGCATCCCCCTTTTGTTGAAGATTACACGAACCGATTTGTGTTTTGCAGATTCTGTAAACAAGGATAAAGTATATCAGATTTCTGCAAAAAGTGTGATGGATACGAAGGAGATAAAATGGGACGTGCAGTTGGTGGCTACTGACATAAATCTGAAAGATAATAGCAACACTTTATTGGCGGTGCATGAAGGAGCAGGTGAAGAAGAGGACCTGATTTCCCGATTTAGTCTGTTGACAGGTAAAGAAGTTTTCAATTGCTCCTATGGCGATTTAAGAGTGTCCATACCCAATGTGAAGGACAAGCGCTTTTTGGGTTACGTATCCAGAAATGCAGTAGGGAATCCTATCAAAGAAAAAGGTCAGGAAAATCTAATTGGTATTATCAATTATTCAACTAGCCGAAATGCTGTTTCATCAGCTAAAATCCTGTTGAAACGATCTGGTTTAAGTTCTGCCATACCAGCCTACACCCCGGAAATGACACTGGTACCCGAAAATGCCAATGTTTCAATCATAGAGGATGGTAAAATGGCCATACTGATGAAAGCAGATGAAAAGTATAAGCCATCAGATATAAATGACTTCGCGCTCAAACTCACATATTATTATGGCACGGACAATGAGTATACTGATATAATCATTCCGGTAGAAAACGATCAATTACAGGTAACCAAAGCACAATACGATTCGGATATCTTTACCATACAATAAGCCTAAAAAAACTTTAGGTGACCGTTCTCGTATTATCATCTACTTTAATTCTTACCTTTCTGAGCGAATATTTTAAGCACGCAAAAAAATGAATCATACATGAGAAATCTTTTCCTGCTATCTCTTTTATTATCCTCTTACTTCGCTTTTTCACAAGTGCCGCAAGCGGTCAATTACCAGGCAGTGGCACGCGATGGGTTTGGTAATCCTTATACCAACAAGAACATATCTGTGCGTATCACTATCACCGAAGGTATTGCACCCGGATTTACCGACTATCAGGAAACACACACCGCCATAACTAACCAGTTCGGTTTGTTTACACTTAAAATTGGTTTAGGGAATCCCATTCTAGGATCTTTCCCAAATATTGACTGGAGTACGGGTAACAAATACCTTTTGGTAGAATACGATCCCAATGGTGGAACTAATTTTCTTAATATGGGTTCATCACAATTGTTGAGTGTTCCATATGCCTTATATGCTGAAACCTCCGGTAGTACAGCTGCTACCGGCCCACAAGGGCCTACTGGTCCTGCTGGCCCTACTGGTGCCACGGGATTGAAAGGGATTACCGGCTCTACAGGTGTTACCGGACCGGCTGGTCCAATTGGAAATACTGGTGCAACCGGCCCGCAAGGACTGCAGGGAAATACAGGACCCTTAGGTGCCACAGGCGCAACGGGGGCAATTGGGTTAACAGGTCCTACCGGAAATACCGGAGCCGATGGCTTGCCCGGACCACAAGGTCCGCAAGGAGTGCAGGGAAATACCGGTCCGCAAGGATTACCTGGAACTACCGGTCCTATTGGCGATACGGGTCCGGCCGGGCCTCAGGGAATTCAAGGGGTTACTGGTCCACAAGGCTTACAAGGTTCAACAGGTGCTACCGGAGATACTGGTGCACAAGGTTTGCAAGGAGTAACAGGACCGCAGGGTGATACCGGTGCTGTTGGTCCAACTGGACCGCAAGGTTTACCTGGGAATACCGGCACTACCGGACCACAAGGGGATACAGGACCCGTTGGTCCTCAAGGTATTCAGGGAGTAACAGGACCGCAGGGTTTACAAGGCATTACAGGGCCAACCGGTCCTCAGGGATTGCAAGGCACTATTGGTGCTACCGGTCCACAAGGCGATACGGGACAGGTTGGTCCCCAAGGAATTCAAGGTGTAACTGGTGCTACAGGATTGCAGGGAAATACCGGTCCCATTGGTATTACCGGGCCCACGGGAGCACAGGGAATTGCTGGGATTAATGGTTCAACCGGTCCAACCGGAGCCACTGGTGCGGGTGGTGGCGCCACCGGTCCAACAGGTCCACAAGGTAACACTGGTGCCACAGGCCTACAAGGAGTTACAGGGGCAAATGGTGCTACCGGCTTACAAGGTGTAACCGGTGCTACAGGTCCACAAGGGATTACCGGTGCTCAGGGTAACACTGGTGCCACAGGCCCACAAGGAGTTACCGGTGCTCAAGGTAACACTGGTGCAACGGGTCTTCAAGGTGTAACCGGCCCTCAAGGTATAACTGGTGCTCAGGGTAACACTGGCGCAACAGGCCCACAAGGAGCTACAGGTGCAAATGGTGCCACAGGCCCGCAGGGAGTAACAGGCGAAACTGGAGCATCTGGCCCTCAAGGTATAGCCGGTACCACAGGCCCACAAGGAGTTACAGGGGCAAATGGTGCTACGGGTCCACAAGGAATTACCGGTGCTCAAGGCAACACTGGCGCAACAGGCCCACAAGGAGTTACAGGCGCAAATGGTGCCACAGGCCCGCAAGGAGTAACAGGCGAAACTGGAGCAACTGGCCCACAAGGAATTGCTGGTGCTCAGGGTAACACTGGCGCAACGGGTCTTCAAGGCCCATCAGGCGCAAATGGTGCAACTGGCCCGCAAGGTATAACTGGTGCTACAGGTCCACAAGGCATTCCCGGTGCTCAAGGTGATACTGGCGCAACAGGTCCTCAGGGTGTAACAGGCGAAACTGGAGCAACTGGTCCCCAAGGAATAGCCGGTGCCACAGGCCCACAAGGTGTTACCGGTGCTCAAGGTAACACTGGTGCAACGGGTCTTCAAGGTGCAACTGGCCCTCAAGGAATTGCTGGTGCTCAGGGTAACACTGGCGCAACGGGTCTTCAAGGCCCAACAGGCGCAAATGGTGCAACAGGCCCGCAAGGTATAACTGGTGCTACAGGTCCACAAGGCATTCCCGGTGCTCAAGGTGATACTGGCGCAACAGGTCCTCAGGGTGTAACAGGCGCAAATGGTGCAGGATAATGGTGCTACAGGTCCACAAGGAGTTACAGGAGTTCAAGGTAACACTGGCGCAACAGGCCCTCAGGGTGCTACAGGCGCAAATGGTGCAACAGGCCCGCAAGGTATAACTGGTGCTACAGGTCCACAAGGAGTTACAGGAGTTCAAGGTAACACAGGTCCCACAGGACCTCAAGGAATAACAGGTGCTAACGGTGCTACCGGCTCACAAGGCATAACCGGTGCCACAGGACCACAAGGAGTTACAGGAGCAAATGGAGCAACCGGTTCGCAAGGTATAACAGGGGCAACAGGCTCAACTGGTGCTACTGGCGCAACAGGCCCTTCAGGCACAAATGGCGTTACTGGTCCTACAGGTCCGCTTGGCCCAGCCGGAGGCGATTTGCAAGGTACATACCCTAATCCAACTGTGATTCGAATTCAGGGGGATTCCGTATCTTCTGTGAATCCCAATCCAGGAGAAATATTAATGTGGAATGGAACTGCTTATGTGCCCACCGATACCCTCGGAAAATTTTGGGCGCTTCGTGGCAATAGTGGTACAACGGCCGGTACCAACTTTGTGGGTACCACCGATGCCAAAGATTTAGTGTTTAAGACAAACAATCTTGAAGTAGTACGTTATACCTCTTCCAATGGCAAGGTGGGAATTGGAACGGTAACTCCGGGTATTGGCACTACTTACCCAAATGCAAAATTTGAAATGGCCTCCGATGGCGTGGTAGCGCATATGCTAACTCGTAGCGTTTCGGCTACTGCCGTATATCACATTTTTCAGCGTGCCAAAGGTAGTTTTGCAGCTGCGACTGCTGTTACTACGAATGACGAATTAGGGGCACTCCAGTTTGCCGGATATGATGGCAGTTCGTATTACACCGGGGCACAGGTGACTGCTGTAGTGGATAGCACAGTGAATGTTTCCAGTATGCCAAGCCGTTTGGTATTTAGTACTACACAAGGAGGTTTTGGAACCCCATTGGAACGTATGCGGATAGATCGAAATGGTAGAGTTGGTATAGGAACAACTACCCCTACTGCCCGCCTGGATGTTCGTCATGATGGATCTTCTACAATCCCGCAACTTCGATTAGTGGAAAATGCTGCAGATAGTGTTCGTGTGTTTTTTGAAAATACTGCAGTAGGTAAATTCTGGCAGCAAAATGTTTATCTCGATGCCCTTCAGGATTCACTATCTATGTTTCGTATTAAGTATGGAACCTTCCATCCAGGTTATTTGAATATTATCGGAAATGGCAAAA
This sequence comes from Bacteroidota bacterium, assembly GCA_016715625.1. GTDB lineage: Bacteria > Bacteroidota > Bacteroidia > Chitinophagales > LD1 > Bog-950. The sequence continues at coordinate 197,253 of JADJZU010000002.1, forward strand.
CCGGTTTAAGAACCGATAATCCTCGCTCTTACTTGGATATAAATGGCGACTTGGGTTTCCGATCGGCACCACTCACGCTTTCTAACGTACCAATAGCAATATCAATATTGAGACAGCGAAGTATTCTTATTACCGTGTAACCGGGCCCAGCACTGCGTTTAGTTTAACAGGATTTAATGGCGGCACTGATGGTAGATTGGTGCGCATTTATAATGCTACTACACAAGCTATGACAGTAGTGAACAATAGTGGGCTATCCACACCGGCTACCAACCGAATATTGACTGGTACCGGTCTGGATTTGGTTGTTAATGCCGGAGGAGCAGTGACCATGCAGTTCAATAGCATAGATGGAAGATGGATAGTGGTAAATACTAATAATACAGTAGGTGGTGGAGGTGGTAGCGGTTGGGGATTAACCGGTAATGCAGCCACCGTTGCAGCGACCAATTATCTGGGCACGACCGATAATGTGGACTTTATCATAAAGACCAGTGCCACCGAGCGTATGCGATTTATTGGCAACACATCACAGATTGTTATCAATAATGCAACTCCATCTGCCGCCAGTATTTTATCGGTATTTTCTACCACGGCTGACGATGCTTTAGTTTTAAACGCGAACGGCACCGGTAGAGGATTGCTGATTAATACAGCCGGAACAAACACAGCCGGTGATGGAATAGAAATTCAAAAAGGCGGAACGGGTGGGGCCGGTATTGATCTCGTGATGAATGCCACCAACCCCGGAATCGGTATAACTGCCACACACAGTGGCACCGGACGCGTTGCCAATTTTGCGCAACTCAATAATGCATCGGGCACGCAGGCCGTTTCTATTTCACATGCAGGACCCGGTATTGTATTGCAAACCCAAAACGCATTGGCGACTAGTAGTGTTCCTGTTATCAATGTAAGTCAGGTGTCTACACAAACTTCAGCAACCGCTGCTTCTGTTTACGCCACCAGCACCAGTAGTACCGGTGGATATTTTACCGCTAACAAAGCCAGCAATGCTACCAGAGCCCTACAAGGTATTTCCAATGCATCCGGGGCGTTTGATGTAATTGGTGTGTATGGCGAAGCAGCAGCTGTTAATGCCGGGTTTGGATATGGTGTTGTGGGTACGGGGAACAATTTTGGATTATATGCAAACGGTGATGTGGGTGCCTCTGGTCTTAAGCCCTTCTACATCGACCACCCTTTAGACCCGGCCAATAAAACATTGCGCCACTACTCATCTGAATCAGACGAGCCGTTGAATTTTTACCGAGGTAATGTGGTGTTGAATGCCAACGGAGAATCTATTATACAGTTGCCGAGTTATTTTCATGCTGTAAACATTGACTTCTCTTATGTGCTAACACCGGTTGGCGCTCCTGAAATTGTTTATGTTAAAAAAGAGATAGATAGCAATGGACAGTTTACGGTGGGTGGCAAAGCAGGGCTAAAAGTAAGTTGGTATGTCTATGCACAGCGTAACGACCCATACTTACAGCAAAATCCCGATAAACTACAAGTGGAAATTGACAAGAAACCCGGAGAAAAGGGGAAATACTTCAGACCGGAATTATATGGACAACCAAAGGAGAAGGGTATTTTTTACAGACCGGAGCCCACTATCAAGTCTGAAGATTAATTCATTTAAAAAATATAACCAGATACAAATAACATGAGCAGCTTTCAGGAAAAACTAGAAGAACAAAAACGCAAACAAGAGCAAGCAAGAATGAATGCCATGGCAGAATTTATGACTTTTGTTCAGCAGAACTATCCCACCGCTACAGGAACATCCTCCGGCTTACATTACATAATGGAGCAGGAAGGCAGCGGCCCCAAGCCTAACAAATTTCAGGAGGTGCACGTGCATTATTCCGGTTCACTGACCGATGGAAGTGTATTCGACTCTTCGGTAAAGCGCGGCACTCCCATTGCTTTTCCGATTGGTGCGGGGCGTGTAATTGCCGGATGGGACGAAGGTATTGCGATGCTTTCAACAGGTGCAAAAGCCAAGCTGATTATTCCGTATTTTCTGGCTTATGGCGAACAAGGCCGTCCCCCTGTCATTCCCGCAAAGGCCACGCTGATTTTTGATGTGGAACTTGTTAGCATTAAATAGCACTTTTAAATAGCGGTACACTTGATAGCATACAACCCCAAGGCCTGGTTCACTTTTATTTTCCGATTACATAAGTCCGATACAGTCCGGCAGCTTTTTCCCATGATTGTGGCTATCAGCATTTACAGTGGCATGATAGCATGGATTGAAATGGACTTTTTGCAATTAAGCTCCGACAACAGAATTCGCAACATTTCCATCATGCACACGATGTTGACTTTTGTTATTTCTACGCTATTGGTTTTTCGCACGAACACTGCCTATGAGCGTTGGTGGGAGGGAAGAAAGCTCTGGGGGAGTCTGGTCAATAATTCACGCAATTTTGCGATGAAGTTGAATGCATTATTACCCACTACCTTACAACCGGAGCGGTATTTTTTTGAAACCATGATTGCCAACTATGCATTTGCGCTTCGCGACCACCTACAGAATGTGTTACATCGCGAGCACATGAGTGAAAACGCTTTTTTTAATTCAGATCAATTGCGGAAAGACATCCACAATCCCAATCTGATCGCATCTTTAATTACACGGAAACTAGTAGCTCTAAACAGAGAGGGGATTATAAAAAATGAGGATTTACTCTTTGTAAACTCGGAGTTAGCAGCGCTCACCGATGTATGCGGTGCATGTGAACGAATCAAGAATACACCTATACCCTATTCCTACAGCACGTTTCTCAAGAAATTCATATTCTTTTTTGTAATGACTTTGCCTATTACGCTGGTATTTACTTTAGGCTATTACTGCGTGCCGGTAGTTGCTTTTATTTTTTATGTGCTCACCAGTTTAGAACTAATAGCCGAAGAAATTGAAGACCCGTTTGGCACCGATGAAAATGACTTACCCACGATGACAATCAGCAATAACATCAAAAGACACGTGAAGGAGATTTTTAACTCCTGAGCAATTAGGAGCTATACGGCTAAGCGCAATTCATCATATACTTTCTCTATGTAGTAAATGGAAAGTTTGTGTTTTTCTTCAATGGAGCGTTTTACAGACACAAAAAAGTCCACCAGCTTTTTGAAATCAGCGGGCTTTTGGAGATAACCATCTGCCCGCAATCGGTAGCATTCAATCATGTCTTTTTTATAGTCGCTGTTGGTGACTACAATAACGGGAGTACTTTCTAAATCAGGGTCGCTTTTTATCTTTTCCAATACTTCTTTACCGCTTACTTTAGGCATATTTAAATCCAGCAGCACCAGGTCAATCTGCTTGCCCAGTATTTTGCAAGTGTCCAGATGCTCACAGGCTTCTTCACCATCATAGGCGTATTCCAACTCCACTATATCGCTTAATCCGGCTTCTTTAATGGCTTCCTGCATGAGCCGTACTTCTGCCGGATTATCTTCAATCACAAAAAGCTTATAAAGAGTATCTTCCTTGTGGATGTTCATCATGTCGTTATGTTTTAACTACACGAATGTAGACCCGGAACGCCCTCAGGCATCCCGCACTTGTGCGGATATAGGTGTGGATAAAGCCGGTGTAGTGTTGAATAGGCTACACCGGACTTACCGAAACAGCAAAGGTGAATGATTAGTCTTCGGTGCCCTCCTGGTTGTCTTCGTCTTTAACCTTCAGCGGAGCTTTGGGTTTAAAATTCGGGTCTTCCAGATGGCGAATATGGTCTTCAATCTGGTCGGCACTTATTCTGCGGGCTACTATCTTTTTGTCTTTATCCAGTACGAATAACTGAGGTGTACTTTGCAGATCCCACTCGTATCGGAAATTGCTGTGGCGTTTTGCATCACATACATTAATCCAATCCAGGTTATTTTTTTCAATGAATTCGCGCCAGTCTTTGTAGTTGTCCATATCCATAATGGCTGGTGCATAAACTTCTACATCAATCTTTGACTCTTTCAATTTGTGATAAGCTTCAGCCAATACCGGGATTTCTTTTTTGCAATGTCCGCAATCCGGGTCCCAGAATGCCAATACGGTCCATTTGTTTTTGAGGTCGTATAAGTTTTTCCATTGTGTTTCTGTAGAGTCGGTCCACAGTATGAGTCGCTGAGCCGGTTTGCCAATCAGCACGGGTGCCAAACGATTGGCTCTGTCACAAATTTTGAACCGCTTGGTGGTGTCTATCCATGGTGTCATGGCATCTTTGCAGAAGTAATTTTGTGCAAAGTATACATACGCATTGTCAAAGCCCATGATTTTAGAGTTGGCCATTTCGTTGAAAATGTAAGTAACTATATAGCGATATAACTCATTCTTTTTATCGGTTTTTGAAATTACATCTTCGCCCGAGGCAATGATAGAGTCTGGATGTTGCACCGTTGTCTGGTTCATGAATGTTTTCAACTTGTTATGCAGACTAGGACAACGTAGCAGACGTTCGTCTTTAAATCTACATTATCCCAGGTGCTTCCTCAATTGTGCTGTATTATCTCTTTGAAAAACTTCGTCCGTTACTTTGCCGTTGGCATCTTTTGGGAGCATCTGGCACCGAAATCTCAGTCATGGATTTCAGCAATTTCGCATAAAATAAATCAGGTTGCTTCGTGATAATTTCGGTGCGATGGTCTTTCACCTCTTTATCAATCTGCGTGAGCAGTTTCATGGTTGCGCTTTTCTTGGAGGTGTCCTTTTCTGCTTTGTAAACGGCTTGCAACGAATCGGCAATCTTTTTCTTATCGGCTAAAAAGAAAATGTCTTTGTAGAACAAATCGTTTTCAATACTTCCGGATGTTTTCATGTGTCCGGTCAAATCCGTGGTATCGGTGCTCAAAGTAAAAGATGGTTCACCGGTTATAAACTCAAAATAGCGGTTGTTCAGTGCTGGGAAAACAGCCAGGTAAACACCACCGGGTAGTGTGGTGTCGGCTTTGAGGGTAATCACCCCTTTGCTATCGAATTGGAATGTGTCTTTTACATATTGCTTATCGCCATAGTAGTTAGCGAGAATCATGGAGGTGTTCTCCAATCCTTTTACGGTCAGTTTGATATTAAATCCTTTGGATGCATTTGTTTTTGTTTCGCCAGCCTGTAGGGCCAGCACCGTGAGGGTCAACAAGAAAAAATTGAAAATAATTTTCATATGCCTGTCAGTTTTTAGCGAGGCTAAAATATCTGAATCGGGGAGATGATGAAGCCCGGTGGGTAAGCAATGCCGTTAAAATGAGTTAAGTAGATGTAAACAAAAACACCCGGGTCACAGGGGCCGGGCGTTTTTGTTTTATGAAACTTCATTTACCAGTTTACTCGTGCCGTTACAAAGAAATTTCTTCCTGCTGCACTGGTGCCCGATGCAAAATGGCGATAACGCAAATCCAACAGGTTATCGCAGCCCAGATCAAATCCAAAATTTTTGACCGGTTGAAATCCAATTCGGGCGTTGAGGGTAAACCAGCCGGGCATGCCATTGGGTGTGGCTTGGCCAAAGTTATCTTCGCCCAGCATGTTGTAATCTTTTACTTGTTTCTTGCCGGAGAAAATGGAGAAAAATTCACCCCTTACCCATTTGTATTTAGCGCGAAATCCTGCTCTGCCATACATGGGCGGAACGTGATCGAGCGGATACAAGGTAGTGTCCGTAAAAATTCGACCATAGGTAAATGTGTATGAGGCATAAACGCTCATCCAGTCGGTGATGTCGGCCTCTGCTTGCAGGGCTACTCCTGCCAGTATCGCCCTGTTTTTATTGACCAAAGTAGTAACCCTGCTCAGTGTGCCATCAAAATTAATGCTGTCGGCACCATTAAAGCTGGATACATCAGTGGTAATGGCATTTAATAAGTAAGTGGCAAAGCCCGTAGCACTGATTCTGTATCGCTCTGCAAATGTTTTTTCCACTGTTGCTTCTCCATTCACGGTGTACTCCGGCTTTAATTTAGCATTCGGCACAATCACACTACCCGGAACGCTTTCAAATATTTTTGACATATCATCTACGTTCGGTGCGCGGAACCCAGTGCTGAATAGAGTAGCAATTCGAAAACCCATACCGGGTTTAGCTACTAATCCCACATTGCCGGATACTGCATGGTGCATGTTTTTATGGAGGTGTAAGGTAGAGGGAAGAAATCCTGACTGGCATCGGTAATTGTACTGTTTAGGTTCACGAAATTGTAACGAATGCCGGAACTGAGTATTACCTTCTCGTTGATGTTGAAAGTGTGCATCATGAATAGCGCTACGTAATTCATTTTGTTTTTACCATCCGGATAGCGAGTGCTGGCGGCTCTCGTAGTATCCACATTAATGTCGCGCTGTACGGCAGTAGATTTCAAATCGTTGAACTGACCATCTGTACCAAAGTAAATTTCGTGCTTGTTTATCACTTTTTTGAAGTTTGCATGAAAACCTACCACGTTTACCGTTTCAGTTCGTTCTGTTCTCCATTTGCTGTTGAAACTTCTGTTGTTTCTGCTCTCAATCAGTCGCTGATAGTTTACGCCTATGTTTACATCGTCCAGCGGACCTGCATTTTTCCAGTTAAAATCGTAGGCCGCCAGGAACCTGAATTGCGGTCCATAATACCATTCAGCATCTTTGAGCACGGTGCTACCGCTGGTGACAGACAGGCGGTCGTAGCGTGGAATATTGGAAGAGTTAGACAACTGCACATTCAGCACATGCGTTATGTTTTCGGTTTGCTGATAGAGGAATTTTTGAAGTAAATCATATTGCCAGTATCCGGAACCAGCCTGTATGGATGGATTCGGGTTCGCAATAGCTGTATCTTTTTGACCTGTTACATTACCCAGCGAGTCAAACACATTGGTTCGCGCCTGATAGTGGTTTCTGTTCCACTGCCCTGCTGTGGCCGCAGTGGTATAGTTTCCTTGCCTCAAATCGCCAAATCGCGAAAAGGTTGCCGAAGTGAGCGATGCAAATTTTTTGCCCCCAAAATTGAGGTCAACGTGTCCGGTTAGTTCATTGTTTACGCTGCCGTATCGGAACATCGCATTTCCTTTAGACAAAAAAACTTTGTCGCCAGAGAGGATAGGATTTTTAGTGCGCATATGTATAACACCACCCAATGCATCGCTTCCATACACGGTGGACGAAGGACCAAAGAGAACCTCAATACGGTCAAGGATATTGTTATCTACCGATATCACATTCTGAAGGTGTCCCGCCCGATATTGTATGTTGTTCATACGTACACCATCAACTACCATTAAAACCCGGCTTGCTTCAAACCCGCGCAGAATAGCGCTTCCACCACCCTGTTGCGATTTTTGAACGAAAACCTGACCGTTCATCGATAGAGCATCTGCGGTATTTTGCGCGTTCGCTCGTTTCAAGTCATTGGAGGTAATGATTTGTGTCTGTTGTGCCGTGTTGCTGCGCAGTTCTGCAAATTTATTGGCAGCTATCACTACCTCGGTCACATTCACCACCTTGTCAGTACTGTCGCTTTGTGCGCTTAGGGGTATTGTAACCACCCACAGTAAGACCATATATAAAATGTTTTTCATTTTGTATTTGTTTAGATATAAAAGGGTAAGTCCAAGCATGCTGAATCACGCTTGGAAGCATTATGAAAAAAAATAGAGAAAGTACTTATGCGTTAAAATCAGGGGGAGGAGACTGCATGGCTAGTGTAATATTTTGCAGTGCGAAGTTGGTATGACGTAGTCTGAATCCGTTAAACTCCAGATAGATTTGGCAAACAAATGGCTCGTTTACATATTCGGGCATAAAGAGATTAGCCCTCCTGTTTTGTTGTTGTGTGCCAGTGTCTTGGTCGTCAAAAAAGCGAATGAATTTATCGAGCAATGAAGTTTCCTGATGGTCAAAAAATGCATAGACTAATATCCGATTCCCCTTACGCTCCAGCTTTACAATATCATACATTTTGCCTTGCAGCTTGAACTCTTTCCCTCCATCATATTGTTGTATAGAACCAAATTCCTTTGTCGTAAATTCGAATAAGGCGGTTGATTTTTTCTTCTCTTCATTAATAGCTTTGCGCACTTCCATCCGCACTTTATGTCGTTGCACCGCAAAAGAAACACAGGCTCCAAAAGTGGCAGTGAGCAGTGTCGCAAACAAAAATGTAGCAGTAATCGACTTCATAAAACGAACGAATATAAATGCTAATTCTTACACAGCCACCAATTTTTACATTCGCTGCCAAAAGATAAACATGGCACTCACTCCTTCCAACATGATTCCACTGGGGACCTCTGCCCCGGCCTTTGTTTTGCCTGATGTTATATCCGGGAAACAGTTCAGTTTAAAAGAGTTGCACGGTAAAAAGGCCACGGTCATCATGTTCATTTGCAATCACTGTCCTTTTGTTAAGCTCATCAATAATCAGTTGGTCAAGCTGGCAAATGATTATTTGCCTCAAGGGATTTCTTTTGTGGCTATCAGTGCAAACGATGCGGAGGCACACCCTGACGATGCTCCCGAAAAGATGAAAGAGCTCGCCTTGGCAGAGCATTACCCGTTCCCGTATTTGTATGATGAGTCGCAAACAGTAGCCAAAGCGTATGATGCTGCCTGCACCCCCGATTTCTATATTTTCGATAAAGACCTAAAGTTGGTTTATCGCGGGCAGCTAGATGATGCACGTCCATCCAATCAGATTGAACCCAATGGACAAGATATGCGCACAGCGCTCAACGATTTATTGGAAGGTCGTGCTATAAACCCCCATCAGCGGCCTTCCATCGGCTGCAACATCAAATGGAAAAAGTAAAACAACAAACGAAATAATTATGAAACAGCTGAATGCCTATTTAGAACAAAACAAACAACGATTCCTGGATGAACTCGTTGCTCTTTTGCGATTCCCCTCCATCAGTGCCGATAAAAACTACGAACCCGATGTATTGCAAACAGCCGATGCGGTAAAAGATTTTTTGCTGCAGGCAGGTGCCGAGCAGGTATCGGTCATATCCACTGCCGGCTTTCCGGTGGTATACGGTGAGAAGATAATAAATGCCAACTTACCCACGGTGCTGGTGTACGGCCATTATGATGTGCAGCCGGCTGATCCACTTGAACTCTGGAACTCACCTCCATTTGAGCCGGTGATAAAAGACGGAAACATTTATGCCCGGGGAGCTTGTGACGATAAAGGACAAATGTTTATGCATGTAAAGGCTTTTGAAATGATGATGAAAAACAATTGCCTGCCTTGCAATGTCAAATTTATGATAGAAGGGGAGGAGGAAATCGGCTCTGCTAACCTGGAAACATTTGCAGTACAACATAAAGAAAAGTTACAGGCGGATGTCATTCTGATTTCAGACACATCCATGATTTCTAACGAACAGCCTTCCATTACTACCGGATTGCGCGGACTCAGTTACCTTGAAGTAGAAGTGACCGGACCCAACCGCGACTTGCACAGTGGCGTTTATGGAGGAGCCGTAGCCAACCCCATCAATATTTTATGTGATATGATTTCCTCGCTGCATGATGCCGACCGTAAAGTAAACATCCCCGGATTTTATGATGAGGTGCAGGAGGTTTCTGCCGAAGAACGCAATTCGATGAGCAAAGCACCTTTTAGCCTAAGTGATTATAAAGCACATCTGGACATTCAGGATGTGTTGGGTGAAAAGGGGTATAGCACGCTGGAGCGTGTTTCCATTCGTCCTACGCTGGATGTAAATGGCATTTGGGGTGGCTACACTGGACAAGGAGCCAAAACGGTGTTGCCCTCCAAAGCATATGCTAAAATCTCAATGCGTTTAGTGCCAAACCAGAACAGCGAAAAGATTATGCAGTTATTTGAAGAGCATTTCAAGCGAATAGCTCCCTCCTGCGTTCAGGTAAAAGTGATGCCGCACCATGGTGGCGAAGCGGCTGTGACTCCCACCGATTCTATTGCCTATCGTGCTGCCTCCAAAGCCATGGAACAAACATTTGGTGTTACCCCTATACCCTTGCGCACCGGAGGTAGTATTCCAATTGTAACTATGTTTGAACGGGTGTTGGGCATTAAGAGCATACTCTTTGGTTTTGGCTTAGATAGCGATGCCATCCATTCCCCTAACGAAAAGTTTGGTGTGTTCAATTACTACAAAGGCATTGAAACCATTCCTTATTTCTATCAGTATTTTGCAGAAATGAGTCGTGTTTAAGCGATTAACTAAGTCGCTCTAATCACAAAAGTTAAAATGCCATTACTGCACTTGCGTAATGGCCCAGGCCGTGAATTGATTGTTGACGCATTTGCCGCGTATCCACAGGTAATTTATACCTGAATAGCCACTGCTGCGATACAGGCCACCATTAGGTGAACTCACCGACAAAATGTTGCCGGTATTGGTGGTGTTGGAGGAGGATACACTCACTTCGTAGCTAATGCTACCATGCCCAACCGATGTATAATTTAACTCTGTGCTGCTTGTTTTGTAGGCATATAAATTAGTAGGTGCAGTGCAGGGGACTGACAGATTACAGTCAACTGCTGCATACACGCTACGTGGTCCCGCCCAATTGCTAAATTTAGTACCACCACAATTACCGCGCACATAAAAATCGTAGGTGGTTCCCTGATGCAGAATGGCATCGTAGGTATAGGCATCATTGGTGCGTAAACGGGTCCCTTCACCAATAGTAAATCCGGTAGGGCCATATTCTACATCATAGAAACTGAATTGAGTTCCAGGATACCACATGAATTTGTAAGGATTACTGCCGGTATACATATCTAAACTTACAGGAGCGCTGCAATCGCTGCTGCTGCCATCTACACTTACCTGAAATCTGGACGACCAGCCCGACACACTACCGCTAGCACATTTCTTGCGGATATACACATCGAAACTGCCGTAGTCGGCAACCGTAAAAGTGGTGGAAGTGGAGGAGAAGAACTGCGTGGTACCGCTGCCTTGTGCGAAGTCGGCTGGGGCCATACTCTATCTCAAAGCCATTTTGCACTTCAATATCCGAGCTGGTAACGGCGACCGTTTTATCGGCCAATGAAAAAGAAATGCTCGGAATCAAACATTCCGTGTCTACCACTTTTTTGCAAGAAGATACAAATGACATTATAAGGAAAGCAAGAAAAACGTTTCTCATGAAGGATGATAATTTTGAGGCGAATGTAAAAAAAGAGGCTACCTGCTGAAATCGTTAACCATTATTGAATTGATAGTGTCGAAAGTCTTTATCTATTGATTCACCTTTTCAAAAAACACCCAGCCGTTTTTTCTGTATAATTCCTGTAGGTCGTTGCGGTTTTTGTAAAGCCGATCCAGCCGGTCGAGGCGCGTAACTACATAGTGTTTTTTGCCGGCATCTGCTGCTGATGGAATAGGTTTTCGGGCATAAAACAGATGCGCATAGCTCTTGAATTCGGCCACCTCCACCACGCAGTTCTCTTTGCTTTTTTCTTCCAGAAAATCAATGAAAGCATGTTGGGTATATTGCTCCACCCGAGGAATAATAAAGGTCATAGCGCTTTTTACAAACATGCCACTGCTGATGAGTATAACATACGTTCCCCATTTGTAATGTCGCTGTTGCATCAATAGCAATGCCACGGAAATGGACACCAGCAAGCCTAACCCAAATATTAAGTCAAAGGAAGACCAGTGCACCTGTGCCTGCAAATTGGCTACTGCAAAAACATCTTTAATGTAAGGAGTGAATTTCTCAGGTGTTTGAATCAAAATAACCCCGGCAGTAAGTGCCACAGCAAAAGCAACTGTGAGCGTAAAAAGTGGCACCGTTTGTCGCCAGCTCCAGGTCATGCGTTTTTCAAAAAGCTGGTGAAGGTAATAGGCTGCCAGAAACGTAATGGGGAAATAACACAAGGAGCTGTAGTGAATGATTTTTGTTTTTACTATAGAAAATACCACCAGTGTAACGCAAAGCAGGTAAGTCATCCACCTGCGATAACTGGTTTGTGCGAAGTCATCATGCGTGTTCTTACGAAAGGAATCGAAGATTAGGCACGAAGCGGGAAACACTCCAACAAACAGAACAATAAAGTGAAAATAGAATGGTCCGCCATGCCCGGCATCCGGTGTGGTTAGTAGTCTGATTTGGTAGGTGATAAACTCATCTATAAAATGAATGCCATTAGCGCGAATTTCAAAAGAGAGCCACACCACTACTACGGCAGAAATGCCCAGCGCCCAAATAAAAAGTTCAGTTACCTCAAGCCTCAGTTTGCCTCGGTTTACTATAAAGTAAACGACAGCGGTGAGCACCGTTAGTAGAATGGCCACCGGTCCTTTGGTAAGCGTAGCCAGCCCAATAAAAAGGGCCGAAAGCAGCAGGTGCAATCGGGCTTTGCCAACCTGCGTTTTATGTGATTCAAAATCGTTGACGATAGATACCTTATACATAAAATGTATACCCAAAAAGATAAAAAGATTAAACACCGGATCTATAATCCCCGATTTGAAGTGGAGCTGCGGAGTCATGGAGCAGGCAAACAGCAGCGCCCATAACACTCCAAACTGCGAATTGAAAAGCATTCGCCCAATATTGAACACCATCAGCATGGTGGCCATACCGCAAACAGCGTTGGGCAGGCGAGCGGCCAATTCTCCCACGCCTAAATAATGCATGCTTAGCGCCTGCAACCAAATGAACAAAGGGGGCTTTTCGTAGAATGGCTGAAAATCAATTTGCACCATCCGCCAATTGCCGGTCAACAGCATTTCGCGCGCACTTTCGGCAAAGTTGATTTCATCCCAGTCAAACAGGTGCACACTCCCTAATTGTGGCAAAAACAGTAATGCCCCAATAAGCAAAAGAAAAAACTGAGTGGGAAACTGTAAGAGTCTTTTCAGCAGCGTATCAATCATTCGCAAACAGGGTTTTGTTTCGCCAGGTTAGTTTTTGATAGGCGGCAGACTGGGTTATGCTGCTGCGTACAAGAGTAGTAATTATAACGGCAAGCAATGAGCCGAAATATACATCTATAAAAAAGTGCTGAAGCAGATAAACACGCGAGAGCCCCACGAGCAAAGCCATGGCAAAAAATGCTACACTCCACGCTTTGTTTTTGGTAATAAAGCATAAGGAAAGAAATAATGCAAATGCCAAGGCGGTGTGCCCCGAAGGAAAGCTATGATACCGGGCCACTTCCATACCCGGAACAAAGTTAAGTTGAATTGAGCTGCTGAAATAAAGGGAGGGACGCAATTGTTCATCAAATACTATTGTTTTTAAAAACTGCACCAGCCCGCCCACCGAGGCATAGGTGGTCGCAAGTATTAGCCCATTGCCAAACCCACCAAAAAGAATGACCAAGAGCATGAGAATAAAAGCGGGTGCCTCGGCCAGTCGTGTTACATTCAGGAAAAAAGCATCGAACCAAGGTGTGTGAAGTCCATTCACAAAAATGATTTCGCGGCCTTTGTCTATCGTTAGCAGCAGGATAGCCCCTGCTACCAAAAACGCAGCATACAAAATAAAGAAGAGGCGATGTTCCTGCACGAGTTTGATCATGGCTGTGCAGTTTTAACCGGTTTAAGGCGACCGAACCATTTAGTGTAATAGTCTACACTGAAAATCTTGGAATCGCTGGTCGCTTTCATGGTGAGGAATAAACCCATCGGCAACAGCACAGCGGTAGACAGCCACATGCCGCCAAAGGCTGTCAGCACATTGTTCTCCGCCAACTTTTCGCCAATCATACCGGTTACGTGATAGAGAATGAAGAATATGACCGAATAAAACAAGGGCCAGCCCAATCCCCCTTTGCGGATAATTGAACCCAATGGCGCTCCGATGAAAAACAAGACCAGACAGGCTACAGAGAGCGTAAATTTGCGATACACCTCTATCATGTGCGTGGTGTAGTCTTTGCTTTTGTAACTCATTTGCTTGGCGGTTACATCCGCAAAGTTCTTGATGTTGCGAGCTTTGTTCATGGCCTTTTCCAAAATCTGAATCTTAGTGCGCTGGTCATAACTGTTTAGGTCGGCCAGATAGCCTCCGGCTTGTGTCACAGGTGCCGGGTCGTTGGCATGTGATACAGTGTCGACTCCCATTCTTTTAAAGGCGTAGTAAGGGATCAGGTAGTTGTTAAACCCCGCGAGCAGTTGGTGTTCTTCGCTGTGTATGGTGTCTATCTCATCATAGAGTTGCTGCAAATTCAGCATTTGCTTCAAATCTTTAAAAAAGTTTTCATCGGTCCGCGACAGTTTAAAGGCCGATAGGTCAAACTTCTTTTCCCAGCTTTTAAACTGCGTGCTCACCATCTCGTATCGCTTTTCGGGCTGCGGTTCCTGCGGGTCTATTTCGCGATATTGCTTCCCGTTTTCGAGGCGAAGCGTAAGGGTAGTGGCCTCTTCGTCCTGAAGCATCTGGCCTTTTTCAGCTGTAATTACATGGTCGTTGCCTTTGCCACTTGTATGGTCATAAACAGTAATCTTGTACAGCGAGTTGGTTTCATCGTCTTTGTCCTCCACGCGGATATAAAAGCCATCTATGCCGCTGTAAAATATGCCGGGCTTAATGGCTACTGTAGGTTTTTGGTGGCGGATATCGTACAGCAAAGCGCCAAATTTAAGGTTGGCTTTGGGCAATAGATTATTACTAAAGAAAAACGCAAACACACTCAGGCCAATAACAAAAAGTGCCAAGGCACGAATGAACCGGAGTAGCGATACTCCGGATGATTTAATGGCGGTAAGTTCAAAGTGTTCGCCAAATGCCCCGAGTGTCATGATGGAAGCCACCAGAATTGCCAGCGGCAATGCCATGGGTACCAAACGGGCCGATGCGTAAAGCAGTAGTTCAAGCAATATGCCGGTGTTTAATCCCTTGCCCACCAAATCGTCTACATATTTCCAGAGGAATTGCATCACGAGCACAAACTGCGCTATAAAAAACGTGAGTATGAGCGGACCAATAAAACTTTTGATTACCAGCCGGTCTATCTTCTTCATGCGCGATAAAACTAAATAGATTGTTGGAAGACAGATAAACGCAAAACCCGAAGAATATTACAGGTTACGATTAATAGGCGCCCAAAGCGTGCTTCAAATCTTCAATCTGCTTATCCCACAAAAAGGTTTGTTCTTTAATTTCTTTTTGCTCGGCAAAATCAGTGACTTCCAATACTGTTTCGTTGCTTATCTCGCTTTTGTATACTTTGAAAGAAAAGTATTCGCCTTTGTTGCTGTCTTCCCAATGATATTTTACAAAGTCTTCATCTTCCAATTCCACCTGGCGGGCACGTTTAAACTCGCCTCCCCAACCAAAAATAAAGATGTCGCCCTGCGAATCGCAGTAATCCGAAAACCATTGTGCCAGATTGGTGGGTTGTGCCAGAAATTCAAATAGAATAGCCGGTGAGGAATGGATAATGTATTCGAGCGTAAACTGTTTGCGTGCCATGAAACCGAATTGAGTTTTGTAATGTGTTTCTGCAAGAATATGAAATGAAGTTGATTTTGCAACTTTCGCTCCTGCCCATATCGGAGCGGTCTTGCATTTTTGTAGCCGTATCTTTTGAGAAGTTGAACTTTTATGTAGTCTTGAAGCACCTAAACCAATACCCTATGGACCAGCTCAACCTTTTTAAATCCTCCGGTGGACAAACTTTGTTACACCTTAAAAGACCTTTGGCTGTGTTTGATTTAGAAACTACGGGCATTGATATTTCAAAAGACCGTATTGTAGAAATAAGTGTGCTGCGCGTAAACCCCGATGGTTCGCGTCAGGCGCTCACCCGCAGGCTGAACCCCACCATCCCTATACCTATGGAAGCTTCGGCTGTGCATGGAATCTATGACGAGGATGTGGCTACGTGCTCCACTTTTGCGCAGTTTGCCGCAGAACTGTTTGAGTTTATGGATCCCTGCGATTTGGCTGGTTTTAACTCCAACCGCTTTGATGTGCCTGTGCTGCTCGAAGAATTTATAAGAGCGGGAGTTAACTTTAATCTGGATACTCGTTCGTTGGTGGATGTGCACCGCATTTATACCCACTTTGAAAAACGAACTCTGAGGCTGCCTATCAGTTTTACTGCAACAAAACGCTCACTAATGCGCATAGTGCCGAAGCCGATACCACCGCTACCTATGAGGTGTTGATGGCTCAGTTGGAACGCTATGCAGCCGATTTAAAACCGGATGTAAAGTTTCTTCACGACCTCACGAATGAAGAAAGAATCATAGACAGTGGACGTAGGTTTATCTACAGCGGTGGCAAGGCGGTGTTTAATTTCGGTAAGTATAAAGGCCGCCCCGTAGATGAAGTACTGCGCAATGACCCGGGCTATTACAGTTGGATGATGCAAGGTGATTTTCCGCAGCATACCAAGCAGAAACTCACCGAGATAAAACAAAGTTTGGGAGCCGCTAAAAAGTAAGACTTACTCTTTCATTTCATACAGACAGTCTTCGTGCAGGCTGTCCTCCTCAAAGCAAAACCGTTTACGGCCGGCACTATCGCTCAGCAGGATGGTAACTTTGCCTTGCGGACCTTCAATCTGCAGCAAGCCTGCTTCGGTGCAATGGCATGGAAATGTTTGGCTGCCTTCACGGAGCAGATATTTGTCTTTCTCCAAAACGATGTGGAGCGGAGTGCCCCGGTCCGAATAGGTGCCCACATACTTTTTGCAAGCTTGCTTATGGCTGCAACCACTACTCATGCTGAGCAAGGCCATCAGAGTTAAAAGAGCGCTGCCGTGCTTCATTCGTATTGCCAGTTTATGCGTTCCATCATCCACCAGCCTTTTACATCGGTGGCGGCTACTAACTGCAGCTCCACTCGAGTAACGTGTTTTTGAGAGCGCTTACGCGGTGCTGATTGTGTTTTGTAAGTAACACTGCACACAACCTGTGCCCGGCCCGCGTCTTTGTCAATATGCATCTCTGTTATGTCATAGTTCACCAACTGCACTTTGTAATAATCTTCTTTATAGGCCATTACGCGGCTGTCCAGGTCTTCCAGATCCATTGTGAGGCCAAGGTGGTCTTTCATATCGTCATGAAAGTAGTCGTTGAAGAGTTGTGTGTCTTTATCGAACAGATAAACATGGCAGCACCGCATGTTTTACATCAGCTCTAAGCTGGGGTGAAACTCCTCACATATAAAGTGAGTAATCCAGCCCCTTTACCTTATGTCTTCTATTTCCTGCTTAAACACTTCTTCGGAATAAAGCAGACAACTCGCGGTCCGGGTGGTTTCCAGCACTTCCATCACCACACGCTCCGCTTCATGAATAAAGTTTTTTCTAGTTGTGCCTTCACCTGCCGGTCGCTCAGGTCGTTTACATGGTTGTATTCAGGCTCACCTATGTATTTGTATACGCTGATGGACTTTGCCTGCCCGTGTTGCTTCTGAAAACTCATAATCTGCTTCAAAAACTGATTTTCAACCTCGGGCGACACGGTTTCGTTCCCTACAAAATCGCCTCCAAACTGCGCCATCATTTTCATTTTCAGAAACTGATTTTCAGAGGCTATATCTTCCGGACTTTTCTTTTTCCTTTTACGCTTTGCCATAGGATGAAAATAAACGATAAATCAAAAAAAGCGAAAACCAGCGTTCCTGTTTTGGGGTATTGGCCTGTGTTATCTATTGAAATATTATTTCTTCGTGCTGTGTTTTTTTCAGCCTCCGGCACGGTCCATGACCCAAACCTGTACACCCCATGAGCAATAAACTTGAACGCGCCCGCGAAATTCTGGAACTGGAGAGCCGGGCCATCCAAAATATCCCCCTGGATAATCGCCTTTTAGAGGCGGTTGACCTGTTGGTGGCCACCCGTGGCAAGGTAGTATGCTGTGGCATGGGGAAGGCCGGCATTATTGCCCGCAAGGTGGCCGCTACTTTTTCGTCAACGGGCACGCCTGCGGTATTTTTGCATCCGGGTGAGGCACAACATGGCGACCTGGGTTTGCTGAGTCCTGGCGATGTGTTGCTGGTATTTTCCAACTCGGGCAAAACCCGCGAGGCGATTGAACTGGTGCAACTGGCCCGCCAACTGATTCCCGAAGCATTACCCGTTATTACCATTACCTCTGATGCCGACTCGGCACTGGCCCGCGCCAGCCAGGTGGCATTGACCATGGGCCGCGTGCAGGAAGCCTGCTCGCTGGGTATGGCCCCCACTGCCTCCACCACTGCTATGCTGGCTTTGGGAGATGTGCTGTGTATGCTGGTGATGGAAGAAAAAAACTTTACCCCGGACGATTTTTTTAAACGCCACCATGGCGGCTATCTGGGGCAGCAAAAGCCCCTTCTCTAATTATTTGAAAAGCACTATGAACCGTCCACCATTGATTTTGATTTCGGGGCCGTGCGCCATAGAAAACCGTGACGTGTGTTTTCAGGTGGCCGAGGCAGTTTCGGGCCTCTGCCGCCAATTAGGCATTACCTATATTTTTAAAAGCTCTTTCAAAAAGGCCAACCGCACCAGCGCGTCTTTCCTTACCGGCATAGGGGCTGAGGCTCGCTGCGGATTTTGAGCGAGGTGAAAGAGGCTTTCGGAGTGCCGGTGCTTACCGATGTGCACGAAGTGCATGAGGTAAACGAAGTGGCCGCTGTGGTTGATTATCTGCAAATACCATCTTTTCTGTGCCGTCAAACCGATTTGTTGATGGCAGCCGGACATAGTGGCAAGGGCGTCAACATCAAGAAAGGGCAGTTTGCATCGGCCGATAGTATGAAGTTTGCCGTGGATAAAGTGCGCTCCACCGGCAACCAAAATGTAATGCTGACTGAGCGGGGCACCACTTTTGGCTATCACGACCTGGTAGTAGACTTTCGCAACATTCCGCTGATGCAGCAGGTCGGTGTGCCGGTTATACTGGATGCCACCCATAGTTTGCAGCAACCCAATACGGCTGCCGGAGTTACGGGCGGCTTGCCGCAGTTTATTCCTACTCTCTGCCATGCTGCCGTGGCTGCAGGGGTCGATGGATTATTTATTGAAACACATCCCCACCCGGCTACTGCCCTCAGCGATGGAGCGAATATGCTCCCCTTAAGCGAGATGGAAGCCCTGCTGAGTCGCTGTGTGCGCATTCGGGAGGCCATGGGTTAGTGGCTCAGTTTGAGCTATTTCGTCATCTGCAATTGCTGCTTAAACTTTTACATTTGCGCCAGGTCGAACCGCCCAATTCCAGCTTGCATGACGAAAGTTTGTATTCCTCTTTTTATCTGTCTTTCCTGTTTTTTCGTTTTTGCAAAAGCCAGCCCGCTTGCGACCAGCCGGAAAGGAAACAACACTGGTGCCACAGTCCACCGCGGAGGGAGTGAACTGCAGTTGCATTTTCGGCATACGGTAAAGGACAGCACCCTGCAATTGAACAATGTTACCTATACCAATGCACTAGGTCAGCCTTATATCCTTACTAAATTTAAATACTACATCGGTCGCATTTATCTCAAAAGTGCTCATGGCCGCGACTACCAATCGGAAGAGTATTTTTTGATAGATGAGGAAGAGGAGGGGTCAAAGGTGATACGGCTACAGCACGTTCCGCCAGGCGAATACACCGCCATCGGTTTTCTGCTGGGGGTCGATAGCCTGCACAATTGCAGCGGAGCGCAGTCGGGTGCGCTGGACCCTCTGAATGGTATGTTCTGGAACTGGAACACCGGCTATATTTTTATGAAACTGGAAGGACGTTCGCCCGCCAGCCCGGCACCCGCCCATCTGCTGGAATATCACATAGGTGGCTATGCTCATGGCTACCGGCACATGCGTGAGGTGCAGTTGTCTTTGCCGGGTTTGCTACAGATACAGCCCGGTGCCCCGGCAGTGGTGCATCAGCAGCGCAGCCGATGAACTATTGCAAGGTCCACAGGTCATTGATTTTTCGCAAATGCCCTCGGTAACCGAGCCGCAGCAGGCTACCCCGCTGGCCGATAATTATGCCGACCTGTTTTCGATAGATACTACTTCGCATGAAAAATAGCCGCGCTCTTTTGGCCAACTTGCTGCTTTGGGCAGCCGGTCTTTTGCTGATGAGCCTTGCGGGCGACCCCAACACTATTACCTCGAAACATGTGGCCTGGAAAACACCCAAAGGATTTCCCCCTCCGGTGTATCGGTTTAAAGATAACCCGGTGAGCCCCGCTGGCTTTGTGCTGGGCAGGGCCTTGTTTTATGACCCGCTGCTCTCGCGCGATAGCACCATCAGCTGCGCTACCTGCCACCAGGCTTTTGCCGCTTTTGCCCACATTGACCACCGCCTGAGCCATGGCATAGAAGGCCGCATTGGCACCCGCAATGTGCCGCCTCTGCAAAACCTGCTGTGGAGCAACCATTTTATGTGGGATGGTGGGGTCAATCATCTGGAGGTGCAGCCGCTGAACCCACTCACACACCCGGACGAAATGAACGAAACCCTGCCCCGCCTGCTGGCCAAGCTGCAGCAGAGCCCTCGTTACCCGGCCCTGTTTGCCGCAGCCTATGGCGACACGGCCATCCGCACCGAGCGCGTGCTCAAAGCACTGGCACAGTTTACGGGCCTGCTGATATCGGCCAATGCGAAATACGACCAATATCTGCGCCACGAAACCACTCTGAGCGAGCAGGAACTAAAGGGGCTACGCCTTTTTGAGCAAAAGTGCAGCAGCTGCCACCCCGCCCCTTTTTTTACCACCCGCGGCTTTGCGAACAATGGCCTGCCTCCGGACAGCCTTTTGCAGGACATCGGCCGCCAGAAGATAACCGGCCGACCCGAAGACCGCTACCAATTCAGCATCCCCAGCCTGCGCAATGTGGAGGTTACTTACCCTTATATGCACGATGGGCGCATGGACAAGCTGTGGCAGGTGCTGGGGCATTATAGCCGCCTGGCCACCGACACCACGCTCACCGATGCCCGGCTGCGCGCCATTGGACCCCTATCGGCCAACGAACAGGTGGACCTGGTGGCCTTTTTGCGCACCCTCACCGACCGCACTTTTTTATACGACAGGCGGTTTATTATGTACCCTTAATGGCTCATTGCTTAAAAACGGGACTGTTAAAGCCTGCAGAACAGTTATGCATCCTTGCATAACGGAAAAGCAAGCTTGCAAAACGATTGTGCAACCTTGCAGAAAGGAAAAGCAAGCTTGCAGGACAGTTGTGCAACCTTGCAGAAAGGAAAAGCAAGCTTGCAAAACAGGTGTGCAACCTTGCAGAACAGAAAAGCAAGCTTGCAGAACAGTTGTGCAACCTTGCAGAAAGAAAAAGCAAGCTTGCAAGACAGTTGTGCAACCTTGCAGAACAGAAAAGCAAGCTTGCAGAACAGTTGTGCAACCTTGCAGAACAGATAAGCAAGCTTGCAAGACAGTTATGCAACCTTGCAGAACAGAAAATCAAGCTTGCAAAACAGTTGTGCATCCTTTCGGAATGGAAAAGCAGTTCTACCTTATCTAAGCCTTCGGTAATGATTGTCCAAACTTCCAAGTCTCTTGTTTGTTTATTTTGTGTATAGCACGGGTTGTCACATCATGGGGTCGCCCTTACCACCAACGGCATGAAAAACGCACTTAGGTCCTATTTTTGGTTTATCTGGTTTGCGGCCTGCTTTATGGTCTTTCAACTAATTACCAATTATGTAAGACCCGGCTATAGCGGCAGTAATCCTCTCATTATATATGGGTTGGGGGTTGCGCCTAATTTCTTTCCCGCTATGGGTATTCCGGCATTATTGGTCCTTATTCTACCCCAAATGAACCCCACCGGAATATGGTTCAACGCAAAAAAGCACCTCGACTGGAACGATATTCTGTGGACTCTTATCGGTGCGGTTCTTTTCCAATGCGTTTGGAGCTATCGCCAATCCGGGGAATAGGAGGTGGCATGCTTGCTTCATTTTTAGTTTCCGGATGCATCTGTTTTGGCTATAAAAATGCCATTGGCTCCATCGTTGTTTTTATTGGAATAGCCCCCTAATAAACAACCCCCATCTGCGCAGATTCTTACGCTTTGGCAATAGTCATCGCCAATACCGCCATGGATTTTGTGCCAGCGTTCATTGCCCTGTGCATCGGTTTTAATCAGGAAATATTCGCGGTCATCTGTGCCGGGTTTAAAACTTTGGGTAAATCCGGCTACCACTATACTGCCGTCCGGAGCCATATCGAGCGAACGGGCCTGATCGTTCATTGCTCCACCAAAAGTTTTTTCCCAAAGTTTTTTGCCGGAAGCGTCCATTTTATAAAGGCCAATATCGGTGGTTGCATTCTGTTCATTGCCGGTAATTACAAATCCTCCATCGATGGCCTGCTTTACGGTAATGCCATAATCGGGTCCGGTGTTTTTGAAAGTGGAACTCCATGTTTTTTCGCCCGCGGCATTGGTTTTAAGGATATAAGTATCGCCCTGGCTGTCATATTTGTTTGTTTGTCCGGCACAAATATAGCCCCCGTCCGTGCAGGTGGCTACGCTAAATCCTACATGCGCCTCTTCCACCACTCGGTCCCACAGCCAATTTCCTTGCGCATCGGTTTTTATGAGCAAGGCATTTCCATCGCTACTCTGCCGGTAAGTAGAACCACAAATAATATACCCTCCATCGGCCGTTTGCTGCGCGCTGTGCCCCCATTGTTTTGCTTTCGGGTCTTTGTAAAACTGAACCCACTCTTTATCGCCACGCGCATTAAACTTTGCCAAAAATGGATTGTAGGTGAATTGTGATTGTGTTCCCGTAACCACAAATCCACCATCGCGGGTAGGTTCCATCCCTTTTACAATAAACTCGCCTTTCTCCATCACCACATTTCCCGACAGGGCTACTCCGTTGGCATCCAGTTTTACTATCCATAATTTATTTACGTTGTCCGGATAAGGCGGAACCTTCATACAAGCCACCCAGCAGGTGCCGTCCGGGTTAGGAAGCACATAACCACCGCCCCAGGTATAAGTTTCATTAATAATCTTTTGAAAAACACTTTGCGCGAAGCAAAAACTATGCAGCATCAGTAAGGCGAAAAGAATGGGGGGAGTCTTTTTCATAAAAGGGATTTTAGGCGGTGAGGGAACTAAACGAATATAGGAATTCAGTATTGGTTATTCGCCACAAACAAGATACTACCAAGGCTGTGGGGTGGAATGAAGGGCTACAGATGCACTTTACAACATACCACTTAGCTACGCTGCTAATGCAAAGCCGTTACGTTGACCCGTTCAATGCCCGGCAGGTGGAGCTCTATGTGGCGGTCCTGGGCTTTGCGGGCATATTCGCTGATGATTTCCAATATGTCGTAGTCTATAAAGTTGCAGGTGCTGCCGTCTACGGTCAGCACACTGTATTCGGGTATCTCTTCCAGCGCCTGTTTCAGTTTCACTTTATTTAAAAAGGTGACGTTGCTGTTCAGCTGTATGCGGTAGCTGTCTATCCCAAGGTGACTGGTTTTGGTTATTTTGTATTCGGCCTTCAGGTTGTTTTGCACTATAAAATAAACCGACAGCAGCAGCCCGATGCACACGCCCAGCAGCAGGTCGGTGGCCAATATCACCACAATGGTAATGGCAAAAGGCAAAAACTGTTTCCATCCCAGGCTATATTGATGCATATAGAGTTTGGGTTTGGTGAGGTTATACCCCGTCAGCAGCAGGATGGCCGCCAGCGAAGCGTAGGGAATGGTGTTTAGCAAGGCGGGTATAAGCAGCACGGCCAGCAGCAGCAACACTCCGTGCGTAAAGGCCGACAGGCGACTGCGTCCGCCTGCATCCACATTGGCCGCACCGCGCACCACCACAGCCGTAATGGGAATGGCGCCCAGCAGTCCGCAGGTGAGGTTGCCCAGGCCCTGCGCCACCAACTCGCGGTTCACCGGAGTAATCCGGTTATGGATGTCCAGTTTGTCTACGGCTTCTACGCAGAGCAGGGTTTCCAGCGTAGCCAACAGGCCTATCAGCAGTCCGGTTTTCCAAATCTCGATGGAGGAAAACAAGCGGCTGAAATCCGGAAAGGTGATGCTGGCAAATACATCCAGCGGAATGTGAACCAGTTGGCCCGGCTGCAGTGCCAGGTTCGGAGCCATGGAGCTAAACAGCTGCTGCGCCAATATGCCCAGCACCACCACCACGAGCGGAGCTGGTAGGGTCTTCAGCTGCTTTGCTACCGGTAGTTGCCATAGAATGAGCACTGCCAGCGACACCATAGAGAGGAGCATGGCCCCCGGGTGAAGGTGCTGCTGAAAGCGGCTGATGTTGCCGGGGAAGTTATCGGGCGAAAATAGTTGTAGAAAACCACTGGTCCAGAAATCGGGCTGGTTATAGCCCAGCGCCAGCGGAATTTGTTTCGATATTAAGAGGATGCCGATGGCTGCCAGCATTCCTTTAATAACCGAAGAAGGAAAGTAATTGGCCAGGCCACCCAGTTTCAATAGTCCCAGCATTAGTTGAAAAAGCCCCGCTATCATCACGGCCAGCAGAAACACCTGATAATCGCCCAGCGACACAATGGCTGCCGCCACTACTGTAGACAAGCCCGCAGCCGGCCCCGACACGCCCAAAGCGGAACTGCTGATGAGCGATACAATCACACCTCCAATAATACCCGACAGCAGGCCGGCATATAGGGGGGCTCCTGAGGCAAGGGCAATGCCCAGGCAGAGCGGAAGGGCGACTAAAAAAACAGAGAGTCCGGCAGGCAGGTCGTGCCGAAGCCACAATTGCTGATAGAAGGCGAGGCGGTGTTTCATAGCATACAAAGTAAAGCGGAACCGAATGCAGTGGATAGCGCGGTTGTAAACACCGGAGTGTGCCCAATACCTAAGGTGGATAGCTATATTAGCCACTCTTGTATAATCGTTTCTAAACCTACCCTATGCAGCACCGCATCACTACTCCCGGAAATTTGCTCAACAATCAGGGCCACCTCCGCGAACCCGGTTGGGCCACACAACCGATGTTGCACTACAACCGGGCGTACATTACGGCTGCTCGCTGGCGCATTAAGGAGTGGGATTATTATGCTGTAATCAGCCGTCATTTTGGACTGGCTTGTACTGTGTCCGACAATGGCTATCTGGGTTTGGTATCAGTTACCTTGTTTGATTTTGATAAAAAGACCGAGCACACCAAGACCATACTTACGCCTCTACCGCTTGGCAGCTACAACCTGCCGGCTACTACCAGCGAGGGCACAGTATGTTTTAAGCACAAACAAATGGAGATGGAGTTTAAAACTACACCCGGCCAACGAACGCTCCACTGCTCCGTTCCCGATTTTTGCCCGGGCAGCACCTGAAGGCGGCTATCGTGCTGCAGCAGCCACCCATGGATACGATGGTGATAGCTACTCCATTTTCTGAAGACCCCAAAGCGTTTTATTACAATCAGAAAATAAATTGCCTGCGCGCCTCAGGCACCGTGCAATCGGGCAGTAATACCTTTCGCTTCGACCCGGACCGATATGGCCACCTTTGACTGGGGTCGTGGTGTGTGGACCTATCGAAACACCTGGTATTGGGGTTCGGGCAATGGATGGGTACAAGGCAAACCCTTTGGGTTTAATATTGGCTATGGATTTGGTAACACCACAACCGCTACCGAAAACATGCTCTTTTATGACGGAAAGGCGCACAAACTGGAGCACGTGAAATTTCACATTCCACCGGATAGTTTTCTGCAACCATGGAAATTCAGCAGCAGCGATGGTCGCTTTGAAATGGATTTTGTGCCCATCTTAGACCGTGCTGCCCTCATCAATGCGATAGTGGTGTCCACCGATCAGCATCAGGTATTTGGCTATTTGAGCGGCACCGCTATACTGGATAACGGTGAGCGATTGCAAATAGAGAATCTACTCTGCTTTGCCGAAAAGGTGAGCAATAAATTTTAATCAGAATAAGTGGCGAAGAGTCATTCGCCTTCACTTAGTCAATGGTCAGGTTATCGAGCGTCCAGTAGTGGCCCATATTGCTCACCACTTTAGAAAACTCATCAAAGTCTACCGGTTTTACAATATAGCTGTTGGCCCCCAGGGCGTAGCATTCTTTTATATCGCGTGGTTCCTGCGAAGAAGTAAACATCACCACCGGAATTTTCCGGGTGCGCTCATCTTGTTTCAATCTGGCCAGCACTTCGTTGCCATTCACTTTGGGCATTTTTAAATCGAGAAATACCACCTTGGGCAAGCGTACAGCCATGTCGGATGTTTGTTCGCCAGCAGGGAAAAAATAATCAAGTGCTTCGCTGCCATCGCGCACCAGCACTATCTTGTGTTTCAGTTGAGCATCTTCCAGAGCTATAGCGGTTAAGCGCGCATCGGCAGCGTTGTCTTCCACCAGGAGTATTTCTGTTTCGGTCATGTTTCAATAGTATTTAAGGAAGATGAACAATATGGGGAGCTTGTCGTGGTAGCGAAAAATAAAAGGTAGCCCCTTCGTTTACTTTTCCTTCGGCCCATACCTCACCCCCCAGGCGGTGGACTATCTTCTGCACGTTGGCCAGGCCAATGCCAATGCCGCCAAATTCCTCCTGGCTATGTAGCCGCTGAAATAGCCCGAAGAGTTTGTCGTAATATTTCATATCGAACCCGGCACCATTGTCTTTCACATAGTAGGTGACCATTGCATCGTGTTCGGTGTAGCCAATAGTGATGCGTGCTTCTGCTTTGTGCTCCGAAAACTTGATGGCATTGCTCACCAGATTCACAAACACCTGTCGTATCAGGCTCCGGTCGCAGTAGGCATCGGGCAAGGTGTCAATATGGATATGTAAGTCCGTGCTCACCGGATGCAGTAGCTGCACCTCCTGTACCGCTTCGTGGGCCAGCTCTTTCATGGGTATCATGGTTCGCTGCAAATCTTTCTTACCCAGCTTGGAAAAAGAGAGCAGGTCATCAATCAGTTTGCCCATGCGGGTAGATTCTGAATTGATGATGTTCAGCAGTTCTTTGGCTTCTGAACTCAGCGGCTCGCTGTGCTTATCAGTAATAATGCGTGCAAAGCCGCTGATGGCACGAACCGGTGCCCGTAAATCGTGCGACACCGAATAACTGAACGATTCCATTTCGCGCAGCGCAGCCTCCAATGATTTATTCAGCAGCAAAATTTCTTCTTCGCGCTGGTGCTGCTCAGTAACATCGCGGGCCACGGCAAATATTTCACCGGTGGCAGTGTCGGGTGTCGAGGACCATTGCAGGTATTTATAGCTGCCATCTTTGCAGCGGTAGCGGTTAACGAAGTTAATGGTGTTGATTCCCTGGCTCAGTTTAGCCACTTCAGCCACAGTGGAGGCCACATCATCGGGATGCACAAAATCGAGAAACTTTCTGCTGATTAGTTCTTCTTCGGTGTAGCCCAGGAGCTGACAGAAAAACGGGTTCAAGTGAGTGAAATAGGCTTCCGTATTGGCTACGCAAAGCATATCATTGGAAAGCGTAAAGAATTTTTTGTAGTAGTTGTAAAACTCCATGTGCCTTTGAGGGAGCGGATGTATCTTACAAAACAGCCTTCGCTCCACTTCACCGAATGTAAACTTTATTCTATAGACTAAGGCTTTTACCCCCTGATATAAATCACCCGCACCGGTGAAACATTTAGTTGGTGGATTACGATTAAATGCCATTCCCCTGTTGCTTCCTTGCATAGCTTTTTACATTCGCAGACGTTTTTTATCAAATCTGCTATTTCATGAGTTCGCTTATTCTCACCATCGATCTGGGTACCTCGGGTCCCAAAGTAAGTTTGTTTGATACACAGGCCCGCTGCATGGGCTATCAGTTTCAGGAAGTGCCCTTGCTGCTAAGCGATGGAGGAGGAGCCGAACAGCGACCTTCCGATTGGATACAGGCCATTACTACCGCTTACCAAAATCTGATTGCCGAAACAAAAATTGACCCCAAAGATATTGTCGCCATTAACTGCACGGCACAGTGGAGCGGCACCGTGTGTGTAGATAAAAACGGCAAAGAGTTGATGAATGCCATCATTTGGATGGATACCCGCGGTGCCGAACAGGTGAAGAAGTTAACGCACGGTCCTATACGGGTGGAGGGCTACGCAGTGGGTAAAATTCTGAAATGGATTAACCTGACCGGTGGTGGACCTACCAAAAGCGGAAAAGATTCCATCGCCCATATTCTTTATATCAAGGACAAACTGCCCGGCATTTACGAAAAGACGTATAAATTTCTGGAGCCTAAAGATTATCTCAATCTTTGGCTCACCGGACAATGCACTGCTTCCTTCGACTCCATATTGTTGTATTGGATAACCGATAACCGCGACATCAATAACATTACCTATCACGATGGGTTGATACAACTCACCGGCATAGATAAAGAGAAACTGCCGCCACTCGTGAAAACAAACTCTGTGCTGGGCAAGGTAACCAGCAGCGTAGCCAGCTTATTGCAGTTGAATCCGGAGGTAAAGGTTATTTCCGGTACGCCCGATGTGCAAAGTGCAGCAGTAGGCAGCGGTGCTATAAAAGACTATGACGGGCACTTATACATTGGCACTTCCAGCTGGTTGGTGAGCCACTTGCCGTTTAAGAAGACCGACATGTTTCACAACATGGGTACCATCCCCTCCGGCATCCCCGGTCGCTACCTGATAGCGAATGAACAAGAAACAGCCGGGGCTTGTTTAAACTTTATAAAGAATAACCTGTTGTTTGCTGCGGATGCTTTGGGCACCGGAGCCGCTCCGGACAATTTTTATAAACGAATGGATGAAGTAGTGGAAACGGTAAAGCCCGGCAGCGAGGGCGTAATCTTTTTGCCTTGGATGTATGGCGAGCGCAGTCCGGTAGACGACCATCATGCCCGCGGAGGTTTTTATAATCTGTCGTTGAATAATAACCGCTCGCACATGATGCGCGCTGTGCTGGAGGGCATAGCCATGAATGCGCGATGGCTGCAGTTGTATGTAGAAAAAATGATGGGACGCCAGTTTGATTTCATCAACTTTATAGGCGGAGGTGCCAACTCCGACATCTGGAGCCAGATTATTGCTGATGTGCTCAACCGGCCGATCCGGCAGGTAAAAGAACCGCTCATGGCCAACAGCCGCGGCACAGCCATGCTGGCTTTAATGGCGCTCGGTATCCTGGATTTAGATAAAGCAGCAGCAGCAGTGGAAGTCAAAAAAGAATTTTTGCCCAACAAAGCCAACAAAGCGCTCTATGACGAACGCTTCGACATTTTTATGGACATCTACAATAGAAACAAACCCATTTTTGCACGCCTCAACAAATAAACAAGCAATATGAACGTAGAAGAAATTTCAGGTAAACTGGGCTGGCTGCCACCGGCAGTGGCGCGCGTGATTGAAAAACGCATGAAGAAAATTCCGGCCGTTAAAAAGATGATAGATGCGGAGAATCAAAAAACGATGATTGCTTTTGAGCATTCGTTGAAACCGTATAAAAACAAGTTTACCACCTACGCAGCTCTGCCCTCCAGCGGACGAACCCACGAGGAAATATTGCACGATATACAATCCATGCACGATTTAGAAAGCAGTCGCTGGAAAGAAGGTTATGTAAGCGGAGGTATTTATCATGGCGACCAGGCGCACATTGATTTTCTAAACAAGGTATATGCGCTGCAATCGCAGAGTAACCCGCTGCATTCCGATTTATTTCCATCGGCTACCAAGTATGAAGCAGAAATTGTAAGTATGGTAGCCCATATGCATGGCAAAGGTAAAACGGCCACTTCGCAAGAGGTGTGTGGCACTGTAACGAGCGGAGGAACGGAGAGCATTTTATGCGCCATTAAATCGTATCGCGACCGTGCCCGCGAAGAGCGTGGCATTACCGAGCCAGAAATGATAGTGCCGATTACCGCTCACGCAGCTTTTGATAAGGCCTCGCAGTATTTCAATATTAAGCAAGTAAAGATTCCTGTAACGGCTAACTATGAAGCTACCGCGGAATCTGTGAAACGGGCTATCAACAACAACACCATTGTGGTAGTAGGCTCTGCACCGGCATTTCCGCATGGCACCTTCGATCACATTGAGGCCATGTCCAATGTGGCCCTTAAACATAAAATCGGTTTTCATACCGATTGCTGCCTGGGAGGTTTTGTGGTGCCCTTTGCTGAAAAGTTGGGATACAAAGTTCCCGTGGTAGATTTTCGTTTGCCGGGAGTAACCAGCATGAGCGTGGATACACACAAATATGGTTATGCTGCCAAAGGACATCGGTGGTGCTCTACCGCACGGAGGATCTTCGCCACTATCAGTTTTATGCCACAGCCGATTGGCCGGGTGGTTTGTATAATTCTCCCACCCTGGCCGGTTCGCGTCCGGGAGCTTTGAGTGCTGCCTGCTGGGCAGCTATGTTGGCGATGGGAGAGGAGGGCTATCTGAAATCGGTGAAAGCTATTTTTGAAACAGCCGACAAGATTAAGCATGGCTTAAAAGAAATACCGGAGTTAAAACTGCTGGGGCATCCGCATTGGATATTGGCCTTGGCATCCGATACGTTGAATATTTATGAGGTGCTGGATCAAATGACCAAGCGCCACTGGAACCTGAATGGTTTGCAAAAGCCTGCTTGTTTTCACATTGCACTTACGCTGCGTCATACACAACCCGGTGTAGCAGAACGATTTTTGCAAGACCTGAAAGATTCAGTAGCGGTGGTAAAAGCATCGCCCGGTAACAAAGAAGGCATGGCTCCTATTTACGGCATGGCCGGCTCTTTACCGTTCAGAGGTATGGTTACCGATATCTTGAAAAAGTATCTGGATGCAGTATATAAGGTATAATCGCTAATTGATATCGGGTTTTTAAAAAATCATACAAGTATGGAATACAGAAGACTGGGAAAATAAGGATTGCAGGTGAGTGAGCTTTCGCTTGGTAGTTGGGTCACCTTTGGGTATCAGATAAGCGATGAGGTAGCCGAGGCTTTGATGATAAAAGCATATGATGCCGGCATCAATTTTTTTGATAATGCCGAAGTATACGCACATGGCAAAAGCGAAGAGGTGATGGGGCGTATATTGAAGAAACTAAGCTGGGACCGCGACACCTGGATGGTATCTTCTAAAGTGTTTTGGGGGCGAACCACTCCACTGAAGCCCAATCAAAAGGGACTCATGCGCAAGCATGTGGTGGAGGCCTGTCATGCCGCACTGAAGCGCCTGCAAGTGGAGTATTTGGATTTGTATTTCTGCCATCGGCCCGATGTGAATACGCCAATTGAGGAAACTGTTTGGACGATGCATAACCTCATTGCACAAGGCAAAATTTTGTATTGGGGAACCAGCGAGTGGACCTCGCAGCAAATTACCGAGGCGCATTATTGGTGTGCCAAGCACCATCTCATTGCACCGGTGGTAGAGCAGCCGCAATACAATATGCTTCACCGCAAGTTTATGGAGCGCGATTATTTGCCATTGTTCGAACACTTTGGTATGGGCACTACCATTTGGAGTCCGCTGTCCTCCGGTTTGCTTACTGATAAATATTTTGATGGCTCGGTAGGCGATGAGAAAACCAGAATGGAACTCATGCAATGGTTAAAAGACCGTGCGTTGGGTGATATGGAGAAAGTAGAGAAAGTAAAAAAGCTACAGGCCTTGGCCAAAGATGCCGGCATGCCTCTTGCGCATTTGGCGCTTTGCTGGTGTTTGAAAAATAAAAATGTATCCACGGTCATTCTGGGGGCATCGAAACTAACTCAGTTGGAGGAAAATCTTCGTTGTTACGAATCAATGCCCAAGATGACGGATGAACTGATGGCTCGCATCGAAGATATTCTGCAAAACAAACCACAGTTGGTGGTTTATTAGTCGTCTACTTCTTAGCTATACCCTATCATCTTGCTCCTACTGGGACCCCAGCCGCTTTTTGCACCATTCCATCAAATTTACTTTTGAGGTAAGGTAGGTATCCGGTAGGATAGCAATTAGGTCGCGTGTATGTTTTTTTTGATTGGATGGCGAGTTGCTTTCTGCTATGTGTTGCAGTAGTTGGAATACCTTTATCAAATGAGTGTTTTCCTGTAAGTATCTTTTTATAAAGTAGATGGCGCTTTGGGCCGTACTGGCCGCCAATGTTGGTTTCTCCTGCTCAATGTAAATAATGGTTTTTAGCAGCGCATTGTTCACTGCGCTGCTATCGTATCGATACTCATCTTCCTGAAATTCTTTATTGCACCAGTCGAGTGCTTTGTCAAAGTCGCCCAATTGATAAAAGCAATATGCAAAGGATTGCGCATTGCTGATTCGGGTATCATACTTGGTAGGCAAGGGTTTAGCAAGATATGCTTGTTCGGCTTCTTGAACTTCCTTTAATACAGGTTTTTCAGAAAGCTCATTTAGATACAAACGAAAGATGATTTCGCGTTTATACAATTCCTGATGTTCATTTAACGGCTGCAGGTTTTTCAGTTTGTTGAAGTAGGTATCATACTCACTTGTTCCCCTCTTGCTTTCTACAAGCATGTTGAATAAGGTAATGATGTAGTCTTGCCCGCTCCTCAGCGGATTTTCGTGCATCTTTTCAATAATGGCGATTCGCATTTTTAATGCGCTTAATGCAAGTTCGTGTTGGTTACAAATGCTGTGGTATTGGTGCAGCACATTATAAACGACCGACTGTTGTCTGGGAGTATACTGCGCTATATTGCTGAACAACGGATGCTTTAAAAAATCAGTGGTCTGATTAGCTATCTCCGCCCCGTCAGTGTTGCGAAACCTGAAAAGTAGTTGCGCTACTTTCGATTCCATTCGGCTTATTTCCAGATTTAATCCATACTCCTTCATTAGTTTTTCCTGTTCCTCTCTGAAAGGTTCGAGGGTATCACTTTGTGAGGGGTTAAAGTTTCGGATAAGCAATACCTGCCAATAGTAATTGAGCTGAAGTTGGGTAAGGGCAATGTTATGCGCCATACATAGCTTTTTAGCTTCTTGGTATGTTTCTTCCATTTGGTCAAACAGCCCTTTGCTGTATAACACTTCCATGTCTTTCATCATTTCCATTAGCTGAATGCGCACGGTGCCAGCACTGTGATAGCTCCGCAAGGCTTTCATCAGTTGCTCCTTCAGATATTTTTTTAGCGCACTCAGGTTAGCTTGGCTGTATTTCTTTTGAAGTGCCGTTTTTATCTTTTGCTCGTTATAGTTATCCGCCTTATCCAGTATATCAAACAGCAGCAGATAAGAAGAACCACCATCTTTATCGCCATATCGCTGTGCAAACTTTTTGAAATAGCCTTTCTCGGATCGGTCTAACGATTTTACCAATTCAAATACAATATCTGTAGCCATGGAAATACTGTTCGAGGTTTAAATAGAGTGTGTTGGAAGTATCTGTAAATCAGTATCTAATATAAATTCCTTATGACAATTGTCATGTCCGACTTTCTATATAACGCATGATTTTTATACTGCTTGTGCTGATTTATTTGCCACATTTGATTGTAAATCCACACAGCTATGAAGAAGTTCTTCTTGCCACTGCTTTTTATTCTGTTCACCACTTACACTTCTAACGCTCAAAATTCTATTCTGGTAAACATTCAGGTGTTGCCGCCTTACTCGCCTTACCTGAGCACATATGTAGACCAACCCAATAAAATTTTGCTTACGCTGACCAATACCACTACGCAGTTGCAGCGTGTTCGGTTAGTAGTAAAGCTGACAGGAGATAACGGCATCAGTGCAGTTACAAAATCCGGTTATTCTCCGCCAACATCCATCGATATTCCGGCAGGACAAACCAAACCGATAAACCTGGCAGATTTTGACAATCGCAATTATTTCGACCCCGGCAATATTGACTTAGTTGGCATTACCCGCGCTGCTATTATTCAAAATCAGGCACTCCCGGAGGGTAATTATACCATCTGCGTACGCGCTTATGATTTTGTAACCGGTCAACCATTATCGATGGATCAGCCCATGGGTTGCAGTCCCTCTTTCCCTATCAGTTATATCGACCCTCCGTTGGCTATTCAGCCACTTTGCGGCAGCACCATTACACCGCTGGTTCCACAAAACATCATTTTTACCTGGACTCCTCCGGCTACCGCAGCCGGCATAATTCAATATGAGTTTACCTTGAAAGAGGTGCCCAATACCATGAATCCTATGGATGTGATAAAGAATAATGTTTTTCCGGTGTTGTATGCGGTTACGCAACAAGGAAACAATACACTGGTTTATACCAACGCACTGCCTCAACTGGAAGTGAATAAAAAATATGTATGGCGCGTTCGTGCAGTAGCGCCCAACAACAGTGTTTCATTTAAGAACCAAGGTTTCAGCGAGCCGTGTTGGTTTACGTATGGTGTAGCGCAAGTGCCCGATGCGCCTTCCGCCTTGTCGAGTATAAAACTGATGTCTCCCGCTAATGGTGGTATTACCGATATTATTAAATCAAGTTCGGTGAGTGGCATGCCAGACCATTACCGTTTTGAGTGGAAAGCTCCCACACCGGTTCCGGGTGTACCTTTGATGGCTTATCAATTACGAATAGCTATTGTATTGCCGGGACAAACGGTGGCTCAAGCGCTCAAAGTAGATAGTCAGGTAAATGTGTTGTCTACCGAAGGGGATACTAAATACAATTACATGAAGTATACCGATTTTAAAGCCGGCAGCACTTATGCATGGGAGGTGAAAGGGATAAGCAATGTGCCGCAGGGGCCCGAGAAATACTTTAGCGATCAGTGGACATTCAAAGTCAAAAAATCTTATGAAACTTACAAGGTGTCGGGCAACTTGTATTACAGTTACAATTTACCTAAGTCGGTTTCTTTTATCTACTCGCCTCCTAAAGTGGGCGCATCTTTCGGCAGCAATCTGGGTTTGCTGCAAGGACAGGTGCCCTCCGGAGTATCTACTTCTACCATCGCAGGTCCGGGTAACTTTCCTTACGCTAACAAGAAAATTAACTTCTATAAAGCCGTGGTCATTAAGGAAAATAACAATAGCGGTGTAAGCATAGACGGAACCGGGTTTATGGTGCTTGAAAAAGCTTTCACCGGTTCTTCCTCGGTTATGGATGCGGGGCAATTTGTTGGTAGCACTACTACCGATGCCAACGGGCATTTTGAAGTAAATGTAGATGCCATACTAGGCAATGTGATGGATACTACCATTAAAGGCACCACATACCATTACGTTAAGGTGCTTAAGCTATCGGTACAGGATGACATTAGTTTAACAGGTTTGGAAAATCCGTATGTTAACAACCCCGATGAATACTTAGTGGTGGATGGAAACAAAAAGGAAGTGCAGAAAGATTTTTATGCGCGCGTAAAATCCTATCGTCTGGATGTGACATTTAAAGAACTACCGAAGAAGGATTACTATAACAAACCAACACCTACCGAGCAGTTACCGAAAGACCTCATCATA
Source organism: Bacteroidota bacterium (assembly GCA_016715625.1). Classification (GTDB taxonomy): domain Bacteria; phylum Bacteroidota; class Bacteroidia; order Chitinophagales; family LD1; genus Bog-950. The sequence goes on from JADJZU010000002.1 coordinate 232,551, forward strand.
TATGTTTTACGCAAGCCGCGTTATTTTATCAATCCTTCTTCTCCAGCTTCTTTCCCAAAGAACGAAGGCTACAAGGAGAGCTCTGCATCTGAAACCATAACCGTCAATGGACAAACCTATGATGTAATAGCCAAGCGCGATGCTAAAACCAACATTCCCTGCAAGTTTACCGACCTGGTGGTGAATGACATGGATTTTATAAACGACAGAATCTACGTCTATGCTAAACTGAGTGGCGACAACCGGGTGATTATGAATCCGGTGAAATATCGCACAGGCGACTGGACCACGGGCTATTCCGGCAATCTAGAGTTGACCTACCAATCCAGCAGCGATTGGGAACTGCGATACAACAATGGAATCTATGATAGAAAGCTAACCATCGTTCCGGATTTGATGGTCAATACCTCCATCAGCGGTAATATAAAAGGTCGTTATGCGAAAGCACTGCCGGCCGGTGACACCCCCAACAATATTCCGGATTTTCCTTTGCCCAACGTAAAGTTATTGCTGAAGGCATTTTATTTGATTAAAACCGGTAATCAGGAAAAAATAGCGACCAATCTTCCCGCTTCCATTACCTCCAAGTATGGCAACTCCGATATTTTTGATGTTACCTGGGCCGATGGCAGTGGTAATTTCAAGTTTGATTTCAATGTCTATTCCGATTCTTCTTCTCAAAGCACCAAGATTGGTTTCTTGCAAAATTATGGTGGCGGGCAGCTCTACCGTGTGCTTCGGGTAGTGGTTACCAATCCATTTTACTACAGCCCCGACAATAGCTTTGTGGTAGATGGCGGTTATGAATATGAAGTAGGAGAGTTAACCGCCAACGTTTGCGAAGTGCGTGCAGAGGGACGCTTGGTAGAAGAATGGACCCAAGGACAAGCTGCCTGGAAACCCATTCCCAATCAACGGGTGAAGTTGGTGATGTATGGCACCGGCAATTTATATCCGAAAGTCTATGGCGATAAATCTTCGGTGATAGAACCGACCATAAAAGATGATGCAGGTGATGTGTATACCGTGGTGTCCGAAACAACCACCAAAAGCGATGGCACCTTTTCGTTTAACCGATTGGTGGCACATGGCGATGGCAACTCGATAATAGACGATGTAAGTTTTTACTTATATGTGGAGCCCGATGAAATCAGCAGCAATAACTTTAAAACACCGTATGCGCTGGTGTTCCCAACTGGTTTTAGCTACAATTGGGGAGGCAGCGGCAAGAAGTTTAACAGCGAACAACCTAGTTACATCCCTACTACCAATTACGAATACTTTGAAGCAAAACCACTGCTACCAACCATCCGTGGGGCCATTCACCCGCTGAGCAACATGGGCTACACCACGCTTGCCGATGCGCATGTGTATTGTATGCGCATCCCCGAATCTAAAAAGTATGTATTGGATTATTTGCAATCTGATGCCACAGCACAGGGTTTAACATTTAGCGACATGTGTGCGGTGTACGGCATAGGTGGCATGGTTAACTGGTTTGGTTGGAGCATACACAAAGAGCAGATTACCGGAGAAGATGGCAAGTTTGTGTTTAAGAATCTGCCCACCAAAGCATTTATGACCGGTGAAAAATTTTACTATCTGGTATATGTAGAAAAAGCGGGATTCTTGTATGAAGCGCGCAAGGCTTTTGGTGGTGCGCAACCCAAGAAAGGACAGCAGGAAAGCATGATGCTGGACTTGCGCTTGCCCATTACTGTAAAAACAAAACTGGTGGATGCGGAAACCGGATTAGGAGTTAAGTCGAAAGTAATAGTAGGCAAAAACTATAGTTGGGCTCAGTCGTATGCCTCCAACTGCAGCATCTTTGCCTGCGAGCAGCATATCAATTTAAAGTGTCCGCTGGGCAAAGTCACTGTATATATATTCCCTGAAAACATGGATGCGTATATTCCGGATAGTGCAGTGTTAGATGTAAAATACGGACCCAACAACGAATACATCATACCGCAAATTACCGTGCGGCCCCGAATGCACGATATAGATTTTATGGTTTATGATAAAGCCACAAACGCTTTGTTGCCTTATATGGGTGCCGAGCTTAAAAATGCTACCGTCAATTCCTTTAAGGGGAGCAACTGCACCAACAATGGAGGTGAACCTACGATGCTTAAGAACCACGTAGGTCATGCTACCTTCAATTCTACTGCCACCAAGTTTGATTTTATTGTTTATGGAAAAGACATCAACGGCTACCCGTATGTGCCCAAGAAAGTAGTTGTTAACAGTAACCCGCAAACCTATGTGGCCTGGAAAGAAGTGGAGGTGAAGCTCGACCGGGGTTTTGTGCTTACCGGTAAAGTAAAGAATGGCAACGTGCCGGTAGCCGGGGCTCACATCTATGTAGATGAAACGCAACTGAGCACTCCCGTGGAAACCTATACAGCTGCAGATGGTTCCTTTACGTTACGCGGTGTGCCGCATTTAAATGCTATCAAAATATTCTGTGCCAAATCAGTCGGCAATTTCATAGGCGATTTTGCCTATACCACTTTCTATTCTGCGCAAACTACCAAAGGAATTAAACTCTTCCCTGGAGTATACGCTTATACGCATGACTTCAGCGTTACCGAATGTACTACTATGGATATTTCCAAGCTGGCGGGATTTTCGATTGAGGTGGTTAAGCTCACTTTGGATGCACAAAGTGGAGGCGGAAAAATATGGGGTAATATCATTACGCCACCCTCCAATAGTGTGATAGCAGCTGAAGGCAGCCAGCATCTGGCATTTAGCGAGGTAGCGGTGAAACCCGGTAATGCTAATGGCCCAAGCGGCAAGCCCATTTGTATAGCGGCCTCTTACCCTGTAAGCACAGATGAATATGGAATAGATGTGAAAGTTTTTGATGCCTATTTCGGAAAAGTGTACGGCAATCCATTTTTGTATCAAGGGATACAACTCGATAATGAAGCGTATCTGACGCCAGGATCCGGAAGTGGCCCGGGAGATATTTCAGCCCCCATCACACTTACCCGAGGAGTAATTAAAGGCTATTTTTCAATTAACCAAAGCAGCTTTACAAAAGGGGCCAAGTTTACAACTGATATTGCCGCCTGGCCAAAAGGGAGCAACCCCGATGAATGGTATGCAGCATTTACTTCCGATAAATCGACCCCAAAAGGGGCACAAGGATTCCGTATCGGAAAATACAACGGACAGAATTTGCTGTTTAATCTCTTTAACCGATACCCCGGTGCCGAAGCTATATCCGATAAATCGTTGCTTACAAAAGATGAGCTGACGCTGAATACGGTGCTGCACACCAAACTCAATTATGTAGATGCACCGGATATTAACTTGAACGTGGGCGATATAATCCTGAAACCTAAATCGGTGCTTACACCTGCTGCGGGTATTGGTGAAATCAAAATACCGCTCGGCAAATGGTCGCTAAGTAGTACCGACTGGCAGTGCAAAGAATCCGGTGGATTGATCATCAAGAACGGAACGGTGAACACCGGTATCTCGGTGCCTATGAAAAATATGAGTGTGACTTACACGGACCTTTTATATGGCGAACCGCAGTTGAATAACGTATCCCTCGCGGGCATTGTGAATTTGCAAATGGAGCCGGGTATCATTAAGTCTTTCGGTTTCGATAAAGGCATAGGCACCGGAGCCTGGAGTTTTGTGATGTTGCCCGCAGAAGGGAAGAATTTCTGTGCCAAGTTTGGTAACCTGCCGGGGATGACGGGTAGCAGCCAGTTTAAAGTGGCCAGTGTGCGCAGCTATAGCAATGGCTATCCCAACAAAATTATGCTGGTGAACGATAACAGTGATGTGACCATTCATCAGATTGCCACCTTTAGCCCGGGAACCTTAGATGCCGGAGCCGACAACATCATTATGAAAGGGGCTATCAACTTTGGCATTCCGCAATTGAAATACAACGACAATTTTACGTTGAAATGGATCAAGGAAAACGGAAGCACAAAAGTAATGTTTGAAGAGCCCGGTGCTATGACTCTGCAAACGAAGGGTGTGTTGTGTAAGTTTCCGGCTACATCCGCACGTATACTTTTTGCCGACAATAAACTGGAGTTAAACGGAACGATGGAAGATGAAAATGCCTCGCTCAAAAACTACTTGTTTAATGTGCAACTCAAGAGAACAACAGTCGGCACCACTATAACCACCACCGGCACAGCTAATAAGTTTTACTACACTGCTGCCAATAAAAACAGAGGAATAGAAAAGGTAGCAGGAGCAATGGCAACCACCGGTGGAGCCTGGAGTAACTTTAAGTTTGATGGTGATTTGTTTTCGGTGCCTGCGGAAAAAGGCGTGAAGGATAGCGAGAAGAAAGTGAGCATGGAGATAAAAGGAGATGTGGTGGCTCAGCCCGGCAACAAAGTAGGAGTGGAGGGTGCCAGCACTCCGTTTGGCAATATGAACTTTGTATACGATTTTAATCAAGGGGCTCTGGTGGGCAGCTCGCATATAGATGCGGTAACGGGCAATCAGAATATCTCCATGGATTTGGAAATGATGATGGGCAGCGGCAAGTGGTATTTCTTTGGTAGTGGCAAGGTCAACTTCCCGCCCGACTTCTGGATTAGCGAGGCAGCTGCTGCATCTTTCATTGGTCGAGTAAACACCTTCCCGCCTACAATTACGGCCAAGTTCAAAGAGTTCAGCGTCACCGGCACATTGCCTGCTACCATGAGCGGAAGCGGGTTTACCGGACTGGCAGCCGCAGCCGGCATTAAGATGCCCATACCTAAAGTGCCGCAGTTTAATCTTAGCCTGGGGCCTTTTGGCAGTGCAGGACTCAATCATGAGATAAAAGCGAATGTGCTCACCGCGTTGAATTTTGATGGCTCGCCTACGTTTGCTTTTAATGTGAACGGAAGTGTTTATCTGAAAGTGTATGCCGGTGCATCGGTTGGTGTAGGATGTGTGCATGCCGAAGGGCAAGTGAATGCTCCGGTGGAAGTCAATGGCTGCATCAGTGTGGCGCCTGTATCCGCTGCCTTATCAGGTAGCATTTGGGTAGATGTAAGTGCCAGTGGCGAGGTGGGTGTAGGTTGTTGTGATTCAGATTGCGACCACCCCTGGTATTGTCCTTGTGTAAAAGCCGGTGCCGGTTTCTGTTTGCAAACCAGTGCACACATGAGCTACAATACCAATGGTGATAAAGACCTGAAATTTGGTGGCTTTGAGTTTAATACCAGTTGCCAGCCACGTACTCCTTATCCTATCATTACTTGTGGCAACTAAGCTTCCGTAGAACGTATTTAAAACCCCAGTGACATGAGAAAAATAGTAGCTCTTATCTTCCTGACCGCCTTGCTGAAATGGGCCGATGCCCAGTTGGGCAATGCTGCACACGGTGGTGGTGCCGGCATTTATATATACAACGCCTTTGAACCATGCTCGCCTGCACGGCCCAATGCCGAGGGCGCAGTTCGGGTAAAACTCGAGAGACGCCAACAGGGAACTTCTGTCTGGCAAGAGATAGCCACGCTGACTGCTCCCGAGAACCTTGGGCAATTAACCGCTCAGTATCATCGATTTCAAAAGTTTGGTTTGGCTCCGGAGTTTTTGCACCCCGAAGTATTGCCCGCTTTGTGGGAGAAATACAAAACAGCTCCGCGCTGGGATTCGCTGGGTATCTATATGAATGAGCGAACAGCTGCGCTCGCTATGGCTTTTTTGTATGTAGACACCACTGCACCTCGCAGTAGTCTTTATGAATATCAACTTTCTGCTATTGACCGTACGGGCAAAGTCATTTCCTCCAGGACAAGCAATGCAGCAGCATGGCCCGATGTTGCAGCTTTTCCATCTACACCGGTGATTGCGCGTGCCGAAGGCGACCCTTATGGCGTGCAGATAGATTGGCGTATGAAAGGCGGCAAGCGTCCGCAGTTTTTTAAAGTATTCCGCAAAGGCAATGCGCTCGATGCGTTTGAGTTCATCGGCAATCAGTTCAATATTACCCGTCAGCCTCGCACCGATTCCGTTTATCTGTATATGAAAGATGTGAGTGTAGCCGATAATCAGGTGTATTATTACTATGTGGTGGCGGTAGATGGCTATGGTAACGAAAGCAAATCGTCTGACACGGTGGTGGCCAAAACCTATAACACCAAAGACCTGCTGCTACCGCAATTTTTTATTGCCCGCTCGCTGCCATCGGGTGCCGGTGTGCAGTTGACAT